>LIQL01000523.1 GCA_001418405.1 Streptomyces diastatochromogenes | reverse complement strand
CCCGACGCCACCCAGCGCGCCCTCACCGCCCTGGAAGCGCACATCTCCGCCCACGGCGACGGTTTCCTCCACGACTGACGCCGTGCCGTAGCCTGCACCCCCGTCCCCCTTCCCCGGCCCCCCTTCGCACCCCGTGACCAGTCCCGGCCCCGGTGCGCTCCGCCCGCGCCTGCCCTCCCCGCTCCAGCCCGTCGACGACGACCGGTTCGCCCGCCGGGGCGTCCGCCTGTTGGTCAAGCGGGACGACCTCATCCACCCCGACCTGCCGGGCAACAAGTGGCGCAAGCTCGCCCCCAACCTGCGGGCCGCGGCCGAGGCGGGCGACCGGGCACTGCTCACCTTCGGCGGCGCGTACTCCAACCATCTGCGCGCCACGGCCGCCGCGGGCCGGCTGCTCGGCTTCCGGACCGTCGGCGTGGTCCGCGGCGACGAACTGGCCGGGGCCCCGCTCAACTGGTCGCTGACCCGCTGCGCCGCCGACGGGATGGTGCTGCACTTCGTCGACCGGGCCACCTACCGCCGGGCGTCCGACCCGGCGTTCCTCGCCGCCCTCCGGGACCGGTTCGGCGCCTTCCGCCTCATACCGGAGGGCGGCAGCAACGCCCTGGCCGCACAGGGCTGCACCGAGCTGGGCCGGGAGCTGCGCGGGCGGGCCGACACGGTCGCGGTGGCCTGCGGCACCGGCGGCACCCTGGCCGGCCTCGCCGCCGGTCTCGGCCCCGGGCAGCGCGCGCTGGGCGTCCCGGTCCTCAAGGGCGGCGACCCGCACTTCCTCCACGCGGCGGTCGCCGACCTCCAGCACGCGGCCTTCGGCGGGCCGCGCGGCGACTGGTCGCTGGCGGCGGACTTCCACTTCGGCGGCTACGCCCGCCGGACCCCCGAACTGGACGCGTTCGCCGACGCCTTCGAGGAGCGGCACGGCCTGCCCGTCGAGCGCGTCTACGTCGCCAAGCTGCTGTTCGCCCTGACGGCGCTGGTCGAGGGGGGCGCCTTCCCGCCCGACAGCACCGTCGCCGCCGTGGTCACCGGCACGCCGTAGCGCCCGCCCCGGTGCCGAAGGGCCGGCGGGCCGGCGGCCCGTCAGTCGGCGCCCTCCCGGTAGGCCGCGGCCTCCTCCAGGTCCAGTCGGCGCAGCAGCGTCCGCATCATCTCGTCGTCGATCCGGCGCGCGTCGCGGAGTTCGACGAAGACCCGCCGTTCGGCGTCGATCATTTCCCGGGCCAGCCGCCGGTAGGTGTCGTCGGCGGACTCCCCGGTCACCTCGTTGACCGCGCCCAGCCGCTCCCAGACCGCGTTGCGGCGCCGTTCCAGGACGGTGCGCAGCCGGTCGGCGAGCGGCCCGGGCAGCGCGTTGCGCTCGTCTTCCAGGAGGGCGTCGAGCCGGGCCTCGGCGGCCCGGGACGCCTCGCTCTGGGCCTGCGCCTCGGCGAGCGTCTCGGCCTGCGCGTCCCGGCCCGGCAGCCGCAGCGCCCGGATCAGCGGCGGCAGCGTCAGCCCCTGGACGACCAGGGTGCCGATGACGGTGGTGAACGTCAGGAAGAGCACGAGGTTGCGGGCCGGGAAGGGGCCGCCGTCGTGCACCGTCGTGGGGATGGAGAAGGCGATCGCCAGCGAGACCACCCCGCGCATCCCGGCCCAGCCGACGATGACCGGTGCCCGCCAGGTGGTGTCCGGTTCGCGGCTCCGGATCCGGGCCGAGAACAGCCGCGGCAGGTACGTGGCGGGGAAGACCCACGCGTAGCGGGCCAGCACCACGGCGCCGAACACCACCGCCGCGTAGCCGAGCGCCTGGGCGGTGCTGAACTCCCCCAGCCCGCGCAGCACGACCGGCAGTTGGAGCCCGATCAGCGCGAACACCGCGGACTCCAGCACGAAGGAGACCATCTTCCAGACCGCCTCCTCCTGGAGCCGGGTCTCGAAGTCGACCTGCCAGGACCGGTGCCCCAGGTAGAGGCCGACGACCACGACGGCCAGCACCCCGGACGCCCCGACCTGCTCGGCGGCGGCGTAGGCGGTGAACGGGATGAGCAGCGACAGGGTGTTCTCCAGGAGCGCGGACTCCCGCAGCCGGCAGCGGAGCCAGTGCAGCGGCACCATCAGCACCAGGCCGACCCCGATGCCGCCCAGGGACGCCACGGCGAACTCCCTGAAGCCCTGGCCCCAGGTGGCGCTGACGCCCACGGCGGCGGCCAGCGCCACCTTGTACGCGGTGATCGCGGTGGCGTCGTTGACCAGCGATTCGCCCTGGAGGATCGTCGTGATCCGGTGCGGCAGGCCCAGTCGGCGGGCGATCGCGGTGGCCGCGACGGCGTCCGGCGGGGCCACCACGGCGCCCAGCACGAGCGCCGCGGTCAGCGGCAGGTCCGGGACGACGAGGTACGCGACGTACCCGACGGCCAGCGTCGCGAACAGCACGTAGCCGACCGAGAGCAGCGCGACCGGACGCACGTTGGCCCGCAGGTCCAGGTAGGAGCTGTCCAGGGCGGCGGTGTGCAGCAGCGGGGGCAGCAGCAGCGGCAGCACGACGTGCGGATTGAGGGTGTAGTCCGGGATGCCCGGGATGTACGCGGCACCGAGCCCCACGGCGACCAGCAGTAGTGGCGCCGGCACCGGGGTCCGTCGCGCCAACCCGGCGACCCCCGCACTACCCGCGACCAGCAGCAACAGCGGCATTACGTTCACGCCCGCACCGTCCCCACGCTCCCCCGCCGGCCGTCCCGGCGATCTAACCTGGCCATCATGAGCGAGTGCACGCACGTTCCCGAACTCCCGCGCGCCGAACCGACGCCGCTGAGCGCCACCTGCCTGGAGTGCCTGGCCGCCGGCAGCCACCCGGTGCAGCTGCGGCTCTGCCTGGTGTGCGGCCACGTCGGCTGCTGCGACTCCTCGCCGTACCAGCACGCCACCGGGCACTTCAAGGAGACCGGCCACGCGGTGATGCGGTCGTTCGAACCAGGTGCCGCGTGGCGGTGGTGCTTCGTGGACGAGGCGCTGGTCTGACGCGCGCGGGCGGTCCGCGCGACACCCCCTCGGGGCGCGGCGGGACGCCGGTCTAGCCTTGCCGCATGATCCGCGAAGCGACGCCCGACGACGTCCCCGTCATCCTCGCCATGATCGGCGAACTGGCCGCCTACGAACGTGCCGCCGAGTCCGCCGAGGCCACCGAGCCGCAGCTGAAGGAGGCGCTGTTCGGCCCCCAGCCGGCCGCCTTCGCACTGATCGCGGAGGACGCCGGCGGGCCGGTCGGCTTCGCCCTGTGGTTCCGGAACTTCTCGACGTGGACGGGCACGCACGGTGTCTATCTGGAGGACCTGTACGTCCGCCCCGAGGCGCGCGGCGGCGGCCACGGCAAGGCACTGCTGGCGGCCCTCGCCCAGCTCTGCGTGCGCCGCGGATACCAGCGTTTCGAGTGGTCGGTGCTGGATTGGAACGAGCCTTCCATCGGTTTTTACCGATCCATCGGCGCCCAACCCATGGACGAATGGACGGTATTCCGGCTCACTGGAGAGGCACTGCACACGCTCGCGGACACCGCACCCGCCAACGGAGCGTAATCGGGCTCGATTTGACGGCTCCCACCCCTACCACCGTCCGTGCCCGAGGTTTTACACTCAGTAACAGACGTGGCGCCGGTGAGCCGGCCGTCGCCGTCCGGACGGCTGCCCTGCTCCTTCCGGGCGACACCGGCCCGCCGATCGCGATAGCGTCACAGCCGAACCACGAGCCGCGCCGGATCGTTCTCCTTGCACCTGGCGGGAGTACCACCCGGCACGGATACCCCGAAGAACGCGAAGAAACGCGAACCGCAAGAGCTTCAGCACGCATTCCAGCTCTACCAGCTTGTGCCACCTTGGAGGTGAGGGTGTCCCAGATCGCAGGCGAGCCCGGGACTCAGGACTTCGTGGAAGTCCGTCTGCCCGCTGCGGGTGCCTACCTGTCCGTGTTGCGTACGGCCACGGCCGGCCTCGCAGCCCGCTTGGACTTCACCCTCGACGAGATCGAGGATCTGCGCATCGCGGTCGACGAAGCCTGCGCAATCCTGCTGCAACAGGCCGTCCCCGGCAGTGTGCTCAGCTGCGTCTTCCGGCTCATCGACGACGCACTACAGGTGACGGTGTCGGCCCCGACGACCGACGGCCGCGCTCCCGAGCGCGACACCTTCGCCTGGACGGTGCTCTCCGCACTGGCCGGCAAGGTCGATTCCACCGTCGCCGAGGACCGCACGGTCACCATCAGTCTGTACAAGGAGCGCGGCGCCGGTCCCGGACCGTCATGACCGAACAGGGGGCCCCGTGAAAGATCTCGAACGCGGCGCGAGGATGGCGGCGGGCGCGGTCATCCCCGGGCAGCATGCCCAGCCGCACCCGACGGGAGCGGACGACCACGGCGGCCGGTTGGACGCGGCGGAGCAGGCGGAGCGGGCGGACCACATGGACCAGAGCGAGCAGCAGGGCCGGCAGGCGGAACGGCAGGATCCGCCGGCTGCCGTGGACCGGCCCCAGGACCGGCGCTCCGCGGAGCCGGCGGACACGCACGACCGCGGCGGCGCCCGCGCGATGTTCTACGAGCTGCGCAAGCTCCCCGACGGCTCCCCGGAGCGCGCCGAGCTGCGCAACACCCTCGTGCGGATGCACCTGCCGCTGGTCGAGCACCTGGCCCGGCGGTTCCGCAACCGCGGTGAGCCGCTCGACGACCTGACCCAGGTCGCCACGATCGGTCTGATCAAGTCGGTGGACCGGTTCGACCCGGACCGCGGCGTGGAGTTCTCCACGTACGCCACGCCCACCGTCGTCGGCGAGATCAAGCGGCACTTCCGCGACAAGGGGTGGGCGGTCCGGGTCCCCCGGCGCCTCCAGGAGCTGCGGCTGTCGCTGACCACCGCGACCGCCGAGCTCTCCCAGCGGCACGGCCGGGCGCCCACCGTGCACGAGCTGGCCGAGCACCTGGGGATCTCCGAGGAGGAAGTCCTGGAGGGCCTGGAGTCGGCGAACGCCTACAGCACCCTCTCCCTCGACGTCCCGGACACCGACGACGAGTCGCCGGCCGTCGCCGACACCCTGGGGGCCGAGGACGAGGCGCTGGAAGGCGTGGAGTACCGCGAGTCCCTCAAACCGCTGCTGGAGGACCTGCCGCCGCGCGAGAAGAAGATCCTGCTGCTGCGGTTCTTCGGGAACATGACCCAGTCGCAGATCGCCCAGGAGGTCGGCATCTCCCAGATGCACGTCTCCCGCCTACTGGCCCGCACCCTGGCCCAGCTCCGCGACAAGCTGCTGGTCGAGGAGTAAAACGGCCACGGCACCGGCCGAACCACGGGTGCTGGTGCCGGCACTACGGACTACTGCTGGTGCAGGCATCACTGACTACTGCTGGTGCCGGCACCACTGCCGACGCGGACACCAGTACCGAACCGACACCACTGCTGACCCAGACACCAGCGCCGGCACCACTGCCGAATCGGACACCGGTGCCGGCAACTGGGAACACCACCCCGCTCCACCGCGTTGTGGCCCCGCAGGGGGCGCCGACGACCCCTACGGGATCCGTTCGGCCCACCCCTACGGGGCCACACGCGTGCGGGGGCGTGCGCCGGGCGTCTCAGGACACCTCGGGGCGCCGCAGTCCTACGGGGTCTCCCGCGGGGCGATGCCCAGCGCCGTGGTCGCGGTCGGATTGACCAGCAGAACGAGGACGACCAGCGCCGCCACCGCCAGCGCGGCACCGGCGGCGATCAGTGCGCCGCCGCCCTTGACCAGCGTCCAGGCGACCGGCAGCGCCACGATCTGGGTGATCAGCGAGGGCCCCCGGCTCCACCGGCGGCGCAGCCACAGTCCGCGCGCGGCGACCAACGGCAGCACCGCCAGCGCCAGGATCGTCACCCCGCCCATCTCCGCCTGCTGCGGGCTGTCCGGCGTCCCGACCAGGCCGTCGATCAGCATGTACGCGCCGAGGGCGGCCAGGGCCAGGCCCTCGACGGCGGTGAGCGCCGCGGCGGCGCTGAGCCGGGCGGGCCGGGGCCCCTTGGGCTCGGACGCCGCGGGGGTGCCGGCGGCTCGCTTCGGGGACTGCTTCTGCTGACTGGTCACCCCAGCAGGGTAGCGCCGGGTCACCGCCGGGCCGGGCGTGCCCGCAGCATGGACAGGGGCGGAGCAGGTACCGGCAGGTAGGTACGCTGCTGCATATGCGCGCACTTCTCGTGGTCAATCCCGCAGCTACCACCACGAGTGCCCGTACCCGTGAGGTGCTCACCCACGCACTGGCCAGCGACCTCAAGCTGGAGGTCGCCGAGACGCGGTACCGCGGCCACGCCCGCGACCTGGCCCGGGAGGCCGCCGAGGGCGGCCAGATGGACCTGGTGGTGGCGCTCGGCGGGGACGGCACGGTCAACGAGGTCGTCAACGGCCTCCTGTCGACCGGCCCCGACCCGGACTCGCACCCCCGGCTCGCCGTGGTCCCCGGCGGCTCCACCAACGTCTTCGCCCGCGCCCTGGGGCTGCCCAACGACGTCGTCGAGGCCACCGGCGCCCTCCTGGACGCGCTGCGCGACCGCACCGAGCGCACCGTGGGACTGGGCCTGGCCTCGGGCACGCCGGGCAGCCCGGACGAGGGGGTGCCGGCCCGCTGGTTCACCTTCTGCGCCGGCTTCGGCTTCGACGCGGGCGTGGTGGGCCGGGTCGAGCAGCAGCGCGAGCGCGGCAAGCGCTCCACCCACGCCCTGTACGTGCGACAGGTCGTGCGTCAGTTCCTCGGCGAGGCCAACCGCCGTCGGGGCACCATCACGCTCGAACGGCCGGGCGACGAACCGGGCGCCACCGAGGTCACCGAGAACCTCGCGATGTCGATAATCTGCAACACCGCCCCGTGGTCCTACCTGGGCAACCGTCCGATCTACCCCTCCCCCGAGGCGTCGTTCGACACCGCGCTGGACCTCTTCGCGCTGGACAAGTTCTCGATGCCGGCGGTGACCCGCTACGCCTCCCAGCTCCTCGCCTCCACACCGGACCGCGGCCCACGGGGCAAGCACGTCCTCTCACTCCACGACCTCACCGACTTCACCTTGCATTCGCAGGTCCCCCTGCCGTTTCAGATGGACGGTGACCACCTCGGACTGCGCACGAGTGTGACGTTCACAGGCGTACGCCGTGCACTGCGTGTGATTGTGTGAGCAGTAGGGCCTAAAGTCCTTTCACTCGAACGTTTAGACTGGCTTCCACCCCCTGGAATGACGGCTGTGAGCTAGGCGACACCAAGGAATCAAAAAAAAGTTTCCGGAAGGGGTTGTATCCGTCGCCGAGGTTTGCGAGTCTCTTCATGGCGATCGGGACGGCCGCTTTACCGGCCCCCTTGAGAGTCCGAATCCTCCTCCTCATTCCACAGGACCGCACCAGTCCTTGACTGGCTTTCGGCCCTTCCCTTGTGGAGGGATTCGTGAAAGCGTTCACATTCACAAGCAACGTTCCCGTCACACGAGGAGATGGAGCAGCCATGGACTGGCGTCACCGCGCCGTTTGCCGCGAAGAAGACCCCGAGCTCTTCTTCCCCATCGGCAACACCGGTCCCGCGCTGCTGCAGATCGAGGAAGCCAAGGCCGTCTGCCGCCGCTGCCCCGTCATGGAGCAGTGCCTGCAGTGGGCGCTCGAGTCCGGCCAGGACTCGGGCGTCTGGGGTGGTCTGAGCGAGGACGAGCGCCGCGCGATGAAGCGCCGTGCAGCTCGCAACCGGGCGCGCAACGCCAGCGCCTGAGCCAACCGCCCCGTGGCCCCCGAGCCGCAGCGCGCAGTACCTTCGATGCCCGCCCGGAGCTCACACCCGGTCGTTATCGCATCGCAATAGCTTTGAGCCCCGGACCGCACGTCGGTCCGGGGCTTGTTGCTGTGCCCGGGCCGCGGCCGGGGTGCGGGCTTCCCGCTCGCGCCCGCCCCGCGGCCCTGTTCCCCGGCCGCTAGTGCTGCTTCTCGGCGCGCACCGGAAGGTCGAGGAGCACCTGGGTGCCCCCCTCGGGCCGGCGGACCATATCGAACGTTCCGCCCAACTCCCCCTCCACCAAGGTCCGTACGATCTGCAGCCCCAGGTTTCCGGTGCGGTGCGGATCGAACCCCTCGGGCAGACCGCGGCCGTTGTCCTGGACGGTGACCAGCAGCCGGGGTTCGGTGCGGCTGCCGCCGCGCACCGCGGTGACCTCGACGGTGCCGTGCTGCTCCTGGTCGAAGGCGTGCTCCAGGGCGTTCTGGACCACCTCCGTCAGCACCATCGACAGCGGGGTGGCCACCTCGGCGTCCAGGATGCCGAAGCGTCCGGTGCGGCGGGTGGTCACCTTGCCCGGGGCGATCTCCGCGACCATGGCCAGCACCCGGTCGGCGATCTCGTCGAATTCCACCCGTTCGTCGAGCGTCTGGGAGAGCGTCTCGTGCACGATCGCGATCGAACCGACCCTGCGTACGGCCTCGTTGAGCGCCTCGCGGCCCTGCTCGGATTCCATCCGGCGGGACTGCAGCCGCAGCAGGGCGGCGACCGTCTGGAGATTGTTCTTCACCCGATGGTGGATTTCCCGGATGGTGGCGTCTTTGGTGATCAGTTCCCGTTCGCGGCGTCGCAGTTCGGTCACGTCGCGCAACAGGACCAGTGAACCGATATGCGTTCCTTTGGGCTTGAGCGGAATGGCGCGCAATTGGATCACGCCCTCGTCGCCCTCGACCTCGAATTCCCGCGGGGCCCAGCCGCTGGCCAGTTTGACCAGCGCTTCGTCCACCGGGCCGCGGGCCGGGGCCAGTTCGGCGGTGGCCTGGCCGAGGTGGTGGCCCACGAGGTCGGCGGCGAGGCCGAGCCGGTGGTAGGCGGAGAGCGCGTTGGGGCTGGCGTACTGGACGACGCCGTCGGCGTCGAGCCGGATCAGTCCGTCGCCGGCGCGCGGCGAGGCGTCCATGTCGACCTGCTGACCGGGGAAGGGAAACGTTCCGGCAGCGATCATCTGGGCCAGGTCGGAGGCGCTCTGGAGGTAGGTCAACTCCAGCCGGCTGGGGGTCCGCACGGTGAGCAGGTTGGTGTTCCGGGCGATCACTCCGAGGACCCGGCCCTCGCGGCGGACCGGGATCGACTCGACCCGCACCGGCACCTCCTCGCGCCACTCCGGGTCGCCCTCGCGCACGATGCGGCCCTCGTCCAGGGCGGAGTCCAGCATCGGCCGGCGGCCCCGGGGCACGAGGTGGCCGACCATGTCGTCCTGGTAGGAGGTCGGTCCGGTGTTGGGCCGCATCTGGGCGACCGACACGTAGCGGGTGCCGTCGAGGGTGGGCACCCACAGCACGAGGTCGGCGAAGGAGAGGTCCGAGAGCAGCTGCCACTCCGAGACCAACAGGTGTAGCCACTCCAGGTCGGAGTCGCTCAGAGCGGTGTGCTGGCGTACGAGATCGTTCATCGAGGGCACACCTGGGAGCCTACCGGCGTACGGTATGGGTTGTGCCTGCACGGCCATGGACACGGCAGAATGGTCTAGTCCAGAATGTGCGGTGCGACACCCCGGGGGAAACCCCGGACCGTTGAAGCCTCCGCCCTCCCCGCACAGGAGGGCGGATCGAGGCCCACGGCGCTCTCTGCCCTGACTGCGCCCGGGCCTCCGATCGACCGGTCCCAGGACGGGACCGCGTCCCCAACCGCACAGGGGGCGCGCCCCGCCCGTACTACGGGGCCGGCCGATGTCAGCTCCGGGCTGCGGTGCCGGACAGGTTGAGGGTCCTGTCCCGGCGCCGCGGCCCGCGGGTGTTTTCGGGGCCGGCGTCAGGCCCGCTCCTCCTCGGACGGCCCTGCCGCGTGCGGCCGTTCCGCACGCGCCTCCGCCGCGCTCGGCCAGGCGTTCATCGCCAGGGCGGCGACCGCTTCCAGGGTCGTGCGGTCCGTGCCGTCGCGCGCGGACTGCGACATCCCGGCGACGATCGCGCTCACGTACGCGGCCAGTGCCGACGCGTCCGTGTCGGCGGGGAGCTCGCCGGTGGCGACGTCCGCCCGGATCGCGCGCTCGATCTCGCGGAGGTTCGACTGCCGCTTGTGCCGCAGGGAGTCGGCGACCTCCGCGGAGGCGGGGGCGGTGTTCAGCGCGGCGCTGATGACCATGCACCCGCGGGGGCGGTCCGGGACGGTGTATTCGGCCGCGGCCTCGCGCAGGGCCCGCTCGACGCCGCGGCGGGCGGTGGGCTCCTCGGCGAGCGCGTGGGTGATGAAGCCGCCGTAGAGCTGCCCGTAGACGGCGATCGCCTCGTCGAACAGCGCCCGCTTGTCGCCGAAGGCGGCGTAGAGGCTGGGGGCGCTGATGCCCATCTCGCGGGTGAGGTCCGAGATGGACGTGGATTCGTAGCCGTGCTCCCAGAAGGAGCGGACCGCCTTCTCCAGTGCCGTGTCCCGGTCGAACGACCGGGGTCGGCCGCGCTGCTTGGTCTCCTTGGCCACCATGGAGTGAATTCTATAGCGGTCGATAAGAAACGCATGCTACGGTTTTTATGTAGCGGGCACTACAGAAAAGGCTCGCGCGGACGACCGGACGTCCGTGCGCACAAAGCGCGCGGACGCACAGAAGAAGGGGAGGGGTCACGATGGGTGCTCTGAGCGGCAGGACGGCACTGGTGACGGGCGGCGGCCGGGGGATCGGCCGGGCCATCTCGGAGCGGCTGGGGCGCGACGGCGCCCGGGTCGGCGTGCACTACGCCAGCGACGAGGCGGCGGCGAAGGAGACGGTCGCGGCGATCGAGGCGGCGGGCGGCGAGGCGTTCACGCTGCGCGCCGGCCTCGGGGAGCCGGGTGACGCCGAGGCGCTGTGGGCCGCGTTCGACGCACGCGCCGACGGACTGGACATCCTGATCAACAACGCGGGGATCAACAAGACGCTGGACGGCGCCCTGCGCCCGTTCGGTGAGATGACGCGCGGCGACGTCGAGCACCTCTTCGCGGTCAACTCCACCGCACCGTTCTTCGTGATCCAGCAGGGGCTGTCCCGCCTGCGGGACGGCGGGCGGATCGTCAACGTCTCCAGCGGCGCCGGCCGGCTGGCCATGCCCGAGGCCATCGCCTACGGCGCCACCAAGGGGGCGTTGGACAACTTCACCCTCAACCTGGCCGCGGCGCTGGGCCCCCGGGGCATCACCGCCAACGCGGTGGCGCCGGGGATCATCGACACCGACGTCAACGCCGGTTGGCTGCGCGGCAATCCGGTGGCCGAGGCGGACGCCGCCGCGCAGGCCGTGTTGGGCCGGGTCGGCCGGCCGGACGACGTGGCCGACGTGGTCGCGTTCCTGGCCTCGCACGACGCGCGGTGGGTCACCGGCCGGGTGATCGACGCCACGGGCGGCGTCCGGCTGTGACGGGTGTCCGGTCCGCCCCGGTTCGTGAACCCGGGTCTTAGAACCTTCTTAAGACCCGCCACTATTCACATGGGCATGACATCACAGGGCAGGACTGCGCAGAGCAGGACATCGAAGGGGCGCACGGCCAAGGGTCGTGCGACGACGCGCACCCGGGTGGTCGCCGCGTCGTTGGCGCTGACCGCGAGCGCGTTCGGGGTCACCGGGTGCGGACGGGCCGAGGCCGGGACGCTGGCGGACGGACGACTGGCGCTACCGGTCGCCGGGGGGACCGCCACCGTCGACACCACCACGCTCGCGGTGCGCGCGCGGGCCGACGACGGGACGCAGCTGGTGCTCTCCGAGGCGGCCGGCGGCGGGCTCGGGGCGCCCGGGCCGGTGACCCGCACCGCCGACGGGGCGCGTTGGACGTATCCGGCCAAGGGGCTGTCGGTGACGGCGCGCACCGAACGGGGACGCCTGCGGATCGGCATCCGCTCGGACCGGGACCAGCGGGTGAGCTGGCCGGTCACCGGGACGGACCGGGCCGCGTCGGCCGTGCAGGTGCCGCGCGGGGAGGGGTTGGACCTCCCGGTGCGGGACGCGTTCTGGAACTCGGAGCGGGGCGGGCTGGCCGGCAGCACGGTGGACGTGGGGGCGGACCTGGCGCTGCCGCTGTGGGGGTACGCGATGGGCGGCGACGGGGCCGCCCGGCACGGGGTGAGCTACCTGACGCCGACCGACCTCGGGACGTCGCTCGCGTTCGCGTCGCGGGGCGGGGCGCTGCGGACCACCGCGGCGCACGCCTTCGACGCCGGGGAGGGGACGCGGGAGTACGAGGTCGCGTTCGCGTTGACCGACGGGGATCCCGTGGCGCCGGCGGCCGACTACCGGTCCTACCTCGCGCAGCACGGGCAGTTGGGCAGCCTGCGGGAGAAGATCGCGAAGAATCCGGCGAACGGGAAGCTGCTCGGGGCGTTCCACGCGTACGCCTGGGGCGAGGCGCGGACCGCGGCGGGCGTGGCACGGCTGCGGAAGCTGGGCGTGGACCGGATGTGGCTGGGCTACGACGCCGGGCCGGACCCGATGGACGCCGCGGCGGTGCGGGCGGCGAAGCAGGCGGGGTACCTGGTCGGGCCGTACGACTCGTTCGCCAACGGGCAGGACCCGAAGTCGGCGGACAGCCCCACCTCCGCGTGGCCGGGGACGGTGTACCCGGACTTCTGCGTCCGCGCGGCCGACGGGAGCCCGGAGACCGGGTTCGGCGGGCGGGGCTGCTACCTCAGCTCGCAGGCGTTCGAGCAGGCCGAGCCGGCCCGCCACTACCTCGCGGACCGGACCCGGAAGATGACCGCGAACGGGGCGAACAGCTACTTCCTGGACGTGGACGCGACCGGTGAGGTGTTCCGGGACCACACCGCGGGCCACCCGATGACGAAGGCGGGCGACCGGACCAACCGGCTGGCCCGGATGGGGCGGTTGGCGCAGGACTTCGTGCTGGGCTCGGAGTCGGCGCAGCCGTGGGCCAACGGCGTGCTGGCCTTCGACCACGGCTCGGGGACGCCGGTGGCGGACGGGTTGTGGAAGCTGGAGCGGGACAAGGAGACGTGGGGCGGCTGGTACCCGCAGAACGCCCCGAAGAACTTCTTCCAGCCGGTGACGCTGCCGGCGGACCTGGCGACGGCGATGTACGACCCGAAGTACCGGGTGCCGCTGTACGAGACGGCGCTGCACGGGTCGCTGGTCAACGTCGAGCGGTGGGAGCTGTCCTACGACAAGCTGCCGGCGCAGAAGACCACCCGGGCGCTGCTGGCGATGCTCTACAACACGCCGTTGAACTTCGTGCTGGACGGGCCGTCGCTGACGAAGAACGGGGCGGAGCTCGCCGCGCTGCAGAAGTACTTCGCGCCGTTGCACAAGGTCGCGGGGACCGAGCGGATGACGTCGTTCCGGTGGATGACGGCGGACCGGAACGTGCAGCGGACGGTGTTCGGCGACGGCGTGCTGACGGTCACGGCCAACTTCGGCGAGCAGGCGTACCACGGGCTGCCCGGCGGGTGCGTGGACGCGCGACTGCGGGGCGACGCGAAGCCGCGACGACTGTGTCCCGCCCAGGTCAGCGGCGCGACGCGGTAGTGCGACGACGCTCCCCGGTGCGGTTGGCACATGCCGCCGACATCTCCTCACAGTGCGGTCGGCGCGCCGCTGAGGGCGGTGTTCCGCCGGGGTAACGCGGGCGATGCCGGCGGGTAACAGTGGCGTCGCAGGCTGTCGGGCATGACACTGTCGGACACCGCGCGGACGGAACCCGCGCGGACGGAACCCGCGCCGCCGGGCGCGGCGGTCGCGGACCGTGCGGCCGTGGGCATCCCGCACCCGGACCCCGCACCGGGGTCCGGGGCGACGCGGGTGCTGGTGGTCGGCGGCGGGATGGCCGCCGCCCGGCTCGTCCAGCAGCTGGCCGCGGCGGTCGGCACCGCGGGTCCCGGGTCACCGGCGGTGACCGTCCTGGCCGAGGAGCCGCATCCGCCGTACAACCGGGTGCTGCTCGCCGAGGTCCTCGCCGGCCGCTACCCGCCCGAGGTGATCGCGCTGCCCGCGCCGGCGGCCGGGGTGAGGTGGTGCGGCGGCGTCCGGGCGACCCGCGTCGACCGGGTCGCCCGGCGGGTGCGG
>LIQL01000522.1 GCA_001418405.1 Streptomyces diastatochromogenes | reverse complement strand
ATCGCCCGCGACCTGCACGACGTGGTCGCGCACCACGTGAGCGCCATCGCCGTCCAGGCCCGCGCCACCGAGGAGGTGCTCCCCACGGCACCGGCGGACGGCCGGCGGGGCGTGGCCCGGATCGCGACGACCGCCGACACCGCGCTGATCGAGATGCGGCGCATCCTGGGCCTGCTGACGGCCGATGGGGAGCGGGTCGCGGAGCAGGACGGCCTGGTCGGCCCGGCCCAGGAGCCGTCCCTGCGCCACCTCGACCGGCTCTTCGCGGCGGTGGAGGCGGCGGGCTGCCGGGTGACCTCGACGGTGGACGGGGCCCTGGGCGACCTGCCGCCCGCGCTCCAGGTGTCGGTCTACCGCATCGTCCAAGAAGCCCTCACCAACGTCCTCAAGCACGCCGGACGCACGGACGTTCGGGTGGCGCTGCACCGCGACGGGACGTCGGTGACGGTGACCGTGGAGAACGGGCCGGCGGGCGACGGGCACCGGCCGCCGCCCGGTTCCGGCCGGGGTCTGTTGGGGGTGCGCGAACGGGTCGGCGCGTTCGGCGGCACGGTGCGTGCCGGGCCGTGCCCGGACGGCGCCGGCTGGCGCCTGTCCGCCGCCCTTCCGCTGGAGGTGCCGGCATGACGATCCGGGTGCTCCTCGCCGACGACCAGGAGATGGTCCGGGACGCGCTGCGGGCGGTGATCGGCCGTCGCCCGGACTTCGAGGTCGTCGGCACCGCGGTGGACGGCGCGGAGGCGGTCGCGCTCGCCGTCGCCCTGCGCCCGGACGTGGTGGTGATGGACGTCCGGATGCCGGGCACGAACGGCGTCGAGGCCACCGGCCGGCTGCACGCCGAGTGGCCGCACCCCGGCCCGCCGCCCCGCGTCCTGGTGTTGACCACCTTCGACCTGGACGAGTACGTGCACGCGGCCCTGCGTGCCGGGGCCGGCGGCTTCCTGCTCAAGAACAGTCCGCCGGACCAACTCGCGCACGCCATCAGGGTGGTGGCCGGCGGCGAGGCGATGCTCGCGCCCAGCGTCACGCAACGCCTGATCGGCGCCTTCACCGCGCTGCCCGCCGGACTGCTGCCCGGCGCCCCGCCGCCGCCCGGCGACGCCGCGCGGCGCGTCGGCGCCCTCACCGCCCGCGAGTTGGAGGTCCTGGTACTGCTCGCCCGGGGCCGTTCCAACCTCCAGATCGGCGAGGAACTGGGGCTGTCCCAGGCCACCGTGAAGAGCCGGGTCAACCGCATCCTGACGCGGCTCGGGGTGGAGAACCGCGTGCAGGCCGCCCTGCTGGCCCATGAGGCGGGCCTGCTCCGAACCGGCCCGGACGCGCCCCGGTAGCCGGGGGCGCCGGGGCGCGGCTCGTCGCCCGTCAGTGCCGTCCGGCCCGGGCCAGGGCGTCGCCGGCCTCGGCTGCCAGGGTGGCGACGAGGTCGGCCGCGGGCGGCCGGTCGGTGACGAGGTCGACGGCCTCGCCCGCCCAGACCGGTGCGGGCGGCACCTCGCCGCTCGCCACGTCGGCACGGTAGGCCCGGCGGGTCGCGCCGGGGTCCGCCACGAGTTCGTCCTCCCGGCCCCGCCACCGGTCGAGGTAGGGGTGCCCCAGGGTGCGCGCCGTGTACTTGGCGGGCCATCGGGAGCTCCGGGCGACGTCGAGGATGCGGTTGCGCTCGGTGTCCTGTCCGCTTCCCCGGACGAGCGCCTCGGCGGTCGAGGCGTCGACAAGGGCCTCGGCCGTCGCCTGGAAGCGGGTGCCGACGAGCGCTCCGGCGGCGCCCAGGACCAGGGCGGCGGCCACCCCCCGGCCGTCCGCGATCCCACCGGCGGCCAGCACCGGCACCGGTGCCGCCAGGTCCACCACGACCGGCACGAAGGGCAGCGTCGACCGGCCGTGCCGGGCGCCGTGTCCGCCGCTCTCGGTGCCCTGCGCCACGATGACGTCGGCGCCCAGGTCCAGCGCCTGCCGGGTCTCCTCCAGGTCGGTCACCTGGACGATCACCGCCGCACCGGCTTCGCGGACGCGCCCGACGAAGGGGGTGGGGTCCCCGAAGGAGAACATCACCGCGGTGGGGTCGTGCTCCAGCGCCTGCTCGACCGCGGCGATGCCGATCGCCCAGGACTGGAACCCGACGCCCCACGGCTTCCCGCAGCCCGCCACCAGCGGCAGTTCGCGCGCCAGCCACGCCGGCTCCCCACCGCCGGCACCCAGCATCCCGAGCCCCCCGCCGCGCGAAACGGCCGCCGCCAGGGCACCGCCGGCCGCCCCTCCCATCGGGGCCAGGGCGATCGGATGCCGGACACCGAACGACGCGGTGAACGCCGTCGACAACGTCATGACCGTCCTCCTCGTGTACGCGTGACCGTCCTGGCTACCTTCCCCGGGGAGCAGGGGGCCGACACGCCGGCACGGCCCCGCCCAGGCATCGAGATATCGTGGTGTGTCGGAATGCCTGGCGAGAGAGGTGGCTCATGGGTGCGACGGCGGGACCGGCGGCGGGCGAGTTGATCGAGGTGTTCAAGGCCCTCGGCAACCCCGCCCGTTTGCAGATCATGCAGTGGTTGAAGGACCCCGAAGAGAACTTCGTGGCGTACGAGCCGATCGCGGACCGCCGGTCGGTCGGGGTGTGCGTCACCCACATCCAGGCGAAGTCGGGGCTCGCGCAGTCAACGGTCTCCAGTTACATGAGCACGCTCGAACGGGCCGGGCTCGTGCTGCCCACCCGGGTGGGCAAGTGGACCCACTACCGGCGCAACGAGGAACGGCTGACCCAGGTGGCACGGGCGATCGACACCAATATCTGATTGACGCATCGCGATACGTCGATATGATTACGTCATGTCGACCTTCGATGCTGCGCCCACCGCCCTGATCGTGCACGCCCACCCCGAGGCCCGTTCGTTCAGCACCGCCCAGATGACCACCACGGCCCAGACCCTGCGCGACGCCGGGTACCGGGTCGACGTACTCGACCTCTACTCCGACGCGTGGGCGCCGGTCCTCGACCGCGCGGAATTCGCGCCGGTGGAAGGCCACTTCAAGCCGCAGGCCGAGCAGCAGCGCGCGATCAAGGACGGGACGCTCGACGCGACCGTCAGGGCCCACCTCGATCGGCTGCTCGCCGCCGATCTGCTGATCCTGTCGTTCCCGCTCTGGTGGTTCTCGCTGCCCGCCATCCTCAAGGGCTGGGTGGACCGGGTCTTCGTGATGGGCGGGGTCTTCGGCGGGGACTACGGACTCTTCGGCGACGCCGCGCTCGCCGGGAAGCGGGCGATGCTGCTGTTCACGACCGGCGGCCCCAGCGAGTCCTTCCAACCCGGCGGCGCCCTCGGCGCGATGGACGACTTCCTGTTCCACATACACCGCGGCATGCTGGAGTTCGTCGGCTACCAGGTCCTCGACCCCGTGATCACCTACGGGCCGGCCCACCTGACCGAGCAGGACCGGGCCGCGGCACTGGAGACGGTGCGCGAGGCCGTCGCCGCGCGCACCGAGACGGCCGCACGATCCACCGTGCACTGATCCCCGAACCGCACCGCCTGCGCACGGCGGCTCGCCTGCACCATTTCCCCGACCGGCGGACGCCCGCCCTCCCCTTCCGACCCCCGCACGGACGGCGCATTCTTCGACAACACCCCTAGAGTGGAGGGTAGTTGACAGGGATCCGTCCCGCTCCGAAGCGGGCTTCGCGCAAGGGGGGGAAGGATCGTGACGGAGCGGACGTCCGTATTGGTCGTGGGGGCCGGACTGGCCGGCCTGGCCAGCGCGATGTTCCTGGCGGGGCGCGGCGTCGACGTGCTGTTGGTCGAGCGGCGCTCCGGGACCTCGATGTTCCCCCGGGCGGTGGGGCAGAACCAACGCACGATGGAGCTCCTCGGGTTCGGCGGCATCGCCGACGCCGTCCCGACGCACACGCCCGGCCGCCCCATGTTCCGGGTCAGGATCGCGGCCAGTCTGCGCGGGCCGACCCTGCACGAAGAGCGCTCGGAGACCGACCCCGCGGACCTCGACGCACTGTCCCCGGCCGCGTTGGGCACGGCCGGCCAGGACGCGCTGGAGCCGCTGCTGCGTCGGCGCGCCGAGGAGCTCGGTGCCACGCTGTGCTTCGACACCGAGCTGGTCTCCTTCGACCAGGACGACGACGGCGTGACCGCGGTGCCCCGCGGGCGCTCCGGCGAGCGACCGAGCCGGGTGCGCGCGGACTACCTCGTGGCCGCCGACGGCAACCGCAGCGGCGTGCGCGGCGCACTCGGCGTCGACCGGCACGGCCCGGGCAGCCTGGGCCACAACACCAGCATCATCTTCGACGCCGACCTCGGTGACCTGGCCGACCGGGAACCAACCCTGCACGTGCTCCACGCCGACGAGGCCAGCGGCATCTTCCTCACCCTCGACCACGCCGCCGGCCGACACCTCTACAGCATCGCCCACGACCCCGCCGACGGGACGTCACCGGCGGACTTCACCCCCGAGCGCTGTACCGAACTGGTCCGCCGGGTCACCGAGTTGCCGGACCTGCGACCGGAGATCAAGGCCGTGCAGCCGTGGGAAATGGCGGCCTCCGTGGCGGACCGGTTCCGGGTGGGGCGGGTGCTGCTGGCCGGGGACGCCGCCAAAGTAACCCCGCCGAGCGGCGGATTGGGGGGCAACACCGCCATCGGCGACGCGTACGACCTGTCCTGGAAGCTCGCCGCGGTCCTCGACTCGTCGGCCGGGACGGCGCTGCTCGACTCCTACGACGCCGAGCGCCGCCCGATGGCCGAACGGGTCGTCGCCGCGGCGCTGAAGCTGCTCGCCGGCCGCGGGACCGTACCGGCCGGCGAGAGCACCGAGCCCGAGCCGGCCACCGACCAACAGGGCACGCTGCCCGTGACACTCGGCTTCCGCTACCGCTCGTCCGCGGTGCTCACCGAGGACGACGACCCCGCCGACTCCGAGGATCCGTACCGGCCGAGCGGCCGACCGGGATTCCGTGCGCCGCACGTGTGGTTGCACCACGACGGCGGCACGACGTCCACGGTGCACCTCTTCGGCCGTGACTTCGTGCTGCTGTCGGGTGCCGAGGGCGGTTTCTGGTCCGGCGTCGCCGCCGAGGTCGCGGCGCGCCTCGGCACGAGCGTCCGGCCCCACGTCATCGGCGAGCAACTGACCGACCCGACCGGCGCGTTCCTCGCCCGCTACGGAATCGGCCCGTCGGGCGCCAGCCTGGTCCGGCCGGACGGTGTCGTCGCCTGGCGGACCGCCGAAGCGCCGGGCGATCCGGCCCAGGCCCTGCATCGGGCGCTCACGGCGGTCCTGTCACGGTAGGCGCGGGCCGGTGGCGCGCCCACCGGGTCGCCCAGGGCACAGGCGGGCCGGCGCCTCCGGCACCCCGGCCCACCGGTGCCGCCGGCTCAGTCGTCACCGCCGTCGTGGTCGTCGTGGTCGTCGTTCGCGGCACGCGGGGAGACGGTGCGCAGGGCGCCGGTGTGCGGGTCGACGAGCAGTTCGTGCTCCGTGCCGTCGCCGGTGACGGTCTCGACCTCCCACACCGGCGTGGCGCCGTGGTCGTCGGCCAACTCCACGGAGGTCACCGTGCCGTGTCCGGCGGCGGCCTTCCGGACCGCGTCGACGGCGCCCGTCCGGGCACCGACCAGGGTGGCGCGTTCCCGCGCGTGATCGTCGTCGTCCCCGCGGTCGACGCGCGCTCACGGCCCGGGTGGTGAGCCAGCGCGTCGACCGCGGGGACGA
>LIQL01000521.1 GCA_001418405.1 Streptomyces diastatochromogenes | reverse complement strand
CGCGCCCGGGGCCGGCCCGTACCGCCGGCCTCCTGCGATCCGCCCGCCACCGGCCCCGGGGCCTCGGCGGGCACCGGCGCCCCGCCCGCGACCGCGGGCAGCGCCGGCTGTGCGGTCGGCGGCTGCGGTGCCCGGTCCGCCGCGGCGGGCGGCAGGGCGAACGGCGAGCGCGCCGGGGCCGGGGCCTGCGCGGCGGCCCGGCCGCCGGCCTGCCGCGGAGCGCCACCAGCGGGGGCGCCGGGCGCCCCCGGCTCGCCGGCCCGCTCGGGCGCCTCGGCCAGCGCCCGGCGGGTCCGTCGGCCGTCGGCACCCGGGGCGGACCCCTGCGCCAGTGCCGGCAGCAGACCCGGCGCCGTCCCCTGCTGGGCCGGCTGTTGCCCCCGTGACTGTCCTTGCTGCTGTCCCTGTTGCTGTCCCTGCGGCTGTCCCTGCGGCGGCACCGGCCCGAGCGCCGGGCCCGCCGCCGGGGTCAGGCCGGCTGCTGCCGGCCGCCCGGCCGGGGCCCCGTCACCGGCCCCGGACGGCAGCGCGGGCAGCGCCGAGCCCTCGGTCGCCGGCCGCGCCCGACGGCGACCGCTCGGCGGCACCGCCTCGGCGCCCGTCGGCAGCCCCGCCCCCTGCGTGCCGTCGGCGCCGGCACCGGGCTCCGCACCCGGGCGCCGGGCCCGCCGACGCCCGGTCGGCTGCCCGCCGCCGGTGCCGTTCGCGCCTTCCGCACCCGCGGTCGGCGCCCCGGCCGCGGTCTGCCCACGGCCGTCCGTGCCCGGGCCGGCCGGGGCCGCGGTCGCCCCGTCGGTCGCCCCGTCGGTCGTCCCGTCGGCGGGCTCGGCACCGTCGGCCCCGCCGTCCGGCGCCGCGGCACCCTCGGCCGCCTCGTCCTCCGCCGGCTCCGGTTCGTCGATCAGCACCGGCAGTTCCAGCACGAACGCGCTGCCGCCCGCACCGGATCCGCCCGGCACCTGGTGCGTCTGGATCAACCCGTCGTGCATCCGCACGATCCCGCGGACGATCGGCCCGTGGACCGGATCGCCGCCGCCGAACGGCCCGCGCACCTCGATGCGCACGACCTGGCCGCGCTTGGCCGCCGCCACCACGATCGTCGAGTCGCCGGGTACCGGACGGCCGCCCGGCCGCCCGGCGCCGTCACCGACCGCGTGCCGCCCGGTGGAGTCCACCCCGGCGACATCCGCGATCAGGTGCGACAGCGCCATCGCCAACCGCTCCGCGTCCACCAGTGCCGCTATCGGCGGCGCGTGCACCGCGAACTGCGCCCGGCCCGGCCCGATCAGCTCGATCGCGCCCTCCACGCCGGCCGCGACCACCTGGTCCAGCGACACCTTGGTCCGCTTGAGCTTGTCCTTGCCGGAGTCCAACCGCTGGTAGCCGAGGACGTTGTCGACCAGCGTCGTCATCCGGGCGTGCCCGGCCGCGAGGTGGTGCAGCATCTGGTTCGCCTCGGGCCACAACTGCCCGGCCGGATCGGCGGCCAAGGTGCCCAGCTCGCCGCTCAGCTCGGTCAGCGGCCCGCGCAGCGACTGTCCCAGGACGGCCAACAGTTGCGCGTGCCGCGCCGCCAGCGCGTCGAGGGGCCGGCGGTCGGTGAACGTCATCACCGCGCCCACCAACTGGTCGCCGTCCCGTACCGGCGCCGTCGTCAGGTCGACGGCGACCGCCCGGCCGTCCTTGGCCCACAACACCTGCCCGCGCACCCGGTGCTTGCGGCCGGACTTGAGGGTGTCGGCGAGCGGGGTGTCCTCCAACGGCAGCTTCGAGCCGTCCGCTCGCGAGTGGTGGACGAGCGGGTGCAGCTCCTTGCCGCCCAGCTCGCTCGCCCGGTAGCCGAGGATCTGCGCCGCGGACGGGTTGACGAGGACCACCCGGCCCTCGGAGTCGACGCCGACGACGCCCTCCGCCGCGGCCCGCAGGATCATCTCGGTCTGCCGCTGCTGGCGCGCCAGCTCGGTCTCGGTGTCCAGCGTCCCGGTCAGGTCCCGCACCACGAGCATCAGCAGTTCGTTGCCCGTGTAGCCGTTGCGGTGGTCGGCGTAGGCCGCCTCGAAGGCGGACTCGTACGGGGTGCGGCCGTCCTCCAGGTTGGCGCTGGTCACCTCGACCAGCAGCTCGCCGCCGTCGGTCCGGCGCGCGACCATCCGCGTCGGCTTCGTCCGCCCCTCGACCTCGTCGTCCCGGCGCCGCATGGAACCGGGGATCCGCTTGGAGTCGAAGGAGGGCAGCAGGTCGAGGAGGCCCCGGCCGACCAGGGCGGTGCCCGGAGCCTCGAACATCTCCAGCGCGATGGTGTTGGCGTTGACGACCGTGCCGTTGCAGTTGACCAGCAGCAACGCGTCCGGGAGGGCGTCCAGTATGGCTGCGAGGCGAGCAGCGCCTCGGGATGGCCTGCTGCTCACGCGACGCTTCCTCCCTGTTACCGCATCTTGCCGATCCACCATGGCGGATCGCTGGGATGGAGTCTACGGGCACATGCCGGGGACGCGGAGGCGGATGACGACCCGCTTATGCCGCGCCCCGACGCGACTCCCCGCACGCCCGACATGTGCCCCTCGTCCGGATCTGACGCGCTACTCCGGCACGAACCGGGTCAGGAAACGGTCGACGGGAGCATCGGCTGGAAGCGGCTCCAGCGTTCGATCTCACACCCGTTGGTGCGCTTGAAGTCGGCGTTCACCGGGCGCCCCGCCCAGGTCCCGGCGACGTGCGCCCGCGCCGGACCGCCGTACATCATCGTGCACTGCGCCCCCTGCGGCACGGGGGCGAACGCGTCCTTGCCCCACCGCGTCATCCGGTCCAGCCGGTCGCAGGCGCGCCGGGCGTCGAAGTGGTTGCCGCCGCGCGGATGGCAGTACAGCTCGAACCTGCCGTCCGTGCGCTCCGCACCGGAACGGGTCACGGTGATCGTGAGGTGGTCCGCGCGCCGCCCGCCCGGCCGGTCACCGGACCCCGCGGCGCCGGGACCGCCGTGCCCCAGCAGCGGCAGCACGTCGTGGTGGTACGGCAGCGGAATCGGCGCCGCGGAGGCGGCCGGCGCCAGCACGAGCGCCGGCACCGCGCACGCGGCGGCCGCGAGCGCCGCGGCGAACCTCGGCAGCGACCGGGCGCGGAACGGGGACGGGATCCGGCGAGGGGACATCACGGGCTCCTGACGGGCGAGTGCGGGGCGGCCCGCGAGGCGGCGGGACCGGCCCGTACGGGACGGTCGGCGGTACGCGGTCGGTACGCGCCGGGGGCGCACGACACGCGTGCGTCGGTGCCGCCCCGACTCGGTTAACGCGCCGCCGGCCGTGACGTTGCGCCGCAGGAACGTCTTTGCCGGGTGGCCCGCGGGCCGAGTACCGTAGGGGGCGATTGGTGACAGGCCACCGAGCTGTGTCATCATCTGGTCACGCCACATCGCGCTCACGCGCGTCAGGTGTGTGGAGGCGTCGCCTAGTCCGGTCTATGGCGCCGCACTGCTAATGCGGTTTGGGTTTTAACACCCATCGAGGGTTCAAATCCCTCCGCCTCCGCTCTTGCACCACCCCGGGCCCGGTCATCACGACCGGGCTCGATTTTTTTTTGCCCGCCCGCCGCCACCGGACCGCCGGACCACCGCGGCACCCGACCGGCGGGCTGCGGCCCCGCACCGCCCCCGCCGCCTACGCTGCCGGTCATGCCCCTGCCGAGGTCGACACCGCCAGCCCGGTCCGCCCC
>LIQL01000520.1 GCA_001418405.1 Streptomyces diastatochromogenes | reverse complement strand
GGCGATCCCGAAGTCGATGACGTACGGGCCCTGCGGGCCGAGCAGGACGTTGCTGGGCTTGAGGTCGCGGTGGACGACCCCGGCGGCGTGCACCGAACCCAGCGCGCCGGCCACCGCCCCGACCAGCTGGAAGACCGCCGGCAGCGGCAGCGGGCCGTCCCGCAGCGCCTCGTCGAGCGGCAGTCCGGGCACGAACGCCGTTGCCAGCCAGGGCAGTTCGCCGCTGGTGTCGTGGTCGAGGACCGGCACGACGTGGTAGCCCTGCACCCGCCGGGCGGCCCGGACCTCCTGCTCGAAGCGGTTGCGGAAGTCCGGGTCCCGGCCGAACTCCCGGCGGATGACCTTCAGCGCGGCGGGCTGGTTGCCGCGGGTGCGGGTGAGGTACACCGAGCCCATGCCGCCCTCGCCGAGCCGCGCCAACAGCCGGTAGCCGGCCACCTCCCGCGGATCGTCGGGCCGCAGGGGCGTGAAGACGTCGTCGTGTGTGCTGATGTGGAGCCACCCCCCGGTAGAGATCTACCGGGGGATGCTATCCGTGCACCCGTCCGGGGGACGGCCCGATCCGTCAACTCCGCCCGTCCCGCCGGCAGTCCGCCGGCGCCGGCTGGCTGACGCGCCTTCACCCGAACGGCCATCCGGCGGGGTTGCCGTCCGCGGCCGGGCGGGCGCCCGGCCGGGCGGGGAACGGGCCGGGCCGGACCTGCGGGCGCGCGGGATCGCCGGGGCCCGCAAATACTGGGGAGGTGCCCCGGTCAGGACCCCCAGGACCGTCGATGTCGCGCCGCCGGCTGCTCCAGGCCACCGGCGGTGCCGTCCTCGCGGCCACGGCCGGGGCCGGCGTGTGGGCCTGGCTGTCCCCCGACACCACCCGCCCGGCCGCGCCGGCCCGCGAGCAGGAGTCCGCCGAGGAACCGGACGAGCAGGTGTTCCTGCACGTCATCGCGCACCCCGACGACGGTCTGTTCTTCATGAATCCGGGTCTGGAGCAGGCCATCCGCAGCGGTGCGCGCACCGTCACGGTCTGCCTGACGGGCGGCGAGTCCGACGGCCGGAACGCCCCCCGGGGCAGCGCGCTGTACCGCCGGACGATCCCCAACCGGCCGGCGTTCGCCCGGGCCCGGGTCAACGGGCTGCTCGCCGCGCACGCCCAGATGGCCACCGGGGACCGCGAGAGCGCCTGGGACGCCGAGGCCCGCACCCTGCTCCGCGGCTTCCAGGTGGAGGTCCAGACGCTGCGCGCCGCCCCCCAGCACCAGCTGGTCTTCCTGGAGCTGGTCGAGGCCCGCGCGGTCTACCAGCCGCGCGCCACCAGCCTGCGCGGCCTCTGGCTCGGGGTGGCCGACTCGATCCCCACACTGCGCCCCGAGGGCAGCCCCGTCCAACGGCAGTTCCGCTACACCCGCGACCAGGTCACCGACACCCTGACCGCGGTCCTGGACTGGGTCCGGCCCACCGTCGTGCGCACCCTGGACCCCAACGCGGTGCACTCCGGCAAGCGAGCGTTGGCCACCCCCGACCCCCGGTTGGCCGGCCTGCGCTACTTCGACCACCAGGACCACACCGCCTCCGCCCACTTCACCCAGGCGGCGCTGGCCCGCTACTGGGGGCACGGCCGTCCCGCCCCGGCCATCGTGGAGAACTACCTCGGCTACGAGCTCGGCGTGCTCCCCAACGACCTCGACCTGTCCACCGCCCGCCGCAAGGCCGGGACGCTGAACGTCTACGGCTGGGCCGACCACCGCCCCTGCGCCGACCCGGCGGGCTGCGGCGACCGCAAGGTCGGCGGCTCCGCCCTCAACGGCAGCCCGCGCAACTGGACCCGCAGCACCCGGCTGCGCGCGCCCGGCTCCAACGCCTGGGTGCGGCCGGCCGCGGACGGCCGGCTGACCGCGTTCGCGGTGCTGGGCGGGGCCGCGTACGGCTGGGCGGAGACCGGCGTGGGCAGCGGGCGGTTCGGCGCACCGACCGGGCTCGGCGGGCAGCTGCTCCAGGGGCAGCTGCACGCGGTGCGTCACCCGGACGGCACCCTCCAGCTGTTCGGGTCCCGGACCGTGCTGCCCGGGCCCGGCGTCGACCACCACCGCGAGGTGGTCACCGCGCGCCAGACCGGACCCGGCCGCGACGGGGTGCCCGCCTTCGGGGAGTGGGAGTCTCTGGGGTCCCCGGAGCGGGACCCGGTCCGGTCGCTGGAGATCGGCTTCCCGGCCGCGGTGGCCGCCCCGGACGGCACGGTGCACGTCTTCGTGCGGACCTGGGACGGCGGGATCGGCCACCGCAGCGGGCCGCACGGCGGGCAGTGGTCGCCCTGGGGCGTGTTGGAGGGGCCGGCCGGCGTCGGCACCCTCAGGGCGTCCCCGCAGATCGTCGACGGGATCGACGCCTGCGTGGACTCCG
This sequence comes from Streptomyces diastatochromogenes, assembly GCA_001418405.1. GTDB lineage: Bacteria > Actinomycetota > Actinomycetes > Streptomycetales > Streptomycetaceae > Streptomyces > Streptomyces albulus_C. The sequence goes on along the minus strand of LIQL01000520.1, from coordinate 2,158 downwards.
AGGGGCTCGTCCACCTGGTCGCGCCCAGCGTCCGCACGGTGCAGCACTGGGTGTCCAAGCAGCCCGGCCAGACGCCCCGGCCGGGTGCCGCCACCGGGCTGCCGGAGCCGGGCGGGCCGGTCAGCATCGCGCCCCTGGCCGGCGGCGTGGTGCGGATCGCCTACCGGCAGTCGGAGACCGCGCGGGTGCTGATCGCCGAGCGGCAGAAGGCGATCGGCAGCTGGCGGGTCGCCGCGCAGTGCGAACGCGCCGGCGGCTACGGGCGGGTGGCGCTGGCGCCGACCGGCAGCGGCGACCGGATGGTGCTGGCCGCCCGGGACGACGCCGGCGACGTCCGGGTGGCGATGGCGCAGGCCGCCCCCAAGCCCTGGCAGCGGTGCCGGTTGGCGCACTCGGCGGCGGCCGGCGTGGTGCCCGACGCGGCCGGCCGGGCGGTGCTCGTCGCCCTCGGCAACGACGGCCGGCTGTACGCGGCCCGGCAGGCGAAGGCCGGACAGACCGCGCCGTTTTTGGCCTGGCGGGCTCAGGCCGGCCGGCCGGAGCGCACCGGCGGCTCGGTCTGATCGGGTCGATCGGGCTGGTCGGCCTGGTCGGGGCCGTCGCCGCGGCGGGCCGGCGGCCGCAGGATCCGCCGGGAGACGACGAAGGTGACCGGCAGCGCCAGCAGCGCCGCGGCCAGCGGCGCGGCCACGCTGTTCATCCCCCACCAGCTCACCAGCGCCACCAGACCGGCGCTCTGCACCGCGTAGTTGGTGACCTGGGTCAGCGGGAAGAGCAGGAACTTCTTCCAGGTGGGGCGGGTGCGGTAGGTGAAGTAGGTGTTGAGGAAGAACGACCCGACGAGGCTGAGGACGAAGCCCGCGGTGTAGGCGGCGAAGTACGGCAGCAGGCGGTGCAGCGGCAGGTAACAGGCATAGAACGTGGCGGTGTTGACGCCGCCGACCAGGGTGAACCGGGCCACCTGCCCCCAGGGGAGCGCCGCGAGCGGCCCGGGCATCAGCGGGGCCGCTGGCCGACGGCGGTGGTCCCGGAGGAGGCGGGCGCGCGCACCGGGGCCGGGGCGGCGCCGTCGCTCTCCTTGACCAGGAAGTGCGGCCGCCGTTTGGTCTCGTAGTAGATCCGCCCGATGTACTCGCCGATCAGCCCCAGCATCACCATCTGCAGGCCGCCCAGCCCCACGACGATGGCGACCAGCGTGACGTAGCCGGGCGCGGTGACCCCGCCGACGACCGCCGCGCCGACCACCCACAGGGCGTAGAGGGCGGCGAGCGACGCCAGGCTCAGCCCGGTGTAGATGGCGGCGCGCAGCGGACGGCAGTTGAACGAGATCATCCCGTCGATGCCGTAGTTGACGAGCGCGCCGAAGCGCCACTTGGTCTCGCCGGCCTCCCGGGCCGCGTTGCGGTAGTCGAAGCTGACGGTGTCGAAGCCGATCCAGGAGAACAGCCCCTTGGAGAAGCGGTTGTACTCGGGCAGCGCGAGCAGTGCGTCCACCGCCTTGCGGGACAGCAGGCGGAAGTCGCCGGCGCCGTCGATCAGTTCGACGTCGATCCAGGTGTTGACGGCGCGGTAGTACAGGCGGCTGAGCACGGTGCGCAGCCGCCGGTCGCCGTCGCGGCTGCGCCGGGCGATGACCTGGTCGTGGCCGAGCTGGTAGAGGTCGAGCATCTTCTCGACCAGCTCCGGCGGGTGCTGGAGGTCGGCGTCCATGAGGATCACGGCGTCGCCGGTGGCCGCCTTGAGCCCGGCCAGCATCGCCGGCTCCTTGCCGAAGTTGCGGCTGAAGGAGAGGTAGCGGGTGGTGCCGGGGTGCTGCTGGGCCAGGGCGCGCAGTCGGGGCAGGGTCCCGTCGAGGCTGCCGTCGTCCACGTAGCACAGCTCGTAGGCGACCGCGAGGCCGTCCAGCACCGTGCGCAACTGTGCGTCGAAGCGGCCTATCACGGCTTCTTCGTTGTAGCAGGGAACGACGACGGAGAGCTTCATGGGCGGGCCTTTTCGCCGGGGGCCAGGGGACGGCTGAGGCGGCCGCCCCCTGAAAGGCAGTTTTACAAACCCGGGCGAAACGCACTATTTGGGAAGGGGGGTGGAGTGGGCCGGGCAGGTCGGGGGAGCGGTCCGCGGACGCCGCCGTCGGACCGCGGCGGCCCCGGCCACCGCG
>LIQL01000052.1 GCA_001418405.1 Streptomyces diastatochromogenes | reverse complement strand
CGGCCCCGCCGCCCGGGGCCGTGGGGCTCCACGCCTGGGCCCCCCGCGGACCTGAGAGAATGACTGCCATGGCTCTCGAACGCCCGCCCGTCGCCCACCATCGCCCCGAGGGGAATGGCTCCGCCATGCAGCGTCCCCGTGTGCTCTCCGGCATCCAGCCCACCGCCGGCTCCTTCCACCTCGGCAACTACCTCGGTGCGGTGCGCCAGTGGGTGGCGCTGCAGGAGTCCCACGACGCCTTCTACATGGTGGTCGACCTGCATGCGATCACCGTCCCGCAGGACCCCGCCGAGCTGCGCCGCAACACCCGGGTCGCCGTCGCCCAGCTGCTGGCCGCCGGTCTCGACCCGGAGCGGTGCACCCTCTTCGTGCAGAGCCACGTGCCCGAGCACGCCCAGCTCGCCTGGGTGATGAACTGCGTCACCGGCTTCGGCGAGGCGTCCCGGATGACGCAGTTCAAGGACAAGTCCGCCAAGCAGGGCTCGGACCGGACGACGGTCGGCCTGTTCACCTACCCCGTCCTGATGGTCGCCGACATCCTGCTCTACCAGGCCGACCAGGTCCCCGTCGGCGAGGACCAGCGCCAGCACCTGGAGCTGACCCGCGACCTCGCGGACCGCTTCAACACCCGCTACGGCGACACCTTCACGATCCCGAACCCGTACATCGTGAAGGAGACGGCGAAGATCTTCGATCTTCAGGACCCGTCGATCAAGATGAGCAAGTCGGCGTCGTCGCCCAAGGGCATCATCGACCTCCTCGACGAGCCCAAGGCCACCGCGAAGAAGATCAAGAGCGCCGTGACGGACACCGACACGGTGATCCGCTTCGACCGCGAGGCCAAGCCCGGCGTCAGCAACCTCCTCACCATCCTGTCCACCCTGACCGGCGAGGACGTCCCGTCGCTGGAGCGCTCCTACGAGGGCAAGATGTACGGCGCGCTCAAGACGGACCTGGCCGGGGTGATGGTCGACTTCGTCACACCGTTCAGGACCCGTACGCAGGAATACCTCGACGACCCCGAGACGCTGGACACGATCCTGGCCAAGGGCGCCGAGAAGGCCCGGGCGGTGGCGGCGGAGACGCTGGCCGCCACCTACGACCGGATCGGGTTCCTGCCGGCCAAGCGCTGACCGTCCGCGGAAATCCGGGCGTGCCCTCGCGGGCGCGGCCCGGCACACTGGGAAGGGTGCGCGCCCCCGCGGCGCGCACGCACACGTCTGGAGGGAGAACGCAGTGGGGACCGTAACGCTCGGCGTTTCGCTCGCGGTCCCGGAGCCGCACGGCAGCTTCCTCCAGCGGAGGCGCGAGGGCTTCGGGGACCCGGCGGCCCGCGGCATCCCCACCCACATCACCCTCCTCCCGCCGACCGAGGTGGACGCCGCGGCGCTGCCCGCCATCGAGCAGCACCTGGCGGAGGTCGCCGCGGGCTGTCGGCCGTTCGCGCTGCGGCTGGACGGCACCGACACCTTCCGGCCGCTGTCGCCGGTGGTCTTCGTCAAGGTCGTCGAGGGCGCCCGCGGCTGCACCGCCCTCCAGGAGCGGGTCCGGGCCGCGTCCGGGCCGTGCGCGCGGGAGCTGCAGTTCCCGTACCACCCGCACGTGACCGTCGCGCACGGCATCGACGAGGCGGCCATGGACCGCGCCGAGACGGAGCTGGCGGGCTTCTCGGCCGCCTGGACGGTCGGCGGCTTCGCGCTCTACGAGAAGGGCGACGACGAGGTGTGGCGGCTGGAGCGGGAGTACCCGTTCGGGCCCGGGAGCGCGGCGGTGACGCTGCCCCGGCAGGCCGCCGAGGCCGCCGAGCTCTCCCGGCCGCCGGCCGCGTCCTACTGAGGCCCCGCGCCCGGCTGAGCCGCACGCCGTCACGCTCCTGCCCGGTGCGTCGGGTGCTTCCCGCCGTCCGGGGTAGCCGGAAGCTAGTGTTCCGGATCAACCGGAGCAGCCGGCACGGAGGGGCGGTACGGGGATGACGGGCGGACGGGGCATGCGGGGCGACGGGGACGACGCGGACGCGCACGACAACCACGGCGGCGGCAACGGGAGTTCCCACGACGGCCGGGACGGGAACCAGGCCGAGGGCCCGGCCGAGGACCCCGCCAAGGTCAAGGACACCGACGCGGAGGCCGGCCCCCTGGGGTGGGTCACCGGGCTGCCGGTCGTCGGCCCCCGGCTCGCCCCCGCCGTCCGCTGGGTCCTCGACTCCCACCCGTGGCGCAGCTACGAGCGGATGCTGCGGGTGCACTGGACCCGGCTGGCCGCCGCCATCACCTTCACCAGCTTCGTCGCGCTGTTCCCCCTGCTGACCGTCGCCGCCGCGATCGTCGCGGCCACCATCGGCGACGCCCAACTGCACACCCTCCAGACCAAGCTCGCCGAGCAGGTCCCCGGCATCTCCGGCCAGCTCGACCTCGCGGCGCTGGTCAACAACGCCGGCACGGTCGGCCTGATCGCCGGCGCCCTGCTGCTGCTCACCGGCATCGGCTGGGTGCAGTCCCTGCGCGACTGCCTGCGGGCCGTCTGGGAGCTGCCCGACGAGGAGACCAACTTCTTCGTCGGCAAGCTCCGCGACGGCGCTCTGCTGCTCGGTCTCGGCGCGGTCGCCCTGGTCTCGGTGGGCTGCTCGACGTTCGCGTCGGCCGCGGTCGACCGGGCGGCGGACGCGATCGGGCTGCCCAAGGGCGGCGCGGCCAGCCTGCTGCTGACCGCCGCGGGATTCTGCATCGCGGTGCTCGCCGACTTCGTGATGCTCGCCTACGTCCTGACGAAGCTGGCCGGCGCCCGACCGCCGCGGCGCGCCCTGATCACCGCCTCGCTGATCGGCGCGATCGGCTTCGAACTGCTGAAGCTGCTGCTCAGCGGCTATCTGCGGGGCGTCGCCGCGCGCAGCATGTACGGCGCGTTCGGCACCCCGATCGCGCTGCTGCTGTGGATCAACTTCACCGCGAAGCTGCTGGTCTTCTGCGCGGCCTGGACGGCCACCTACCGGCCGGCCGCCCGAGCGGCCGAACCGGAGGATCCCGCCACCGCGGCGTAGCGGCCGCACCACCGGTGGGGCCCGTCCCCGGGCAGGGCGGCCGGACCGGGGCCGGACCCGTCGGCGGTGCGACGGGTCCGGTCCCGGCGGCGGTCACTTCCGGCGTCGACGCCCGCCGCCGCCGTCCGCCGCCGGCCGCCGTCGGCGGACCAGCCACGCCAGCCCGCCCAGCAGCACCACGACGGCGCCGCCGATGCCCGCGGCCGCCCACGGTCCGCCGAAGCCGGCGGAGTCCAGCGCGGCCTGGGCCTGCGGGTCGCCGCCCGCCGCGTCCTTGCCGGACTCCTTCTCCGCGCCCTTCGCCTCGACCAGCCGGCCGACCGGTTCCACCTTGCCGTCCGCGGCGAAGCCCCAGTCGAAGAGCTTGGCGGCCTCGCGGTACGCCTCGTTGTGCTCCTTCTTCTCCGGGTTCATCACGGTGACGAGCAGCTTGCGGTCGCCGTGCTGGGCGACGCCGGTGAACGTGGACCCGGCGTTGGTCGTGGAGCCGTTCTTCACGCCCCCGATGCCCGGGTACGGCTTGATGTCGTAGTCGCCGCTGAGCAGCCGGTTGGTGTTCTGGATGCCGAAGGTGGCGCGCTTGCCGTCCTTGCCCATGTCGCCCGGGAACTGCGCGCTGGCCGTTGAGCAGTACTCCCGGAAGTCCGCGTTCTTGAGCCCGGCCCGGGCGAACAGGCTCAGGTCGTAGGCGCTGGACACCTGCCCCGGTGCGTCGTAGCCGTCCGGCGTGATCACGTGCGTGTCGGTGGCGTTGAGTTCCACCGCGCGCTTCTGCATCTCCTTGACGGTGGTGTCGGTGCCGCCGTTCATCGCGGAGAGGGTGTGCACCGCGTCGTTCCCGGACCGCAGGAAGACCCCCAGCCACAGGTCGTGGACGGTGTAGGTGAGGTTCTCCTTTATCCCGACGAGGCTGCTGCCGGCGCCCATGCCCGCCAGGTCGGTCGGCTTGACCTTGTAGGTGCGGGTCTTGGGGAACTTCGGCATCACGGTGTCGGCGAACAGCATCTTCAGCGTGCTGGCCGGCGCCAGCTGCCAGTGCGGGTTCTTCGCCGCCAGCACCTCACCGGAGTCGGCGTCCGAGACGATCCACGAGCGGGCGGTCAGCTCCTTGGCGTCCGGCAGCGCGGGCGCGCCCCCTCTCGGCTGCACCTGCACGCCCGCCTGGCCCAGCCGTTCCCCGCCGACCTGCGACATCTTCGCGGGCGGCACGGGCGCCTTCGGGGGCTGTCCGCCGTCCACGGGGGCGGCCTGCGCTGAGCCCGCGAACAGCGGCGACACCAGCAGTACGGAGGACGCCAACGCGGCGACGGTACGAACGGCTCGTACGGCGGAGGGGGACGCGGGGGCACAGAAGGTCGTCGGCACGTCCGTGAACGTACCCGGCCGCGACCGCCTCCCGGAACGCGCCCCACGGAAGAGTGGCCCTCCGAACGGCCGGATGGAGCCGCTGCCGCCGTCCCGACCGGACCCCCCGGAACTCCCCCGTCCCGCGTCCTGCTTCCCGCTCCCCCTCGGAGGGACCTGGTGCATCTGCTTCACCTTCCACAAACCACTGGCCATCACGACGTCCGGACTAGGCGAAAGAGCTGGTCCACAGGTGCGAAGACGACGACAGGCCCGCTCGGGATCCCAAACCGGCCCGTCCGGGACGTGGATCACGTCGCGGCGGGGTGTGCGGGGGTGGAGACGCGGGGTGGAGGCGCAAGGGGCTCGGCGAGGAAGGCGCCGTCCTTCAGGTCTCGGAACGGCCCAGGGGTTCGCCCGTCAGCCCTCTGCCGCCGCGGTCCGGGGTGCCTCGCGGCGCAGGGCGCGCAGGCCGCGGAAGCCGAGGACGCCGATCGCGGTGCCCAGGAGGAAGGACACGATGGCGAGGGTGAGGTGGATCCAGAAGTACGCGGTGGGGTTGCCGTGGTCGAAGGCCAGCCCGCTGGCGTCCTTGACCAGGTTTTTGACGAAGGTGGTCCACACCACCCATGACCAGGCGCCGAAGGCGAGGAGGAACCAGGAGACCGGGCGGCTGAGCTTCATGGGGTGTGTCCTCTGCTGCGGGGAAGCCTTGCCCTGCCAGTATCCGTGATCGATTTTCGGGGCGGCCGCGGCCCGCGCCCGCCCCGCGCCGCGTGATCACCGCAGTGCGGCGGCGCCGAAGCCCCCGCCCTCATCGACCGCGCGGCGGCACCGCGGTCCGGTCCGGCTGACGACCGGCAGGAAGAGCACCGGGTGGGCCGACCACTCCACCCACGTGCCCGCGCAGTTCAGCGCCAGCCCGCAGGGCTCCCCGCGGTGCAGTGCGGACACCGCCCCAAGGCATCCGTCGCCGTCCACCTCGCGCAGGGCCCGTTCGCGCGCCCGCCCGGACAGCCCGGCGGCCAGCCGCCGGGCGTCCGCGGCGATCTCCCGCACGGCCCGCAGCGGGGCGCCGACCGCGAGGGCCGTCCAGGACGCCACCTCGTCCGCGTGCGCGGAGCGGTACACCGTCCGCTCGCACCAGATCCCGGGGACCGCCAGCCCCGTCCGCATCCCCGGCCGAACCGTCCACGTCACGCCGCCAGCCATGCCGCCTCCCGCCCCTGCGGAGTGCCGGTGCCGTAGGCGCCGACGGTCCTGCCGCCGGGCCGGGCCACGAGGGCGTACGCGCACCCCTCGGCGTCGACGACGGTCAGGGTGACGGGATTTCCGGCCATCAACCCGTACACCGCCCGGCCGAAAGCGACCTGGTCGCCGAGCCAGTCCAGCGCCCCCGTCCCGGCGGGCACCCCTAACTGTTGGGCGACCTGCTCGGCCCGCGTCCGCACCCATCGCACCGCCCGGCGCGGCGAGTACGTCACCACGCCCCCGAGGTCGATCGACGGCGCGTCCGGCCGGTGGACCACCAGCTCCGCCCGGTAGACCGCGACGTCCCCCACGACGGTCACGGCATCTCCGTTGCAGGCAGCGGGAGTTCGGCCCACACCACCTTTCCGGTGCCGGCCGGGACCGCCCCCCAGCCACTTGCCAAGGCGTCCACGAGCACCAAGCCACGACCACATTCCGTTTCCTCCTCCTCGACCCCCGTCGACTCCTTGACCACGGGCTCCCCGCCGCCGACGTCGTGCACCTCCAGCCGCAGCCGGTCGCCCGCCAGCACGAACCGGACCCCGATCGCCGGCACCGGCGCGACCAGGCCGGCGTGCGCCCGCACGGCGTTGGTGACGAGTTCGGACGTCAACAGCGCTGCGGATTCGGCGAGTTCACCCCCGACGCGCCATGCGCGCAGTTGCCGCCGGAGCTCTCTGCGGGCCCATCCGACACTGCGCGCGTCGGACGGAAACCGGTAGGCGACTGCGGTCGCGGCGGGCGGAGTTGCTACGAACCGGGCGCGTGCGGACATGGCTATCCCCTTGGTGCGCATGACGGAGCGAAGTCACTACGCAGTGCGTCGATGCACATGCGCCGAGTGACGGAACCTCACGCTAGGGCGCACGTTCGCAAGTTTGCAAGCTTTGGCCATGCAAGGTTGCCATTGCTGTGCGTGAGCGCGCAGACTGATTCCGTCACGACTCAACGGGGCGCAACGAAGCGCTCGTTGAAAGGAGGGCTCATGCCCGCAGGTGGGAGGCCGACAGTGCGCAGCCGCAGGCTGGGCACGGCGCTGAGGCGGTATCGCGAGACCGCCGGACTGGATCAACCCGATGCCGCCGAGGCGATCACGAAGTCCGTTTCCAAGATCAGCCGTATGGAGAGTGGGCACACGTCCGCGTCGGGACTTGAGGTCCGCACGCTTCTCGACCTCTACGGCGTGGAGGATGCGGACGAGCGGACCAGGCTCCTCGAATGGGCGCGGAAGAGCAACGAGCGCGGTTGGTGGATCGATTACCAAGCGACGGTGCGATCCAGCTACATGGACCACATCGCCCTCGAAAACGAGGCCACGCACATCCGCTCCTGGGAACCGATCCTCGTCCCGGGCCTGTTGCAGACTCCCGAGTACAGCGAAGCGGTCATCGCCATAGGCCCGCGGCACATCCCGGCTCAGCAGGTCGTCGAGCTTGCGAAGCTCCGCCAGGAGCGGCAGCGGCGGATCGAGGAGGGCGGCGCCTGGTTCACGGCAATCATTTGGGAGCCGGCCCTGGCAGCCCTGCGCGCCGCACCGCACGTGCGGGAAGGGCAGTTGACCCGCCTGCTGGACGTCGGCAAGCGGCAGAACGTCACGATCCAACTGCTCCCCGCGGCGGCAAGTCTTCTCGCCGGCATGTCGAGTTCGTTCTCGGGCTTCTCGTTCGGGGCAGAGGCGAACGTGGAAGCAGTAACTCTGGACGGCCCCGCGCACACCAACGTGGTAGAAGGACCCGAAGACCTTGCGCACTACGTCAACGTCTTCGACCAGCTGCGCTCGGCAGCACTACCACCGGACGAAAGCGCCGGGCGCATCCGGGAACTCCTTGAGAACGGACCGCAGCACAAGGAAGTGACAGCATGATGCCCCAGAGCACGGGCGTGTTTCGGAAGTCCTCGTACTCGACCCAGGAAGGCAACTGCGTGGAGGTCGCCCCCATATCCACCGGCGGCCACGCCATACGCGACAGCAAGAACCCTGCCGGACCCCACCTCGCCTTCCCCGCCGACGCCTGGAGCGCGTTCACCGACGCGCTGAAGGGCGACGACCGCAACTGACGCGGACGGGCCCCGGTCCGCACCGCGCGAGGCGGCGGGGACCGGGGCCCGTCGAGGAACGGCCGGGATCGATCCGGCCTACTGCCCCGCGAACTTGCGGCTCACCGAGTCGAAGACGCGTTGCGCCTCCGGGCCCAGGTAGGGGCCGGCGAGCCAGGTGTGGGCGTTGGAGCTGATCGAGGTGTTGGAGATCAGCGTCAGCTTGCCGTTGCGGCCGACGAACCAGCCGCCGCCGGAGGTGCCGCCGGTCATGGTGCAGCCGATCCGGTCCATGGCCGGCGTGCCCTGCTGCATGGTGAGGCGGCCGGGGCGGTCGTAGCAGGACATCATGCGGGCGCCGTCGTAGGGCGGCGCGGCGGGGTAGCCGAACGCCTTGATCGAGCTGATGCCGTCCGCGTGCGGGGCGTTGAACCACACCTGCGCGGCCGCGCCGACGGTCTCCTGGAGGGACTTGCCGCCACCGTTCTCCGGCCGAACGTGCAGCACCGCGAAGTCGTACGCGGAACCGGCGTTGCCGGACTCGGTGCTGCCCATGTCGAGCCACTCACCGGAGGTGCTGATCCAGTCCGCCCAGAAGCGGCCGTAGGGGGTGACCTCCTGGGTGGGGGTGGTGCCGACCTGGCTCATCGGCACGCCGGTGTCGTTGTACGACGGGACGAAGACGATGTTGCGCATCCAGCCGCCCTGCCGGCCGGAGTGGACGCAGTGGCCCGCGGTCCACACCAGGTTGGACTTCCCAGGGTGCGCCGGGTCCTCGACGATGGTGCCGGAGCAGACCATCGGGCCCTTGGGGCTGTCGAAGAAGATCTTCCCGACCGGGGCCATGTTCCGGTGGTAGGGGCGGCCGACCTCCTGGGCGGTGACCGGCCGGGGTTCGGGGTCGGTGGCTCCGGACCCGCCGACCGCCGCGCCGGCCTGGACGCCGACGTCGGGGGCCGCCTGGGCCTGCGCCATCCGGTCGGCCTTCCAGTGGTCCTTGATGATCGGGTTGGCGAAGTCCCGGGCCTCGCGGGCCCACTTGCCCCAGTCCTTCCAGCCGCCGTCCTTCCACTTCTTCAGGTCGTCGATGCTGGTCGGGGCGTCGTCGGGCAGGCCGCCGGCCTTCTGGTTGCCGGACGCCGAACCCCCGCCCGTGGCGGCGGAGTTGCCGTCGGGCCCGCAGGCGGTCACGGTGGCGGCGAGCAGGACGGCGGCGGCCGCGGCGGCGAACGCGACGCGACCGCGACGCGGACGGCGGGCGCGACCGGCCGGACCGGACGGTGCGGAGGATGCGGATGGTGCGGACGGCGTGGCCGGTGTGGACGGCATGGGTGTGGTTCCCCCCTGGTACGTACGACGCGCCCGGCACGGCGCGGCACGGTGGTGGCGCCGGCACCGGTCGGTGCTCCCCTGACGGCAGTCGCGGGCTGACTGTCATGCCCCTGATGGGGCCGCGCCCTACTATGCCGTTCCGCCGCGCCGGGCGGGGCGGCGGGCCGTCTCCGGCCGAAGATCGGGACAATCGGCGGTGTCCTGTTCGAACCGTCCCGAGGACCGCACCGTGACCGACCGCGTCATCGACCGCCCCCGCAGCCGCGGGTTCCTCTTCCTCGACTCGCACCCCGCCGGGTGCCGACAGCTGGTCTCCGACATGTGGGAGGCCGTGCCCGCCCCGACCACGCCGCCGCCGGCCGACGGCCCGGTGGCCCTCGTCATCGGCTCCTCCGCCGGCTACGGCCTGGCCGCCACCCTCGCCGGCCTCAAGCGCGCCGGCATCCGCGGCATCGGCGTCTGCTTCGAGAAGCCGGGCAGTGCCCGGCGCACCGCCACCGCCGGCTGGTACCGCACCGCGGCCACCGCCGAACTCGCCCGCGAGGCCGGGCGGGACATGGTCTTCCTCAACGGGGACGCGTTCTCCGACGCGTTGAAGGAGCAGGTCGCCGACCTGGTGGCGGAGCGGTTCGGCGGGAAGCTGGACCACCTGATCTACTCGGTGGCCGCCCCGCGGCGCACCGACCCGGAGACCGGCACCACCTACGCCTCGGTCCTCCAGCCGATCGGCGCGCCGTCCCGCACCAGGACCCTGGTCTTCGACGGCGAGGGCGCGCCCGAGGTCAAGGAGGTGGAGACCGCGCCGGCCACCGAGGAGGACATCGCCCAGACCGTGGCGGTGATGGGCGGCGCCGACTGGGAGCGCTGGATCGACCACCTGGCCGGCCGCGGTCTGCTCGCCGAGGGCTTCTCCACCGCGGCGCTGTCCTACATCGGCTCGTCGCTGACCGAGGCGATCTACCGCAAGGGCACCATCGGCGCCGCCAAGGCCCACCTGGAGGGCACCGCCCGCACCCTGGACAAGCGGCTGTCCGACCTGATCGGCGGGCGCGCGGTGACGTCGGTCAACGGTGCCGCGGTCACCCAGTCGTCCACCGCCATCCCCGGCATCGCGCTCTACGTCGGGCTGCTGCGGGGCGTCCTGGGCGAGCAGGTGGTGTCGCCGACCGCGCAGCTCAGCGAGTTGTGGGACCAGCTCACCGGGGCCCGCCCGCTGGACCTCGACGAGGAGGGCCGGGTCCGGCTGGACCGCTGGGAGCTGACGCCGCAGGTGCAGGCCGCGGTCGCCGAGCGGTGGCAGCGCGCCACGACGGAGAACATCGCCGAACTCGCCGACCTGGACTGGTTCCACGGCGAGGTGCACCGCCTCTACGGCTTCGCGGTGCCCGGCGTGGACTACGGCGCGCCGGTGGCCACCGAGGTGCCGTGGCCGCAGGAGTCGGCCTGACGGTCGGCGGGAGCGGTCGGCCGGCCCGGTAGGCGCGTCGGCCGGGCCGCGTCAGCAGGGGCGGGCCGGCACCCGGGGGTCCAGGCGGCCCGCCCCGACGCCGTGCCGGTACTGCTCGATCTGCTCGCGGGTCGGGTACCACTTCTTGTCGCAGCGCCGGCACCACCAGCGCCAGTTGTCCCAGTGGACCTCGGTGGTGGCGGTGTCCTTCCACAGGGTGTCGTGACAGTCGAGGGTCGGGCAGTGCGGCGGCGGCAGGGGCATGACGGGCCGGGCCTTTCGTGCGCCGGGTCGGTCCCCGGGCGGGTCTGGGGCGCGTCCCAGCCTGGAGCGCCGCGGGGCGGCACGGTGGCCCGGCGGGTCCGCGGCCATACGATCGGGTGACGGGCGGGACCGTCGCTGACCGCCGCCGGGACGGCCCGCACTTCGCGGGGAAAGCCCAGGTCAACGGGGTTCCCCGGGGCCGACATGCGATCACCGGTGATCGGCGATGCGATGGAGTCATGGGCACGACCAGGCGGACCGGGAGGCGGCTACCCGACCTCTTCGAGTCCACCTGCGACCGCATGCCCGCGGCGACCGCCCTGGAGTGCGGGCCGCACGTCCTGACCTACGCCGCCCTCGACGCCCGGGCCAACCGGCTCGCCCACCACCTCATCGGACGGGGCATCGCGACGGGCTCCCGGGTCGCGCTCCTGGTGCCGCGGTCGGTGGACATGTACGTGGCGCTGCTGGCGGTGGGCAAGGCGGGCGCGGCGTTCGTCCCGATCGACCCGGCGGCGCCCGCCGACCGGGTCGCGTTCATCGCGGCGGACGCCGGGGTGGACGCGGTGCTGACGGTGACGGAGCTGGCCGGGTCGGTGGCCGGACGGCCGGCGCCCGTGGTGCGGCTCGACGCGCTGGCCGCCGAGTTGGCCGCCGCGCCCGACACCCGACCGGAGCCGGCGCCGGCCCCCGCCGCGGACCCGGTGCCCGGCCGCCCGGCGGCGCACCCGGGCCCGGAGGCCGACGACCCCGACGACCCCGACGACCCGCTGGCGTACATCATGTACACCTCGGGCTCCAGCGGCCGCCCCAAGGGCGTGGCCATCGCGCACTCCAGCATCTGCAACTTCCTCGACGTGATCCCCGGCGTCTACAACGTGCGCCCCGACGACCGCGTCTACCAGGGCATGACCCTCTCCTTCGACTTCTCGATCGAGGAGATCTGGCCCACCTGGGCGGTCGGCGCGACCCTCGTCGCGGGTCCCGTCGGGGCCGGGGCGCGGCTCGGCGCCGAACTGGCCGGCGTGCTGGAGGCGTCCGGGATCACGCTCTTCTACTGCGTGCCGACGCTGCTGGCGACCATCCCCCGGGACTGGGAGCTGCCGGCGGTGCGCAGCATCGTGGTGGGCGGTGAGCCCTGCCCGGCCCGGCTGGTCGAGCGGTGGAGCCGGCCGGGCCGCCGGATGCTCAACACCTACGGGCCGACCGAGACCACCGTCACGGCCACCGTCGCCGAACTCCGGCCGGGCCGCCCGGTGACGATCGGCCGGCCGGTGCCCACGTACACCGCGGTGCTCCTGGACGACCGGCGCGAACCGGTGCCGGACGGGGCGGTGGGCGAGATCTGCGTGGGCGGCCCGGGCGTCGCCCGCGGCTACGTGCGGCGCCCGGAACTGACCGCGGAGCGCTTCGTCACGCACCCGCTGGCCCCGCACGGCGGGCGGCTCTACCGCACCGGCGACCTGGGCCGGCGCACCGCCGACGGGGAGATCGAGTTCCTGGGGCGGGCCGACGACGAGGTGAAGGTGCGGGGCTACCGGATCGACCTCGGCGAGATCGACAACGTCCTGCTGGAGGACCCCGGGGTGGCCGAGGCGGCCACCGCGCTGGTCGCGCCGCCGGCCCGCGACGACGGGGCCGACGAGAGGGAGTTGTCCGCGTACGTGGTGCTCACACCTGGCGGCGCCGGGCAGGCCGGCACGGCGGACGGGGACGCGCTGGTCGCCCGGCTGCACCAGCGGCTGCGGCACCGGCTCCCCGCCTACATGGTGCCGCCGTTCCTCGACGTCCTGACGGAGCTGCCGGCCCTGCCGAGCGGCAAGGTGGACCGCCGGCGGCTGCCCGCACCGACCGGCCGGCGCCTGGGCGTCGACGGCCGGGTGACGCCGCCGCGGGGCGCGTGGGAGGCGCGGGTGCGGGACGTGTGGGCCGAGGTCTTCGGCATGGGCCCCGAGGCGCTGTCCACCGAGGCGGACTTCTTCGACGACCTCGGCGGGCACTCGTTGCTCGCCGCGCAGGTCGTGTCGTTGCTGCGCAGCCGCGACCTCGCCGCCGGCGCCGCCCTGCGCGACGTCTACGCCCATCCGACGGTGCGCGGGCTCGCGGCCCACCTGGGCGCACCGTCGGATGGGCGTA
>LIQL01000519.1 GCA_001418405.1 Streptomyces diastatochromogenes | reverse complement strand
GAAATGCCAGGCTACCGCCCGGCTGCGGGGAGTGGTCGAGCACCACGAAGTCCACGTCCGGGCGGTGCCTGGCAGTTCCGGTGGCCGACGCTGACCTACGACAAGGTGCACGGCATGCACGCGCTGCCCGGCATGACGCTGACCGACGCCGATCCGGCGCGACCGTCGGCGGAGGTGATCGGCGGCTACTTCGCCGCCTACGAGCGGCGGTTCGGGCTGCGGGTGCACCGGCCGGTGAGCGTCACCGCGGTCCGGGACGGCGGTGACGGGCGGCTGCGGGTGGAGACCTCGCGGGGCGACTACGCGGCGCGGGCGGTGATCAACGCGACCGGGACCTGGGACCGGCCGTTCTGGCCGCGCTTCCCCGGCCAGCAGGACTTCCGCGGGCGACAGCTGCACAGCGCTCAGTACCGCGGCCCGGCGGAGTTCCGCGGCGCCCGGGTGGTGGTGGTCGGCGGCGGCACCTCGGCCGTCCAGCAGCTGACCGAGATCGCGCCGGTCGCGGCGGCGACGACCTGGGTGACCCGGCGGCCGCCGGTGTTCCGCTCCGGGCCGTTCGGCGCGGACGAGGGGCGGGCGGCGGTCGCGCTGGTGGCCGAGCGGGTCCGGCAGGGGCTGCCGCCGCGCAGTGTGGTGAGCGTGACCGGACTGCCGATGACCGAGGCCGTCCGGCAGGCCCGGGAGAGCGGCGTCCTGGACCGGCTGCCGCTCTTCGCACGGGTCACCCCGGACGGCGTGGCCTGGGACGACGGGCGGACCGTCGCGGCCGACGTGCTGCTCTACGCGACCGGGTTCCGGGCCGCCGTCGACCACCTCGCGCCGCTCCGGCTGCGGGAGGCGGGCGGCGGGATCCGGATGGCCGGGACCCAGGTGGTGCGGGACCCTCGGGTGCACCTCGTCGGCTACGGGCCGTCCGCCAGCACCATCGGCGCCAACCGGGCGGGGCGCGCCGCGGTCCGCGGGATCCGCCGGCTCCTGGCGGAGACGCCGGCCGGTCCGGCGCGGTCCGCCGCAGCCGGCCGTGACGCCGAGGCTCCGGAAGGCCACGGGACGCGACCTCACCTTGTCGGACAGGCTCCGGGGACAGGGCGGTGCTGAGCCGCCACCGCAGCGCCGGACGGCCGGGAGCCGGCCGGCGCACGCCGGTGCCGGCTGGGGTGCGGGCCTCGGGCGCCGCTCAGCGCGCCTGCCACACCGGCAGGGCCGGGGCGCCCGGCGGCAGCATGTGCTTGGCCGCCAGCAGCGGCGTGCGGTCGAACCGGACGACCTGGGTGACCAGCACCCCGGGGGTGTCGGCGGAACGCCCGAGCTGGGCGCCGCGCTGCCGGCCGAGGGTGGTCGCCACGATGGTGCTGCTGCCGGTCAGCGGCAGTCCGCGGCCGGCGTCCAGGAGCAGGCCCAGCATCGACGAGGTCCGGGCGGCGGGCCCGTCGAACGCCGCCACGGCGTCCGGCAGCAGCTGCGCCACCGTCTCGTCCGCGGCCCACTCCTGGGTCAGGCAGGCCGGGAGGCCACCGACCTCGATCACGCTCTCCCAGAAGCGCACTTCACCGTGGGCCGGCAGGACCAGGTGCTGGGTGGAGAAGTCCGTCGGCTCCTCGCGGGTGCGGGCCAGCGGTGCCGTCACCACCTGGCGCCCCTCGCCGAGCAGCGCCTCGACCGGCTTGAGGAATTCGAAGCCGCGCGGCGGAAGGTGGTGGTTGACGGTGCGCCCCACCCCGCGCCGCACGGTGATCACACCGTCTTCCTGGAGCAGGATCAACGCCTCCCGCAGCGCCGGCCGGCTCACCCCCAACTCGGCGGCCAGCCGGGGCTCGGTCGGCAGGGTGGATCCCGGCGGGTAGGCGCCGCCCCGGATGGCCTCCACCATCCGCTCGTACAGCGCGACGACCGGCCGGCGCTGGGGCCGGCCCGGAGCGCCCTCCCGGCCCTGTTGTCTGTCAGCCATCTGCGTCTCCCCGCGTCCGTGGTCCGACGTGCCCGCACCGCACCCGGTCGGGCGCGTACGGCCAGTCTTCCACCGGGGCGGCGCCGGTGGGCCGCGCACCCCGGAACCGGACCGAGGGCGGACCCTCCGGGTCGGCGCCGCGCCCGGGCACCTTGTCCGACAGCCGAAGTGCCCCGAAGCCCACCGCACTCCCCCGCATGGGAACAAGCGAACGCCGGATCGAGTGTTCGCCGAAAAGCGTGGTCGAGCACGGAACGGCTTCCCCGTTCCCCTTGCGGCGAGTGATGCTTACGGGGCGCAAGCGACGGGCTGCAGACCGTCACGGCGCCTCCGGTCGACATCCCTTGCTGGGCCGGAGAGTTGGTCCCACAACGCAATTCGCTAGGAGACAGAGCCAGATGAACTTCCTCACCAGCCTGCTTGCCGGCATCGTCCACTTCGTGGGCTGGCTCGTCTGACGGACTTGCAGCACCCAGGCGCCGCTCCCCTCGTCCCAGGGGGGCGGCGCCTTCCGCGTGCCGGGCGGGCCGCCCGGTTGGCCGGCGGCGGCTACCCGTCCAGGGGCCGGCGGGCGGTCTCCGGCAGCGCCAGGTAGACGAAGAACGACACCAGGCACAGCACCGCGACGTACCAGGGGAAGAGGTCCGGGTGGCCGGCCTGCTTGAACCAGGTGCCGACGTACGGGGCCGTGCCGCCGAAGAGCGCGACGGTCAGCGAGTACGGGAAGCCGATGCCGGCGGCCCGCACCCGGGCCGGGAAGACCTCGGCGTTCACCGCGGCGGCGATCGAGGTGTAGCCGGTGAGCAGCACCATGCCCGCGCACTGCACCAGCAGCAGTGTGGCGAAGGAGTCGGTGACCAGGTGGAGCAGCGGCACGGCCAGCACCGCGAAGCCCAGCGCGAAGGTGAGCAGCAGCGGCTTGCGTCCGATCCGGTCCGAGAGCAGCCCGCCGAGCGGCTGGATCAGCGCGAAGAAGACCAGCGACAGGGTGCCGACGGTCAGCGCTTCGCCCTTGTCGAAACCGGCGTTGACCTGGGCGTAGGTGGGCAGGTAGGTCGTCCAGGTGTAGTAGGCGATGGTGCCGCCGGCGGTGATGCCGCAGATCAGGAGCGACTGCCGCGGGTAGCGGCGCAGCCCCTCGAAGAGGCCGGGGCGGGCGGCGTGCTGCTCGGTGGCGGCGGGGTGTGCCGTCGGGGCGGCGTCGGGGGCCTGTGGCAGGGTCTCCCGGGCGCCGCGCCGGATCCACAGCCCGAGCAGGCTCAGCAGGGCACCGATCAGGAACGCGATCCGCCACCCCCACTGGCCCATCTGGTGCTCGGTGAGCAGTGCGGCGAGCAGCGCTCCGGTGCCGGAGGCGAGCAGTTGGCCGAGGGTGGTGGAGACGTACTGGAAGCTGGAGAACAGGCCGCGGCGGCCCGGTCCGGCGGACTCCACCAGGAACGTGGTGGACGCGGCGAACTCGCCGCCCACCGAAAGGCCCTGCACCAGCCGGGCGATGACCAGCACGACCGGCGCGAGCACCCCGGTCGCCGCGTAGGTGGGGGTGAGCGCGACCAGCAGGCTGCCGCCGCCCATCAGCAAGATGGTGAGGGTCAGTGCGGCGCGCCGGCCGCGCCGGTCGGCGACGGCCCCCATCAGCAGCCCGCCGACCGGGCGCATGAAGAAGCCGACGGCGAAGACCGCGAAGGAGGACAGCAGCGGCACCAGGGAGTTCCCGGCGCCCTTGGGGAAGACCTGGTCGGCGAAGTAGACCGCCAGGAAGGAGTAGGCGTACCAGTCGTACCACTCGACGGTGTTGCCGACGGACGCGGCGGCCAGTTGCCGCAGCTGCGACGGCCGGTGGTCACCCTCGGGTGCCCGGTCCTCGGCTATGGGCGATGCGCTCGACATGGTCCTCCACTCCCGGTCCTTCTCCTGGGCCCGTCGCTGGGGCAGGATGATCCGACAGGTGATCATGTACCGGCGAGGCGGGTGGCCGCCAGGGACTTGGCGCGCGAAGTCCGGCCGTCGGCACTCCGAAAGGCGGTGGCCATGCGCCGGCAACACGACCGCAACACCCGGGGACGCCGTCGGGTCGGCGGCGCGCCGGGAGGGGACCGCGAGGAGGAGGCACCGTGCGGGTAGCACTGTTCGTCACCTGCATCAACGACACGCTCCGGCCACGGACCGGGCGGGCGGTGGTGACGCTGCTGGAACGGCTGGGCGTCGACGTCGACTTCCCGGCCGGGCAGAGCTGCTGCGGGCAGCCGCAGTTCAACACCGGGTACCGGCACGCCACCGAGCCGCTGGTGCGCCGCTTCGACCGGGCGTTCGCGGACCACGCGTACGTGGTGACCCCGTCCGGTTCCTGCGCCGCGATGGTGCGCGACAACTTCCCGCGGATCGGGGCGAAGGCCGCGGCGGAGGGGCGCGGCCGGGAGCTGGCCGAGGCCGCGGCGCGGGCCGTGCCCAAGACGTACGAGCTGACGGAGTTCCTGGTGGACGTGTTGGGGGTGACCGACGTCGGCGCGTACTACCCGCACACCGTCACCTACCACCCCACCTGCCACGGGCTGCGGGTGCTCGGGCTCGGCGACCGGCCGCGGAGGCTGTTGGAGCGGGTGCGCGGGCTGACGCTGAAGGAGTTGCCGGGTGCCGAGGAGTGCTGCGGGTTCGGCGGGACGTTCGCGGTGAAGAACCCGGCGGTGTCGGCCGCGATGGGGGCCGACAAGGTCCGCGCGGTGACCGGGACCGGCGCGCAGGCACTGTGCACGGTCGACAACTCCTGTCTGCTGCACGTCGGGGGCATGCTCGCCCGGCAGGGTTCGACGGTCCGCCCGGTGCACCTCGCGGAGATCCTGGCCAGCACGGAGGCCGACGCGGGGCCGGCCGGCCGCGCGCTCCCGGGCGGCGGCGATCGAGGCGGTGCGCGATGAGCCGAAGTTTCCTGGGCATGCCGGCGTTCCCCCGGGCGGCGGCCGTCTCCACCCGCGACACCCGGCTGCGGGCCAACCTCGCCCACGCCACCCACACCATCCGCGACAAGCGGGCCAGGGCGGTGGCCGAGTTGGACGACTGGGCGCAGCTGCGGGCCGCGGGCGCCGCGATCAAGGACCGGACGCTCCGTCACCTCGACCATTATCTGGAGCAGTTGGAGGAGTCGGTGGTCGCCGCGGGCGGCCGGGTGCACTGGGCGGCGGACGCCGACGAGGCCAACCGGATCGTGGCCCGGCTGGTCCGGGAGACCGGCGAGCGCGAGGTCGTCAAGGTCAAGTCGATGGCGACCCAGGAGATCGGCCTCAACGAGGCGTTGGCCGACGCCGGCATCCGGGCGTACGAGACGGACCTGGCGGAGCTGATCGTGCAGCTCGGCGACGACCTGCCGTCGCACATCCTGGTGCCGGCGATCCACCGCAACCGCGCCGAGATCCGGGACGTCTTCCGCCGGGAGATGGGCAAGTGGGGCCGCCCGGCGCCCGAGGGGCTGTCCGACTCCCCCGCCGAACTGGCGGAGGCGGCCCGGCTGCACCTGCGGGAGAAGTTCCTCACCGCGAAGGTGGGGATCTCCGGCGCCAACTTCATGGTCGCCGAGTCCGGCACCCTGGTGGTCGTGGAGTCCGAGGGCAACGGCCGGATGTGCCTGACCCTGCCGGAGACCCTGATCTCGGTCGTCGGGATCGAGAAGACCGTGCCGACCTGGCAGGACCTGGAGGTCTTCCTCCAGCTGCTGCCGCGCTCGTCGACGGCCGAGCGGATGAACCCGTACACCACCACCTGGACCGGGACGACGGACGGTGACGGACCGCGGACCTTCCACCTCGTGCTGCTCGACAACGGGCGGACCGACACCCTGGCGGACACCGTGGGCCGGCAGGCGCTGCGCTGCATCCGCTGCTCGGCCTGCCTGAACGTCTGCCCGGTGTACGAGCGGGCCGGCGGACACGCCTACGGATCGCCCTACCCCGGCCCGATCGGCGCCATCCTCACCCCTCAACTGCGTGGTGTGGCAGGCCCGTTGGAGCAGTCGCTGCCGTACGCCTCGTCGCTGTGCGGGGCGTGCTACGAGGTGTGCCCGGTGGCGATCGACATTCCCGAGGTGCTGGTGCACCTGCGGGAGCGGGTGGTGGAGGGCGGCCCGGTCACCCGGCACGGGGCCCGGGTGGTGCTCAAACCCGCCAAGGGGCACGCGGCGGAGCGGGCCGCGATGCGCGCCGCCGCCTGGGCCTTCGACCATCCGGGCGCGCTGCGCGGCGGGATGCGCCTGGCCGCGCGGACCCGTCGGCTGCATCCGCGCCGGCTGCCGGGGCCGGGCCGCGCCTGGTCCGACACCCGGGCGCTGCCGGCGGTGCCCGCGGAATCGTTCCGCGACTGGTGGCAACGCACCCGGGGCGGCGCCGCCGGGCCCGAGCGAGGAGGTCGCACGTGAGCAGCAGGGACGTGGTGTTGGCGCGGGTGCGGCGGGCGCTGGCCGACGTACCGCGCGGCGAGGGCCCCTACGATCCGCCGGTGCCCCGCGACTACCGCCGGGTGCACGGGACCCGGACGCCGGAGGAGACCGTGGAACTGCTCGCGGTGAACCTCGCGGACTACCGGGCGCTGGTGCACCGCTGTGCGCCCGCCGAACTGCCGTCGCTGATCGGCCGGTTGTTGGCGGCGCGCGGGGCGCGGACGGTGGTGGTCCCGCCCGGGCTGGACCCGCGCTGGCTGTCCGCCGCCGACGTCAGCGTCGTACCGGACCGGGCCGCGGACACCGCACGGGACCTCGACGCGGTGGACAGCGTGGTGACGGGGTGTGCGGTGGCCGTCGCGGAGACCGGCACGCTGGTCCTGGACGGCGGCCCGGACCAGGGGCGGCGCCGGATCACCCTGGTCCCGGACCACCACGTCTGCGTGGTGCGGGTGGCCGACCAGGTCGTCGACTCGGTCCCGCAGGCGCTGCCGCGGCTGTCCCCGCGGCGCCCGTTGACGTGGATCTCGGGGCCGTCCGCCACCAGCGACATCGAGTTGGACCGGGTGGAGGGGGTGCACGGTCCGCGGACGCTGGAGGTGGTGCTGGTCGGGGCGGGTGCGGAGCACGGGGGCGCCGGGTAGCGGCGGGCGGCCGCCGCGGAGGGTGACCCCGGCGTTGGTAGGCACCCGGTGGGTACCAACGCCGGGTGTCTGGGTGGCCCGTGCGCCGGTCGGCAGACTCCTGGTCATCGCCACCGAGCAGATGACCGAGAGGCAGTCCACTCCCATGAACAGCAACGACAACTCCCTTTCCTGGAGCGCAGGTTGGGCCACGGCCGTGCAGCGGCCGAGCGTGGGCTTCCACGAGAACTGGGCCGAGGAGGGGTTCGCCGGCCAGACCGTGCGACAGACCGTGCGGGTCACCGGTTCCGGGACCCGGGCCCGGATCAGGCTCTCCAACCGGTACGGGACCGCGCCGCTGGAGGTGTCCGGCGCGAGCATCGCCCGGGCCGGCGCCGGGGCGGCGGTGGCGCCCGGGTCGGTGCGGCCGCTGACCTTCGACGGGGCGGCGTCGGTGCGGATCCCGGCCGGCGGCGAGGTCCACAGCGACGCGGCGGAGGTGAGCGTGGCGGCGCTGGAGTCGTTGACCGTCTCGCTGCACTTCGCCGGGCCGACCGGACCGGCCACCTTCCACGCGCAGGCGTGGGCCACCGCGTACCGGGCCGCCGGCGCGCAGTTGGGGGAGGTGGATCCGGCGGTCTTCGGGGAGACGTCGGTGTCCTGGTACTACCTGGCCGCGGTGGAGTTGGCCGACGACGATCCGGCGCGACGGGACGCCGTGGTGCTCTTCGGCGACTCGCTCACCGACGGCTTCGGGTCGAGCGTCGACGCCGACCGGCGGTACTCGGACGCGCTGGCCGAGCGGTTGGCGGCCGAGGGCCGTCCGCTGCGCGTCCTCAACCTGGGCATCGGCGGGAACCTGCTGCTGAACGACTCGCCGTGGTTCGGCGAGTCGGCCGGGGCGCGCTTCGAGCGCGACGTGCTGGCGCAGCCGGGCGTGCGCTCGGTGGTGGTGCTGGTCGGGCTGAACGACATCGGCTTCAGCGAGGTCGACCTGCCGACGTACAAGCCCAACCCGGACAACGCGGTGGAGCGACTCGTGGCGGGTTACCGGGAGTTGATCGCGCGGGCGCACGCGGCCGGCGTGCGGGTCGTCGGGGGGACGATCCTGCCGTTCAAGGGGTCGGAGTACCACACGCCGGTCGCGGAGGCGAAGCGCCGGGCGGTCAACGAGTGGATCCGCACGGCGGGCGCGTTCGACGCGGTGGCCGACTTCGCGGCGGCGCTGGCGGATCCGGCCGACCCGGAGGCGCTGCGGTCCGCCTACGACAGCGGGGACTTCAAGCACCCGGGCGACGAGGGGTACCGGGTGATGGCCCGGGCGGTCGATCCGGCCGCGCTCTGAGGCCCGCCCGGACCGTGCTCCGGGCGGGGCGAGCCGGCCGCGCCGCGGGGTCCGGTCAGACCAGGACCTCGGGGGCGCGGCCGTCGTCCGGGGTGCCGGTCGGGGCGTCGACCGCGACCTGGTGCGTGTCGCGGCGGACCAGGGCGGCGTAGCGGCCGTCGGCGGCCAGCAGTTCGTCGTGGGTGCCGCGTTCGGCGATCCGGCCGCCGTCCAGGACCACGATCTGGTCGGCGTCGCGGACGGTGGAGAGCCGGTGCGCGATGGTGACGGTGGTGCGGCCGGCGGAGAGCGCGTCGACGGCCTGCTGGACGGCGTGTTCGGTGCGGGTGTCCAGGGCGCTGGTGGCCTCGTCGAGGACGAGCACCGGCGGGTCGCGCAGGATGGTGCGGGCGAGGGCCAGGCGCTGCTTCTCGCCGCCGGAGAAGCGGTAGCCGCGTTCGCCGACGACGGTGTCGTAGCCGTCGGGGAGGGCCGCGATGTGGTCGTGGATCTGGGCGGTCCGGGCGGCGCGTTCGATCTCCTCGTCGGTGGCGTCGGGCTTGGCGAAGCGCAGGTTCTCGGCGACCGAGGCGTGGAAGAGGTAGGTCTCCTGGGAGACCACGCCGACCGCGCGGGCGAGGGTGTCGAAGTCGAGGTCGCGGACGTCGGTGCCGTCGAGCGTGACCCGGCCGCCGGTGACGTCGTACAGGCGCGGGACGAGGTAGCTCAGGGTGGTCTTGCCGCTGCCGGTCGAGCCGACGACGGCGAGGCTGCTGCCGGCCGGGACGGTCAGGTCGACGCCGTCGAGGGTGGGGGCGGCCTCCGGGTCGTAGGCGAAGGACACCGACTCGAAGCGGATCTCGCCGCGCGGGGCGGGCAGGCGGACCGGTGCGGCGGGCTCTGTGATGTCGACCGGCAGGTCGAGGTACTCGAAGATGCGCTGGAAGAGCGCGAGGGAGGTCTGCATCTGGACGCCGGTCGTCAGCAGGGAGACGGTGGGCCGCAGCAGGCCCTGCTGGAGGGAGACGAAGGCGACCAGGGTGCCCAGGGAGAAGGCCGGGCCGCCGAGTTGGAGGACCAGGCCGGCCGCCCAGTAGATGAGCGCGGGCATGGCGGCCATGACGATGCCGATGGTGGCCATCCGCCAGCGGCCGGCCATGTTGGCGCGGACCTCCAGGTCGACCAGGCGCTCGGACTCGTCGGCGAAGTTCTTGGTGAGGGAGTCGGCGCGGCCCATGGTGCGGCCGAGCAGGACGCCGCTGACCGAGAGGGATTCGGTGACCATCGCGGACATCGCGGCCATCTGCTTCTGCCGCTTGGTGGTGATCTTCTTGCGCTCGTTGCCGACCCGGCGGCTGATCCAGACGAACAGCGGGAGCAGCAGCAGCGAGACGACGGTGAGCCGCCAGTCGAGGGCGACCATGGCCACGACGGTGGCGACGACCGAGGTCAGGTTGGAGACCAGGGAGGTCGCGGTGGACGTGACGGTCGCCTGCATGCCGCCGATGTCGTTGGCGATCCGGGACTGGACCTCACCGGTGCGGGTGCGGGTGAAGAA
>LIQL01000518.1 GCA_001418405.1 Streptomyces diastatochromogenes | reverse complement strand
CGCGATGATCATCGCGGACACCGGCAACATCCGCCCCGGCACCCCCACCCTCACCACCGCGCTCCGCGGCAGCGTCGACGTCCTCGTCGAGGTCCGCACGCTCGACGCCGGCCTCCACAGCGGCGAGTACGGCGGCGTCGCCCCCGACGCGCTGCTCGTCCTGATCAAGGCGCTGGCCACCCTGCACGACGTCCACGGGGACGTCGCGGTCGAGGGGCTGCGGCGCGAACCGTGGGGCGGCCCGGCGCTCACCGAGGACGCGTTCCGGGACCTGGTCGGGGTGTCCCGGGGCATGCCGCTCCTCGGGTCCGGCGGGCTCGGCGAACGCCTGTGGAGCGGCCCGGCGCTCACCGTCGTCGGCCTGGACGCGCCCTCCGTCGACCACGGTGCCGCCGCCGTCGTCCCGCACGCCCGCGCCAAGCTCAACCTCCGCGTGCACCCCCGGCAGGACCCCCGGGAGGCCCAGGACGCCCTCATCCGCCACCTGCGCCGCCTGCGCCCCTTCGGCATCCCCCTCACCGTCACCCCCGGCGACACCGGCCCCGGTTACGAGGCCGCCACCGATGGACCGGCCTACCGGGCGGCCCGTTCCGCGCTGCACCGCGCCTGGGGCGCCGAACCCGTCCACGCCGCGTCCGGCGGCTCCATCCCGCTGGTCAACGGGCTGGCCGCGGCGGCGCCAGGGGCCGAGGTGCTGCTCTTCGGCGCCGAGGACAACCTGTGCCGACTGCACGGCCCCAACGAGCGGGTGCTCTACTCCGAACTCCGCGGCGCGCTGCTCGCCGAGGCCCTGTTCTTCGCGGAGTACGCCGCCGCGCACCGCCGGTCCGGAGGCGCCGGATGACACCGGGCGCCGGGAACGACGCACCACCCGCACCCCCGGCGCCGCCGTCCGACGCCCCGGAGACCGGCGGGGGGCGCCGCTTCACCTTCCCCAGCGCCCTCACCGTCCTCGTCCTCGTCACGGTCGCCGTCTGGGCGCTGGCCTTCGTGCTGCCCGCCGGCACCTACGTCCGCAACGCCGCCGGTCGGCCGGTCCAGGGCTCCTACCACCGCACGCCGTCCGGCCGGACCTTCCCCGAGCGGCTCGGGGACCTCTTCCTCTCGCCGGTCAACGGCCTCTACGGCATCAAGGACGCCAGGACCGGCCTGGTGGGACCGGACCTCACCGGTGCGCTGTACGGCAGCGCCGGCGTCTTCTTCTTCGTCCTCGCCATCGGGGCGTTCATCACCGTGGTCTTCGCCACCGGCGCCCTGGACCGCGGAATCGGCCGGCTCGCCCACCGCCTGCGCGACCGCGGCGCTCTCCTCATCGCCGGGGTGATGGCGGTCTTCTCGCTGCTCGGCACCGTCGAGGGGTTCGCCGAGGAGACCCTGGGCTTCTACGGACTGATCGTCCCGCTGATGCTGGCCCTCGGCTTCGACCGGTTGGTGGCCACCGGCACGATCATCCTCGGCGCCGGCATCGGGGTGCTGTGCTCCACCGTCAACCCGTTCGCCACCGGGGTCGCCTCCTCGGCCGCCGAGGTCTCGCTCGGCGACGGCATCGCGCTGCGCGTCGCGATGTGGCTGGTGCTGACCGCCGTCACCACCGCCTACGTCATCCGCTACGCGCGCCGGGTCCGCGCCGACCCCGACCGCTCGCTGTGCGGCTTCCTGGCCGGCGACCGCGAGCACGCCCAGACGGCCCCGGACGCCGCCGAGCCGCCGCCGTTGACCCGGCTGCACACGACGGTCCTGGCCACCGTCGCGCTGCTCTTCGCGTTCATGATCTTCTCGGTGATCCCGTGGTCCAGCGCCCTCACCGGCCGCGCCGACGCCACGCCCTACGCCTGGGAACTCGACTGGTCCTTCCCGCAGTTGGCGGCGATGTTCCTCCTCGGCGCGGTGCTGGTGGGGCTGTTGGCGCGGATGGGCGAGCCGCGGCTCAGTGCCACCTTCGTCCAGGGCGCCGCCGACTTCCTCTCGCCCGCGCTGGTCATCGTCCTCGCCCGCGGCGTCACCGTCATCATGAACAACGCCCGGGTCACCGACACCGTGCTGCACTCCATCGAGGGCGTGGTCTCGGGAACCCCCTCGGCGCTCTTCGGCGTCATCGTCTTCCTGGTCAACCTGCCGCTGGCCTTCCTGATCCCCTCCACCTCGGGGCACGCCACGCTCGCCATGCCGATCCTGGCGCCGCTCGCCGACTTCGCCGGCGTGACCCGCCCGGTCGTCGTCACCGCCTGGCAGGCCGCCAGCGGGTGGATGAACCTCTGGGTGCCCACCACCGCCGTCATCATGGGCGGCGTCTCGCTCGCCAAGGTCGGCTACGACACCTACCTGCGCTTCGTCGCCCCGCTGCTCGCGCTGCTGTTCGTCCTGATCTGCGCGTTCGTGGCGCTGGGGGCGGTGGTCACCTAGCGTGCATGCGCGCGGCCGCCCGGCGCCTCGCCGCAGCGGCCGGCGGCCCTGCTGCGTCAACCCGTTGCCGCGCAACCGAAGGGCCGGTTAGATTCTGCCGGCCGTCCGCGCTCTCGCGGACCGATCCCGTCGACGAGGAGGTGTGGAGCACATGCGCACGAGTGCCCCTCAGCCCGGCCCGCACACCGACCCTCGCCACCTCCTCACGACGGAGACACCTTGTCGCTTCGCCTCACCGCACTGACCGATCCCGCGCACGGGCCGCACGGCCGGCGCCTCGCCTGGCTGGCGTCCGACGCGGACTCCCACCCGGTCGGGACGGCCTTCCTGCGCCTGTTCACCGATCCCGGACGGGAGCACCTGGCCGAACTCGCCCTCCACGTCCACCCCGTGGAGCGACGCAGGCGCGTCGGTTCCCGGCTGCTCGACGCCGCCGTCGCCACCGCCCGGGACCACGGCCGACGCCGCGTCATCTCCCAGGCCGAGGCCGGATCGCCCGGCGACCGCTTCCTGGCGGCGCGCGGTTTCCGCACCGTCCTCACCCTGCGGTACACCCGCCTGCCGCTGGCCGACGTGGACACCGGCGCCCTCGACCGGATCGTCGAGCGTCCGCATCCCGGCTACCGGCTGGCCTCGTGGCGGGGAACGGTCCCCGACCACCTCGTCCAGACGTTCGTCGCGTCGCGGCACGCCATGGACGACATGCCCATGGGCGACCCCGACCACGCCACCGTGAGCTGGGACGAGGACCGGGTGCGGGCCGCGGCGCAGGCCGTCGAAGGGCGCGGTGACCACCTGCACACCGTCGCCGCCGTCGACACCCGCGACGGCTCGATCGCCGGGTTCACCGAACTCGTCGTCCCCGGCAGCGGCACCGGCGACGGCCAGCACTACGGCACCGGCGTGCTGCCGGAGCACCGTGGACACGGCCTCGGGCGATGGATGAAGGCCGCGTCGATCCGACAGGCCCTGGCGGACCATCCGGACCTCGCCGGCCTCCTGACCGACACCGCCGTCGGCAACGCGCCCATGAGACGGATCAACGACGCCCTCGGCTACGCACCGACGCACCTGACGCACCAGCACCAACGGGAGCTCTAGCGGCGGACGGACGGTCCGGATCCGGCCCGTCCGTCCGCCGGCCCGTCGACGCCTTCGCCGTGCGCGCGCACCGGCCGCCGACAGCGCGAAGGGCCCGCGCACACCACGGAGCGGTGGGGTGCGCGGGCCCTCGGATCCGTGCCGGACGGGTGGCCCGGACCGGATCGGATCGGACGGGATCAGACCAGGAGTTCGTACGCCGGCAGGGTGAGGAAGTCGGCGTAGTCGGCGTCCAGGGAGACCTTCAGCAGGAGGTCGTGGGCCTGCTGCCACTTGCCGCCGGTGAAGGCTTCGTCGCCCACCTCGGCGCGGATGGCGGCCAGTTCCTCGGCGGCGATCGTGCGGACCAGGTCGGCGGTGACCTTGGTGCCGGCGTGGCCCTCCTCCGCGAAGACGACGCCCGCGTCGACCCACTGCCAGATCTGGGAGCGGGAGATCTCCGCGGTGGCGGCGTCCTCCATCAGGCCGAAGATGGCGACCGCGCCGAGGCCGCGCAGCCACGCCTCGATGTAGCGGGTGCCGACCTGGACCGCGTCGACCAGGCCCTGGTAGGTGGGCTTGGCGTCCAGCGAGTCGATGGCGATGAGGTCGGCGGCGGCCACCGAGACGTCCTCGCGCAGGCGGTCCTTCTGGTTGGGCTTCTCGCCGAGGACCGCGTCGAAGGAGGCGCGGGCGATCGGAACCAGGTCCGGGTGGGCGACCCAGGAGCCGTCGAAGCCGTCGCCGGCCTCCCGGTCCTTGTCGTTCTTCACCTTGGCCAGGGCCCGCTCGTTGGCCTCGGGGTCCCGGCGGTTGGGGATGAAGGCCGCCATGCCGCCGATGGCGTGCGCCCCGCGCTTGTGGCAGGTGCGGACCAGGAGTTCGGTGTAGGCGCGCATGAACGGGGCAGTCATCGTTACGGCGTTGCGGTCCGGGAGGACGAACTTGGCGCCGCCGTCACGGAAGTTCTTGACGATCGAGAAGAGGTAGTCCCAGCGGCCGGCGTTCAGCCCCGAGGCGTGGTCGCGCAGCTCGTAGAGGATCTCCTCCATCTCGTACGCGGCGGTGATCGTCTCGATGAGGACCGTGGCGCGGACGGTGCCCTGCGGGATGCCGACGTAGTCCTGGGCGAAGACGAAGATCTCGTTCCAGAGGCGGGCTTCCAGGTGGGACTCGGTCTTGGGCAGGTAGAAGTACGGGCCCTTGCCGAGGTCCAGCAGACGCTGGGCGTTGTGGAAGAAGTACAGGCCGAAGTCGACCAGGGCGCCGGGGACCGGGCGGCCCTCGAACTGCAGGTGGCGCTCCTCCAGGTGCCAGCCGCGCGGGCGCATCACCACGGTGGCGAGCTCCTCGGCCGGCTTGAGGGCGTAGGACTTGCCGCTGCGGGCATCGGTGAAGTCGATCCGGCGCTCGTAGGCGTCGATCAGGTTGAGCTGGCCGTTGACGACGTTCTCCCAGGTGGGAGCGGAGGCGTCTTCGAAGTCGGCGAGCCACACCTTGGCGCCCGAGTTGAGTGCGTTGATCGTCATCTTGCGGTCGGTGGGACCGGTGATTTCCACCCGGCGGTCGTTGAGCGCGGCGGGCGCCGCGGCCACCTTCCAGCTGTCGTCCGCGCGGATCTGCGCGGTTTCGGGGCGGAAGTCCAACGTACTGGTCCGGGCGATCTCGGCACGACGCTCGGCGCGGCGGGCGAGCAGCTCATCGCGGCGGGGGGTGAACCGCCGGTGCAGCTCCGCAACGAAGGCGAGCGCAGCGTCGGTGAGGACCTCGCCCTGCCGTTCCGGGGTGTGTGCGGGGTCGACTTCGACAATGGCCAGCGGGGACGGCGCTGGTGCGGACATGAGCTGTCACTCCATTCAGCGGCGGTGCCTGGCGGCCGCCGGGGCACCTGAGCGGCACGGGGTGCCGAGGGTTCCGAGACACGGTCGCGGGCGCCGTACGGGTAGCAGGGCGCTTCTGACCAGTGGAGACTAGTTTCCTTATCGCGGAACTTCAATGGTTTGTTGACATCGAGATTCTCTGAGTCGACAGAAACCTTGATCGAATGGCTCTCGGTGCCACAGTGGTCACTCTCCATTACTCCCGCACCGGAGCGACGGTTTCCCGTCAACTCGCGGTCGTGGCCGTCGTTCTGGTCGCCGAGCGCGCCGCCCGCCGCAGAATGTGCGGCCCTTCGTACGGTCGCACGAGGCCCGCGCGACGGCCCGCGCTCACTGGAGCCGTCGCAGATCTTCCGGCGTGTCGATGTCGTACGCCTCGGCCACGTCGCCGCACTCGACGAGCGTCAGTGCCCCGGCGTGCTGCCGCAGATAGTCCCGCGCGCCGCGGTCGCCCGTCGCGCTCGCCGCGATGGCCGCCCACCGCGCGGCGCCGAACAGCACCGGATGGCCGCGCTCGCCCCCGTACGCCGCGGCCGCCAGTGCGTCCCGCCCGGTGCACGCGGCCACCACCCGGGACACCGCGGCGGCGCCGATGCCGGGCTGGTCCACCAGGGACACCACCACCGCGTCCGCCCCCGAGCCGGCCAGCGCCGCCAGTCCCACCCGGAGCGACGAGCCCATGCCCTCGGCCCAGTCCGGATTGACCGAGACGCCGTAGCCCGCCAACTCGGCCCGGGCGCGGACGGTTTCGGCGGCCGCCCCCAGCACGATGTGCACCGGTCCGCAGCCGGCGTCCCGCAGGACCCGTGCGGCGTGCTCGACCAACGGGCGTCCC
>LIQL01000517.1 GCA_001418405.1 Streptomyces diastatochromogenes | reverse complement strand
AGGCGGACAGCATTGGACCCCCCCCGGCCCCCCGCCCCGCTCACCCTCCGCCGCGACGTCCGGCTCGTCAGCCGCGGCCGGCACCTCTACGTCTGCGCCAGCACCGGCACCCTGCGGGTCCCCGTCCAGCTGCCGACCGACGACGCGGACCACCGGACGGTCGCCCTCGACGCGGTGCCCGGGCGGGTGGCCGAGGGGCTGCACGCCCGCGGCCTGGCCCACCCCGGGGACGGCCGACTGCCGCACCCGCTCTACGGGACCGGCGCCGAACGCGGGCGCCGGCCGGTCGTGGTCGTGGGAGACGGCCCGTTGGCCACCGAGGCGGTCGCCCTCCTCGAAAGGGCCGGGGCACGGACCGCACCGGCCGACACCACCGACCAACCCGCCGCGGTGGTCCTCCCGTTGGACCTGCCCGAAGACGAACTCCGCCGCCGCACCGCCCTGGTGCTGGACCGCGGGACACCGCTCGTGACGTACCTCAGCACCCCCACCCGGCTGCTGCTCGCCACCCTCAGCCCCCCGCGCACGCCCTGCCCGGTCTGCCTCGTGCGGCGGATCCGGGCCAACCACACCTGGCAGCCGGTGGCCGGACTGCCGCTGGACCTGCTGCTGGGCGCGGCACAGAGCGAGGCGTGGCCGACCACCGCCGTCGCGGCCGGCGCGGTGGCCCACGCGGTGCTCACCGCCCTCACCGCCCTCGCCGCCCCCGAGGCACCCACCGGGCCCCCGGAGCTGACCGAACTCGACCACGCCACCTGGGAGCGCACCGGGCACGCCCTGTTCCACACCCCCGGCTGCCCCGCGTGCGCGAGCGCCGCCGTGCCCCCCAAACGGGACGGGACGGCCGCCGTGGACGTCGCGGAGAGCTGGCGGCTGATGCGCGGCGCGGTCGACCCGCTGACCGGGCTGGTGCCCGAACTCCGGGTGGACGAGCCGAGCGGCCCCGACGGCACCACCTATGCGCGCACCGCCGGCATGACCACCACCACGTGGTTCTCCCCGGTGGCCGCCGAAGCCCGCGGCGGCGCGGTCAAGAGCGACCCGGTCAACGCCCGGGTCTGCGCGGTGGGCGAGACCATGGAGCGGTACGCGGCCGGGGTGTACGACCCCGACCGGCTGGTCCGCGCCACCCTCGCGGAACTCGGCGACGCCGCGGTCGACCCGCGCAGCCTGCCGCTGGGCTCCGACCAGGAGTACGCTGCCCAGCGCCGCTACGCCCCCTTCGACCCCGCCGTGCCGATCGACTGGGTGGCGGGGACGTCCCTGACCACCGGCCGCCCGCGGTACGTCCCGGCCTGCGCCGTCTACCTGCCCTACCGCTTCCCGCGCGCCCACAAGCCGTGGTTCGACCCGATCTCCACCGGGCTCGCCGCCGGCGGCTCGTACCACCACGCCGTCCTCGGCGGCCTGATGGAGAGCGTCGAACGCGACGCCACCCTGGTCTTCTGGGAGAACCGGCTGACCCTGCCCGGCCTCGACCTGACCGGCCTGCCCGACGGGCCCGCCCGGCGCATCGTGGACCGGATCACCGCCGAGGGCGCGACGGTCACCTGCAAGGACCTCACCACCGACCTGGGCATCCCGGCCGTCGCGGTGCGGTTCGCCGGGGGCACCGCCGAGCGGCCGGTCGTGGTGCACGCCGCGCGCGCCGACCTCGACCCGCACACCGCGCTGCTGGGCGCGTTGGAGGAGGCGTGCCTGTGCCGGACCGGCGCCGGCATCTGGCTCGCAGAGGGCGAAGTGCCGGCGGCCGACGCCGCGTTGAGCAGCCTGAGCGAGTTCTGCCTCTACTACTGCGCGCCCGACCGCCAGCACCACCTGGCCTTCTGGGCGGACGGGCCGCTGCACCCGCTGCCCGCGGCCCGGCCGGCCGGCAGCCTCCAGGACGACGTCGCCGAGGCCGTCCGCCGGCTCGCCGCGCGCGGCCACGAGGCGATCGCCGTCGACCTGACCCCCATCGACGTCGCCGAATGCGGCGTCAGCGTGGTCCGCACGGTGGTCCCGGGCCTGTGCCCGCTCACCCTGCGCAGCGACTTCCACCGGCGCGGCGGCCCCCGCGTCCGCCAGGCCCCGGTCGCGATGGGCGTGCGCGCCACCGCGCTGACGGAGGACCAACTCAACCCCTGGCCGCTGCCGTTCCTGTGACACCCGCCGACCTCCCCCACCGACCGCCGACGACCGCCGACGACCCGCCGGAGGACCGGACCGCCGCATGGACGACACCACGGCCCACGATGCACCGGGCGCCCCGAACGGCGCCCCCGACCACGACGCCCGCCCCTACCGCCGCAACCCCGACCTGCTGCTGGAGTGGGCGGACGGCGGCGGCCCGGTCCTCGTCGACTGCGGCAGCTGGCGGAAGTTCGCCGCCAAGCCCGTCCTCGTCGACCTGCTCAACCACCTCGACCGCCCGCACACCGCCGACCAACTCCAGGACCGCTGGCGGGAGTCCGCCCCGGGCGGCGACGTCCGCAGGCTGCTGGACCGGCTCGCCGCGGCCGGCATCCTCCGCCGCTGCGCCCCGCCCCCGCCGGACGCCGCCGAAGACGCCGCAGACGCCGCAGACACTGAGGACGCCGCCGAGGGCGCCGCGAAGGACCCCGGCGCCGGTTGGACCGCGTACGAGCGCGCCGTGCACGCCCGCTCGGGCCTCGGCCCG
Organism: Streptomyces diastatochromogenes; assembly: GCA_001418405.1. GTDB lineage: Bacteria > Actinomycetota > Actinomycetes > Streptomycetales > Streptomycetaceae > Streptomyces > Streptomyces albulus_C. The sequence continues at coordinate 682 of LIQL01000517.1, read as the reverse complement.
GACGCCGCGGCCGGCCGCGGCACCCCGCCGCCGGCCCGCCTCCACCACCCCGGCGTCGACGCGGTGGTCGCCCTTCCCGACGGCGCCGACGCGCCCAGCCGTCCGCTGGTCGACGTCCTGGCCGCGCGGCGCAGCGTCCGCGGCTACGCCCCCGACCCCGTGCCGCTGCCGCTCCTCGCCGCTCTGCTGGCCCGCGCCGCGCGGGTCCGCGGGCACCTGGCGCCGCGGGCCTACCAGCAGACCCAGCGCCCGGCGCCGTCCGGCGGCGCCCGCCACAGCCTGGAGGTCCACCTGGTGGCCCGGGCGGTCGCCGGACTGGCCCCCGGCGCCTACCACTACGACCCGTTCGCGCATGCCCTGCACCGGCTCGCCCCCTGGACCGACGACCTGGCCGCCTTCCAGCAGCGCACCGTCACCGACCCCGCACTGCTGGACCAGGCGCCCCCGGCCAGCCTCTGCCTGACCGCCGTGGCGGCGCGCACCACCTGGAAGTACGAGGGGATGGCCCTCAGCCTGATCTACCGCGACACCGGCTGCCTGATGCAGACCCTCTCGCTGACCGCCACCGACCTGGGCCTGGCCTCCTGCCTCACCGGCCGCATGGAGGCCCCGTTCACCGCCCCCTTCCTGCCCCCGTCCCTGTGCGCCCACCTCAGCCACGTCGGCAACATGGCCCTCGGCC
>LIQL01000516.1 GCA_001418405.1 Streptomyces diastatochromogenes | reverse complement strand
CCCCCGACCTCACCCTCCCCGAGGAGCTGCTGCTGCTCGGCCTCGACCCGGCGCGCGGTCGGCCCCTGGTCACCGGCCAGTTCCTGCGGTTCGGGCTGGCCGGGGCGGCCCTCGCGGACCTGGAGGCGGCCGGGCGGATCGTCGAGCGGGACGGCCGGGTCGTGGTGGCCCGGCCGCTGCCGCTCGGCGACCCGGTGCTGGACGGGGCGCTCGCCGCACTGCCCGGCCCGGAGAAGGACCACCGGGGCGTCCGGGCCCGGCCCTGGGTGCGCCGGTCCGGCGGCACGGTCCACGAGCTGTGCGTGCGGCAGTTGACGGACCGCGGCGCGCTGCGCAGGCAGGCCCGGCGGGCGCTGGGCCTCTTCCCCTACGAGCGGTTCCCCGCCGGCTCGGTGGACCTGGCCGGGCCCGCCCGGGCACGGTTCGCCGCGGCGCTGGACGCCGGCCTGCCGGACCCCCGCGCCCGGACGCTCGCCGCCCTGGCCGCCGCCTGCGACCTGGACCGCAAACTGCTGCCCGGCAACGGCCACCGCGCCGCGCGGCGCACGGTGCGGCGACTGGCCCGCACCGAGTGGACGGCGCACGCGGTCGAACGCGCCGTGCGGGAGACGAAGTCCGCGGCGGCGACCTGACCGCGCCGCTCGCCCACCGGCCGCCCCGGGCCGCTGCTAGCCTCACGTCTCCCTGTCCCACAACGGAGGAGACGTACGTGCGCAAGGCAGCGCAGTTCGCCGGGGCGGCCGCCATCGCCGCGCTGCTGCTCAGCGGTTGCGGAAGCAGCGGCGACAGCGGCAAGGACGCCAGCACCCCGAGCAAGACGCCACCGACCGCACCGTCGAGTGCGGGCGGCGGCGACGAGAAGGCGGCGGACCCCAGCGCCATCGAGGGCGCCTGGAAGGGCGGCACCGCCGCCAGCCCGCTGGTCCTGGTGGTCGCCAAGGGCACCGTCGCGTTCAGCAACGGGCACCAGTCCGCCTGCATGGGCAAGGTCGAGAAGATGGCCGGGATGACCATGGCCGTCCTCAAGTGCACCGACGGCGACACCACCCGCACCATGGGCACCCTCAAGACCGGTGCCGACGGCAAGACCCTGACCGTCAACTGGAAGAACGGGCCGACCGACACGTACACCAAGACCGAGGACGGCAGCGTCAAGGTCCCGGACCTGCCCAAGCTGCCGGACCTGCCCAAGAGCTGACCGCGGCCCCGCACCGCAACGGCCGCCGCCCGGCACCCCCTTGGGGGCACCGGGCGGCGGCCGCGCGTCGGGCCGGCGGATCAGCGGATGAAGACTCCCGCCTGCCCGGCCAGGTCGAGGAAGTACTGCGGCGCCAGGCCCAGCACCAGCGTGGCCGCGACGCCGACCGCGATGGCGGTGGACGTCAGCACGCTGGGCACCGCCACCGTCGGACCGTCCGCCTTCGGCTCGCTGAAGAACATCAGCACGATCACCCGGATGTAGAAGAACGCCGCGATCGCCGAGGAGATCACACCGACCACCACCAGCCAGCCCGCGCCGCTCTCCGCCGCCGCCTTGAACACCGCGAACTTCCCGGCGAACCCGGACGTCAGCGGAATGCCCGCGAAGGCCAGCAGGAAGACCGCGAAGACCGCGGCCACCAGGGGCGAACGCCGCCCGAGCCCGGCCCACTTCGACAGGTGGGTGGCCTCGCCGCCGGCGTCCCGCACCAGCGTCACCACGGCGAACGCGCCGAGCGTGACGAAGGAGTACGCCGCCAGGTAGAAGAGCACCGAGGAGATGCCGTCCTGGCTGGCGGCGATGACACCGGCGAGGATGAACCCGGCGTGCGCGATCGAGGAGTAGGCCAGCAGCCGCTTGATGTCGGTCTGGGTGATGGCCAGCACCGCACCGCCCAGCATGGTCAGGATCGCCACGCCCCACATCACCGGCCGCCAGTCCCAGCGCATGCCGGGCAGGACCACGTACAGCAGCCGCAGCAGCGCGCCGAACGCGGCGACCTTGGTGGCGGCCGCCATGAAGCCCGTCACCGGGGTCGGGGCGCCCTGGTAGACGTCCGGCGTCCACATGTGGAAGGGCACCGCGCCGACCTTGAACAGCAGGCCCATCAGCACCAGCGCCCCGCCGATCAGCAGCAGCGCGTCGTTGCCCATCGTGCCGGCCAGCGCCGGGTCGACCTGCCGGGCGCCGTCCGAGATCACCTCCGCGATGCCGGCGTACGTCACGGTGCCGGCGTAGCCGTAGAGCAGGGCAACGCCGAACAGCAGGAAGGCCGAGGAGAAGGCGCCGAGCAGGAAGTACTTCACCGCGGACTCCTGCGAGAGCAGCCGCTGCCGGCGGGCCAGCGCGCACAGGATGTAGAGCGGGAGGGAGAAGACCTCCAGCGCGATGAAGAGGGTCAGCAGGTCGTTGGCGGCCGGGAAGACCAGCATGCCGCCCACCGCGAAGAGCAGGATCGGGAAGACCTCGGTGGTGGTGAACCCGGCCTTGACCGCGGCCTGTTCGGCCTCGCCGCCGGGGACGGCGGCGGCCTGCGCCGCGAAGGAGTCCACCCGCTTGCCGTGGGTCGCCGGATCCAGCCGGCGCTCGGCGAAGGTGAACACCGCGATCAGCGACACCAGCAGGATCGTGCCCTGGAGGAACAGCGCCGGGCCGTCCACCGCGATCGCGCCCATCGCGGCCACGTGCGCCTTGGACGAGCCGAAGCCGCCCGCCGCCAACCCGATCACCGCGGCGAACGCGGCGGCCAGCGCCACCACGGTCAGCAGCACCTGGGCGTAGTAGCGGCTGCGGCGCGGCAGGAACGCCTCGATCAGGACGCCGACGATCGCGGCGCCGAGGATGATCAGCGTCGGCGACAGCTGGACGTACTCGATCCGCGGTGCCGGGATCTTGCCCGGCAGCTCGGCCGCCACCGTCCACAGGCTGTGGACACTCGCCACGGAACTCACTTCGCGGCCTCCACGTCTTGGGTCTGCGCGGTCTGGCCGTGCCGGCCCGAACCTGGCACGGCGTCCACCTTCACGCTGGGCTTGGGATCCGTCTTGTCAACGACGGTCAGGGTGTGCTGGACCGCCGGGTTGACGATGTCGGTGAGCGGCTTGGGATACACCCCGAGGAAGAGCAGCAGCGCGATCAGCGGCGCGACCACCACCAGCTCCCGCGCCTTGAGGTCGGGCATCTTGCTGACCTCCGCCTTGACCGGGCCGGTCATCGTCCGCTGGTACAGGACGAGGACGTACAGCGCGGCCAGGACGATGCCGACGGTGGCGATGATCCCGATCACCGGATAGCGGCTGAACGTGCCCACCAGGACCAGGAACTCACTGACGAACGGCGCCAGTCCGGGCAGTGACAGGGTGGCCAGACCGCCGATGAGGAAGGTGCCGGCGAGGATCGGGGCGACCTTCTGGACGCCGCCGAAGTCCGCGATCAACCGCGAACCGCGCCGGCTGATCAGGAAGCCGGCCACCAGCATCAGCGCGGCCGTCGAGATCCCGTGGTTGACCATGTAGAGCGTCGCGCCGCCCTGGCCCTGGGAGGTCATCGCGAAGATGCCCAGGATGATGAAGCCGAAGTGCGAGATCGAGGCGTAGGCGATCAGCCGCTTGATGTCCCGCTGGCCGACCGCGAGCAGCGCGCCGTAGACGATGCTGATCAGCGCCAGCACCAGGATCACCGGGGTGGCCCAGCTGCTGGCCTCCGGGAAGAGCTGGAGGCAGAAGCGCAGCATCGCGAACGTGCCGACCTTGTCGACGACCGCGGTGATCAGCACCGCGACCGGGGAGGTCGCCTCGCCCATGGCGTTGGGCAGCCAGGTGTGCAGCGGCCACAGCGGCGCCTTCACCGCGAAGGCGAAGAAGAAGCCGAGGAACAGCAGCCGTTCGGTGCCGGTGCCCAGGGTCAGCGCGCCGGACGCCCGGGCCTCGACGATCTGCGTCAGCGAGAAGGTGCCGGCGCCCAACTGGTCGGCGGTGGCGGCGTACAGCCCGATCACCGCGGCCAGCATGATCAGACCGCCGACGAGGTTGTAGAGCAGGAACTTCACCGCGGCGTAGGAGCGCTGGGCGGCGGCCTGCTGCTCGCCGCGTCCCCCGGCCCGGTCCCCGAAGCCGCCGATGAGGAAGTACATCGGGATCAGCATGGCTTCGAAGAAGATGTAGAAGAGGAAGACGTCGGTGGCCTCGAAGGAGAGCACCACCATCGCCTCTACCGCCAGGATCAGCGCGAAGAAGCCCTGGGTGGGCCGCCAGCGGCGATTGGGCTCCGCGCCCTCCAGGGGGTCGGCGTCGTGCCAGCCGGCCAGGATGACGAACGGGATCAGCACCGCGGTCAGCGCGATCAGGGCGACCGCGATGCCGTCCACGCCGAGGTCGTAGCGGACCCCGAAGTCCCGGATCCAGGCGTGGGATTCGGTGAGCTGGAACGACTCCTTGGCGCCGGGGTCGAAGCGCACCGCGATCAGCACCGCCAGCGCCAGCGTGGCCAGTGAGAACAGCAACGCCAGCCACTTGGCTGCGGTGCGCTTGGCGGCGGGCACCGCGGCGGTGGCGATCGCGCCGATCGCCGGCACCGCGGCGGTCGCCGTCAGCAGGGGAAACGACATGGCTCAGACACCCCTCATCAGCAGGGTCGCGGCGACGAGAACGGCGGCCCCGCCCAGCATCTGGACCGCGTAGGAGCGGACGAAGCCGGTCTGCAACTTGCGCAGCCGGCTGGAGAGTCCGCCCATTGAGGCCGCCGTGCCGTTGACCGCGCCGTCCACCAGGGAGTGGTCCAGGTAGACCAGCGTGCGGGTCAGGTGCGCGCCGCCCCGGACCAGGACGACGTGGTTGAAGTCGTCCTGGAGCAGATCGCGGCGGGCCGCCCGGGTCAGCAGCGAACCGCGCGGCGCGGTGGCCGGGATCGCCTTGCGGCCGTACATCAGCCAGGCGATGCCGACGCCGATCACCAGCACCACCATCGTGGCGGCGGTGACCGCACCGGCGCTCACCGGGGAGTGGCCGTGCGCGAAGGAGGTGACCGGCTCCAGCCAGCGGACGAAGGAGTCGCCCGCGCTGAACAGCCCGCCCGCGAAGACCGAACCGACGGCCAGCACGATCATCGGGATCGTCATCACCTTCGGCGACTCGTGCGGGTGCACCTCCTTCGGGTCCCACCGCTTCTCGCCGAAGAACGTCATCAGCATCACCCGCGTCATGTAGAACGCGGTGATCGCGGCGCCCAGCAGCGCCGCACCGCCGAGGATCCAGCCCTCGGTGCCGCCCCGGGCGAACGCCGCCTCGATGATCTTGTCCTTGGAGAAGAAGCCGGACAGCCCGGGGAAGCCGATGATGGCCAGGTAGCCGAGCCCGAAGGTGACGAAGGTGACCGGCATGTACGTGCGCAGGCCGCCGTAACGGCGCATGTCCACCTCCTCGTTCATCCCGTGCATCACGGAACCGGCGCCGAGGAAGAGGCCCGCCTTGAAGAAGCCGTGGGTGACCAGGTGCATGATCGCGAAGGCGTAGCCGATCGGGCCCAGGCCGGCGGCCAGCACCATGTAGCCGATCTGCGACATCGTCGAACCGGCCAGCGCCTTCTTGATGTCGTCCTTGGCGCAACCGACGATCGCACCGAACAACAGGGTGACCGCGCCGACCGCGACCACCGCGGTCTGCGCGTCCGGCGCGGCGTTGAAGATCGCCCCGGAGCGGGTGATCAGGTACACCCCGGCGGTGACCATCGTGGCGGCGTGGATCAGCGCCGACACCGGTGTCGGGCCCTCCATCGCATCGCCCAGCCAGGACTGCAGCGGCACCTGTGCCGACTTGCCGCAGGCGGCCAGCAGCAGCATCAGCCCGATGGCGGTCAGCTTGCCCTCGGACGCGCCGCCGGTCGCGGTGAGCACCGGCCCGAAGGCGAACGTGCCGAACGTCGTGAACATCAGCATGATCGCGATGGACAGGCCCATGTCGCCGACGCGGTTGACCAAGAACGCCTTCTTCGCGGCGGTCGCCGCACTGGGCTTGTGCTGCCAGAACCCGATGAGCAGGTACGACGCCAGGCCCACGCCCTCCCAACCGACGTACAGCAGGAGGTAGTTGTCGGCGAGGACGAGCAGCAGCATCGCCGCCAGGAAGAGGTTGAGGTAGCCGAAGAAGCGGCGGCGCCGCTCGTCGTGCTCCATGTAGCCGATCGAGTAGATGTGGATCAGCGACCCGACACCCGTGATCAGCAGGACGAAGGTCATCGACAACTGGTCCAGCTGGAAGGCGAGGTCGGCCCGGAAGCCACCGACCGGGATCCAGCTGAACAGGTGCTGGTGCAGCGCCCGGTGCTCGGCGCCCTTGCCGAGCATGTCGACGAAGAGCACCACCGCGACGGCGAACGAGGCCACCGCGAGGAGCGTGCCGATCCAGTGGCCGGTGCGGTCCAGGCGTTTGCCGCCGCACAGCAGCAGGGCCGCACCGACCAGCGGTGCCGCGACAAGCAGCGCGATCAAGTTCTCCACTTTGTGCGACCCCTTACAGCTTCATCAGGCTGGCGTCGTCGACCGAGGCCGAATGACGGGTGCGGAAGATCGACACGATGATGGCCAGGCCGACCACGACCTCCGCAGCGGCGACGACCATCGTGAAGAAGGCGATGATCTGGCCGTCCAGATTCCCGTGCATCCGCGAGAAGGTGACAAAGGCGAGGTTGCAGGCGTTCAGCATCAGTTCGATGCACATGAACACCACGATGGCGTTCCGCCTGATCAGCACGCCGGCCGCGCCGATGGTGAACAACAGGGCGGCGAGGTAGAGGTAGTAGACCGGGTTCATTTCTGGGCGCCCTCCTTCGGTGCCGAGGGGCCGGGCCGCTTCTTCGGCGAGGCGCCGGGCTCCCGCCCCAGCCACTCCTCGGACCGTTGCTCCAGCGCCTTGAGGTCGGCCAGCGACTGCCCGGAGACGTCCCGGACCTGGCCGCGCTCCCGCAGCGTCGGACTGACCGTCAGCTCGGACGGGGTGCCGTCCGGCAGCAGACCGGGGATGTCGACCGCGTTGTGCCGGGCGTAGACGCCCGGTGCGGGCAGCGGCGTCACCTGCTTGCCCTCGCGGATGCGGGCCTCGGACAGCTCCCGCTGGGTCTTGGCGCGCTCGGTGCGCTCCCGGTGGGTCAGGACCATCGCCCCGACCACCGCGGTGATCAGCAGCGCGCCGGTGATCTCGAAGGCGAAGACGTACTTGGTGAAGATCAGCGCGGCCAGGCCCTGGACGTTGCCCCCGGCGTTGGCGTCACCGAGGCCGTTGAACTCCTTGAGCGAGGCGTTGCCGATCCCGGCGATCAGCAGGATGCCGAAGCCGAGGCCCAGCCCGGCGGCGAGCCAACGCTGGCCCTTGAGGGTCTCCTTGAGGGAGTCCGCCGCGGTGACGCCGACCAGCATCACCACGAACAGGAACAGCATCATGATCGCGCCGGTGTACACCACGACCTGCACGACGCCGAGGAAGTACGCGCCGTTGGCGAGGTAGAAGACCGCCAGGACGATCATGGTCCCGGCGAGCGAGAGGGCGCTGTGCACGGCCCGCTTCATCAGGATCGTGCACAGCGCGCCGGCCACGGCGACGATCCCCAGGATCCAGAACTGCACGGCCTCGCCGGTGGAGGCCGCGGCGGCGAGGTACATCATGCGTGCGCCCCCTTACCCGTCGCGCCCGGCCGTTCGGCCGACCCCGTCGACCCGGCAGACCCCGCAGACCCCGCAGACCCCGCAGACCCGGCAGACCCGGCCGCCGAGTCCGCCGCGTCCTCGGAGTCCTCCCCCTTGGAGCGGGCCACCTGCCGGACCGTGCCCGGCGCGGCGTGGTCCACCAGCCCGTTGTAGTAGTCCCGTTCGGTCATCCCCGGGAAGATCGCGTGCGGGGAGTCGACCATCCCCTCCGACAGGCCCACGAGCAGCTCTTCCTTGGTGTAGATGAGCGATTCGCGGGACCGGTCGGCGAGTTCGTACTCGTTGGTCATGGTGAGCGCGCGGGTCGGGCAGGCCTCCACGCACAGGCCGCACAGGATGCAGCGGAGGTAGTTGATCTGGTAGACCGCGCCGTACCGCTCGCCCGGGGAGTAGCGCTCCTCGTCGGTGTTGTCCGCGCCCTCGACGTAGATCGCGTCGGCCGGACAGGCCCAGGCGCACAGCTCGCAGCCGACGCATTTCTCCAGGCCGTCCGGATGGCGGTTGAGCTGGTGCCGGCCGTGGAAGCGCGGCGCCGTCGGCTTCTTCTCCTCGGGGTACTGCTCGGTCAGCCGCTTCTTGAACATGGCCTTGAAGGTCACGCCGAAGCCGGCCACCGGGTTCTCGAACTCAGGCACCGTCGCCCCCCTTTCCGTCGCTCTCAATTCCGTCACTCACAGTGTCCACCCGACCACTGACAATCAACTCTCCGTCGCGACGGGGTCGCCTGCGCGGCACCGGCGGCACGGTCTGCCCGGGCAGCGGCGGAACGGGGAACCCGCCGGCCATCGGGTCGAAGGCGGCGTCGCCGTCGCCCTCCGGCTCCACCCGCCGGAAGAAGTCCACGACCAGCGAGATCAGCAACAGCGCCACCGCACTGCCGCCCACGTACAGCACGATCTGGGAGAAGTCGTAGCCCTCGTTCTTCAGGGCCCGGACGGTGGCGACGAGCAACAGCCACACCATCGACACCGGGATGAGGACCTTCCACCCCAGCCGCATCAACTGGTCGTAGCGGACCCGGGGCAGCGTCCCGCGCAGCCAGATGAAGAAGAACAGCAGCAGCTGCACCTTGAGGACGAACCAGAGCATCGGCCACCAGCCGTGGTTCGCGCCCTCCCAGAACGTCGAGATCGGCCAGGGCGCCCGCCAGCCACCGAGGAAGAGGGTGACCGCGACCGACGAGACGGTGACCATGTTGACGTACTCGGCCAGCATGAACATCGCGAACTTGATCGACGAGTACTCGGTGTTGAAGCCGCCGACCAGGTCGCCCTCGGACTCCGGCATGTCGAACGGCGCCCGGTTGGTCTCCCCCACCATCGTGACGATGTAGATGAGGAACGACACCGGCAGCAGCAGCACGTACCACTTGTTCGCCTGCGACTCCACGATGGTCGACGTCGACATCGACCCGGAGTACAGGAAGACCGACGCGAACGCCGCGCCCATCGCGATCTCGTACGAGATCATCTGCGCGCACGACCGCAGACCGCCCAGCAGCGGGTACGTCGAACCGGAGGACCAACCCGCCAGCACGATGCCGTAGATGCCGACCGAGGCCGTGGCCAGGATGTACAGGACGCCGATCGGGAGGTCGGTCAGCTGCATCGGGGTGCGGTGCCCGAAGATCGAGATCTCGTTGCCCGCCGGCCCGAAGGGGATCACCGCGATCGCCATGAAGGCCGGGATCGCCGCCACGATGGGCGCGAGGATGTACACCGCCTTGTCGGCCCGCCGGACGACCAGGTCCTCCTTCAGCATCAACTTGATGCCGTCGGCCAGGGATTGGAGCATCCCCCAGGGCCCGTGCCGGTTGGGGCCGATCCGCAGCTGCATCCAGGCGACGACCTTGCGCTCCCAGACGATGGAGAACAACACCGTCAGCATCAGGAACGCGAAGCAGAACACCGCCTTGATGACGACCAGCCACCACGGGTCGCGCCCGAACATCGACAGGTCCTCCTGGGCGGCCAACGCGGCCACCGGAAAACCGGGATGCTGCATCATGCCTCCACCTCCTCGGCCGGCGCCGGCGTATCCGATGGGGCTCCCCCCGCTTGAGCGGAGTCGGGAGTGGGGGAGGCACTGACCTTCACCAGCTCACCGGGGTGCGCCCCGGTGTCGGCGGCGACGCCGCCTCCCACGGAATTCAGCGGCAGCCACACCACCCGGTCGGGCATCGACGTGACCCGGAGCGGCAACCTCACCGAGCCGGCCGGCCCGGTGACCACCACCAGGTCGCCGTCCTCGACGCCGGTCTCCTGGGCGGTCGCCGACGACAGGCGGGCGACCGCGGCGTGCCGGGTCCCGGCCAGCGCCTCGTCGCCTTCTTGGAGCAGCCCCTGGTCCAACAGGAGCCGGTGCCCGGCGAGCACGGCCTCACCGGGGGTCGGACGGGGCAACGGCCGTCCCGTCTCCGTCGGTTCGCCGGCGAACGGGCCACGCCAGCCGCCGAGCCGGTCCAGCTCCCGCCGCACCGCGTGCACGTCCGGCAGGTCCAGGTCCGCCTCCATCGCGTCGGCGAGCATCTGCAGGACCCGGGAGTCCGGCATCAGCTGCCGCCGGGTCATCTGGTCCGGCTTGAGCGCGGCCTCGAACGACCGGGCCCGGCCCTCCCAGTTGAGGAAGGTGCCGGCCTTCTCCACCACCGCCGCCACCGGGAGGACCACGTCGGCCCGCTCGGTGACCCGGGAGGGCCGCAGCTCCACGCTGACCAGGAACCCGACCTCGTCCAGGGCCGCCAACGCGCGCGCCGGATCAGGCAGATCGGCCACCTCCACGCCCGCCACCAGCAGGGCGGCCAGCTCACCGGTGGCCGCGGCCTCGACGATCTGGCCGGTGTCCCGACCGTGCCGGTGCGGCAGCGCGCCGACGCCCCAGGCCGCGGCGACCTCGTCCCGCGCCACCGGGTCGGTGGCCGGCCGGCCACCGGGCAGCAGCCCGGGCAGCGCACCGACCTCGACGGCCCCCCGCTCGCCCGCCCGGCGCGGCATCCACACCAGGTGGGCGCCGGTGGCGGTGGCGGTACGGAGCGCCGCGGTCAGCGCCCCGGGCACCGCCGCCAGCCGCTCGCCGACGACGATCACCGCGCCGTCCGCGCGCAGCGCCTCGGCCGCGGCCCGGCCCTCGCCGTCCAGCCCGACCCCGCCCGCGAGCGCGTCCAGCCATTCGGTCTCGGTGCCGGGCGCGGCCGGCAGCAGCGTCCCGCCCGCCTTGATCAACCCGCGGGTGGCGTGGCTGGCCAGCCCCCAGGTGCGCTGGCCGTGCTTGCGGTGCGCCTTGCGCAGCCGCAGGAAGACGCCGGGCGCCTCCTCCTCCGCCTCGATGCCGGCCAGCAGGACCGCCGGCGCCTGCTCCAACGAGGTGTGGGTGACGCCGCTCCCGTCGAGGTCCCGGCCGCGGCCGGCGACGTGGGCGGCGAGGAAGTCCGCCTCCTCCGCGCTGTGCGGCCGGGCCCGGAAGTCGATGTCGTTGGTGTGCAGCGCGACCCGGGCGAACTTGGCGTACGCGTAGGCGTCCTCGACGGTCAACCGGCCGCCGGTCAGCACGCCGGCCCGGCCCCGGGCGGCGGCCAGCCCGCGCGCCGCGGCGTCCAGCGCGGCGGGCCAACTCGCCGGCTCCAGTTCACCGCTCTCGGCGTTGCGCACCAGCGGGTGCTCCAGCCGGTCGCGCGCCTGCGCGTACCGGAAGGCGAACCGGCCCTTGTCGCAGATCCACTCCTCGTTGACCTCGGGGTCGTCCGCCGCCAGCCGCCGCAGCACCTTGCCGCGCCGGTGGTCGGTCCGGGTCGCGCAACCGCCCGCGCAGTGCTCGCACACCGACGGCGAGGAGACCAGGTCGAAGGGGCGGGAGCGGAAGCGGTAGGCGGCCGAGGTGAGCGCGCCCACCGGGCAGATCTGGATGGTGTTCCCGGAGAAGTACGACTCGAAGGGGTCGCCCTCACCGGTGCCGACCTGTTGGAGGGCGCCGCGCTCGACCAGCTCGATCATCGGGTCGCCGGCGATCTGGTTGCTGAAGCGGGTGCACCGCGCGCACAGCACGCACCGCTCGCGGTCCAGCAGCACCTCGGTGGAGAGCGGCACCGGCTTCGCGTAGGTGCGCTTCTTGCCCTCGAAGCGGGAGTCGGGGTCGCCGACCTGCATCGCCTGGTTCTGCAGCGGGCACTCGCCGCCCTTGTCGCAGACCGGGCAGTCCAGGGGGTGGTTGATCAGCAGCAGCTCCATCACGCCGCGCTGCGCCTTCTCGGCGACCGGGGAGGTCAGCTGCGTGCGGACCACCATCCCGTCGGTGCAGGTGATGGTGCAGGAGGCCATCGGCTTGCGCTGGCCCTCGACCTCGACGATGCACTGCCGGCAGGCGCCCGCCGGGTCCAGCAGCGGATGGTCGCAGAAGCGCGGGATCTCGATGCCGAGGAGTTCCGCGGCCCGGATGACCAACGTCCCCTTGGGGACGGAGATCTCGATGCCGTCGATCGTCAGGGTGACGAGGTCCTCCGGTGGCACCGCCGCCGCACCGCCCCCGTCGGGGCGCCGGCCCGCGGCAGGGCCGCTGCTTGGCTGGAGCACGGTCATGCGTTCACCCCCAGGTGAGCGTCGTTGTCGGCCCAGAGGGTCGACTTGGCGGGGTCGAAGGGGCAGCCCTTGCCGGTGAGGTGCTCCTCGTACTCCGCGCGGAAGTACTGGAGCGAGGAGAAGATCGGCGAGGCGGCGCCGTCGCCGAGGGCGCAGAAGGACTTGCCGTTGATGTTGTCGGCGATGTCGGCGAGCTTGTCGAGGTCGTCGAGCCGGCCCCGGCCGGCCTCGATGTCGCGCAGCAACTGCACCAGCCAGTACGTCCCTTCGCGGCACGGTGTGCACTTGCCGCAGGACTCGTGGGCGTAGAACTCCGTCCAGCGGGTCACCGCCCGGACCACGCAGGTGGTCTCGTCGAAGCACTGCAGCGCCTTGGTGCCGAGCATCGAGCCGGCCGCGCCGACGCCCTCGTAGTCGAGCGGGACGTCGAGGTGCTCGTCGGTGAACATCGGGGTGGAGGAGCCGCCCGGCGTCCAGAACTTCAGCCGGTGGCCGGGGCGCATCCCGCCGCTGACGTCGAGCAGTTGGCGCAGGGTGATGCCCAACGGGCCTTCGTACTGGCCGGGGTTGGCGACGTGGCCGCTCAGCGAGTAGAGCGTGAAGCCCGGGGACTTCTCGCTGCCCATCGACCTGAACCACTCCTTGCCCTTGTTCAGGATCGCGGGAACCGAGGCGATGGATTCGACGTTGTTCACCACAGTGGGGCAGGCGTAGAGGCCGGCCACGGCGGGGAAGGGGGGGCGCAGACGAGGTTGGCCACGACGACCTTCCAGCGAATCCAGCAGCGCGGTCTCCTCGCCGCAGATGTACGCGCCGGCGCCCGCGTGCACCGTGACGTCCAGGTCGAGGCCCGAGCCGAGGACGCCCTTGCCGAGGAAGCCCGCCGCGTACGCCTCCCGCACGGCCTCGTGCAGGCGGCGCAGCACGGGCACGACCTCACCGCGCAGATAGATGAAGGCGTGGTTCGAGCGGATCGCGTGGCAGGCGATCACGATCCCCTCGATCAGCGCGTGCGGGTTGGCGAAGAGCAGCGGGATGTCCTTGCAGGTCCCCGGCTCCGACTCGTCGGCGTTGACCACCAGGTAGTGCGGTTTGCCGTCGCCCTGCGGGATGAACTGCCACTTCATGCCGGTCGGGAAGCCGGCGCCGCCGCGTCCGCGGAGCCCGGAGTCCTTGACGTAGGCGATGACGTCGTCCGGGGCCATCGCGAGGGCCTTGCGGGCGCCTTCGTACCCCTCGTGGCGCAGGTAGGTCTCCAGCGTCCAGGACTTCGGGTCGTCCCAGAAGGCGGAGAGGACCGGTGCGAGGACCTTCTCCGGGCTGGTCGTTCCGCCGGCGTGCGGCCGGGAGGCGCCGCCGAATTCGGCTGCCACGGT
>LIQL01000515.1 GCA_001418405.1 Streptomyces diastatochromogenes | reverse complement strand
CCGAGCCGTCCGGCGCCGCCCTGCGCACGCCCGTACGGTCATGACAGGAACCTCAAGGAAACCTCAAGCGGAAGCGGCGGTAGTCACGTTCCCCGCGACCGCCGTGTCCGATGTGTCGCCTTTGGTCACCGCGGCTCCGCCCTTGCGGACCGAACCTCGGCAAGTGCGGACCACGGATTTAGAGGTAGGCAGATGTCGTGCGTTGACGCGTCGAGCAGCGGCTAACTACGCTCCGTTTCAAGGAAATCGAAACTCGGCGACGCGAATCGCGTCGAACTCTGATCGAATTCCTGATTCCGTTTCTGTGCGTTCTTAAAATTGACGGGGGTTATCCGAAAGGATGGCGGTCTCGTGACTATCACTCACCTCACTGACTCGCATGACCGTACGACCGGCGGGGTGATATCCGCGCAGACCGCTCCGGCGGGCGAGCCCGGGAGCCCCGGGCTGATGGCCTCCCTCGACCGCGACCTCACCATCAAGCACGCCAACCAGGAGTTCCGCCGCAGTTTCGGCGACTCCGCCGGTGACGTCTGCGGGCGCAGCTTCCGCGATCTGATGCACCCGAGCGTGCAGCAGCCGCTGATGCGCCAGTTCTCCCGGCTCATCGAGGGCAAGCGCCACCGCTTCGCCTCGCACGTGGTCGCCGTGGGCGCCCGGGACTCGGCCTTCGCCGGCACCCTCACGGCCTCGGCGGTCACCGGCGAAACCCCGGACGTCGCCGCGATCCTGGTGCTCATGGACTCGTCCGGCGGCACCGGCACCGCGGAGGCCGACGTCATGACCCCGCAGAAGAAGTTCCTGACCGAGATCGACGCGCGCATCCTCGAAGGCATCGCGGCCGGGCTGTCCACCATCCCGCTCGCCTCGCGCCTCTACCTCAGCCGCCAGGGCGTGGAGTACCACGTCACCGGGTTGCTGCGGAAGCTGCGGGTGCCCAACCGCGCCGCGCTGGTCTCCCGCGCCTACTCCATGGGCATCCTCAACGTCGGCGCCTGGCCCCCGAAGGTCGTGGACGACTTCATCAAGTGACGCCGACCGGCCGCCGTCCGCACTCCCGGCCGCCGTGCGCCCGCCCGTCCCGCCCCGCCCGTGCCGCCCGGCGTCCGCCTCCCGAGAGGCGGCGCCCGGCGACACGGGCGCTTCGTTGCCCTGTTCGCCTTTATCCATTCCCGTGTTACGCGCCCGCAATATTCCTGCGCCCACTCTCGGCCACGCCGCGACCGGTTCCGCTCGGCCGCCCGTCGCATCGTTTCTGCTGACCGTTTTCGTGGCCCGCGCGGGGCGCTCCGGCGATGCGATCCGGCCGCCATCGCACCGCGACCGGAACGGCCGGCGGAATACTCCCGGTAACCCCTCTTCTGCTGCCGCGAGTTCGGGCCGAGGCGCATTCTTCCGCACCTCGTACACCACGGTTCACACGTTTTCCCCTTCGCCGTCACGAGCTTTGTCACGGGCGGAAGACCGCACACGGACGCGTCGTCCATGCGTGCGTAGTGACGTGGTCAAGCGGAACCCAGGAGGTGTCCCCGACGCCCCTGCACGGGCTGTGTACCTGGTGACCGTTTTCACCACGGGCGGCCCGGACGGCACCGCACCCCGGCGCCCGCCCGAGGCCGTCGCACCACCGCCCCGGGCGCAGGGGCCTGGTCGCCATGGCCCAGGCTTGTTTGAATCACCCCCACTCGGCCGGACGGCACGGAGCCGGACCGGTAGCGCAGGAGGAACACCGTGGACGCTGAGGACCGCCGCAGGGGCATGCTGGAACTCGTCCGGAGCACCGGGTCGGTCGACGTCGTCCGGCTCGCCGAGGAGTTCGCCGTCAGCCGGGAGACGGTCCGCCGGGACTTGAACGTCCTGGAGGACCACGGGTTGGTCCGGCGCCGGCACGGCGGCGTGTACCCCGTGGCGGGGGCGGGCCTCGAAACCACCCTCGCCTTCCGGTCGACGCACCGGGCCCCGGAGAAGTCGCGGATCGCCGCCGCGGCGGCCGGACTCCTCAGCGGCGCCGAAACCGTCTTCATCGACGAGGGCTTCACCCCGCAGCTCATCGCCGAAGCCCTGCCGCGGGACCGGCCGTTGACGATCGTCACCGCATCGCTCGCGGTGGTCAGCGCCGTGGCGACGAGCGCGCAGACCGACGTGCTGCTCCTGGGCGGCCGGGTCCGGCAGGGCGCGATGGCCACCGTCGACCACTGGGCCGTGCGCATGCTCTCCGACTTCGTCGTCGACCTGGCCTACCTCGGCGCCAACGGCATCTCGCGGACCCACGGCCTGACCACGCCCGACCCCGCGGTCGGCCAGGTCAAGGCGCAGGCGATCCGGGCCGCCCGCCGCCGGGTCTTCGCCGGCGTGCACACCAAGTTCGGCCCCGCGAGCTTCTGCCGGTTCGGCGACGTGGGCGACCTGGACACCATCGTCACCGGCACCGGCCTCCCGGCCGCCGAAGCCCACCGCTACCAACTGCTGGGCCCCAAGGTGATCCGGGTCTGACCCCCTACGGGCGTGCCCGGGCCTCGGACCCGGGCCAGAGCGCGAGCGGCGTCGCCCCCACCCGGTAGCCCTCCTCGTCCAGGAGGTGGCCGCCGTGCTTCATGGGCCACAGGGCGACCGCGCGTTCGGCGACCGTCAGGTCCGGGGCCCGTTCGGCGAGGCGCACCTCGAAGCCCTGGGCGTCGTCGAGGGAACGGACCCAGGCGACCAGGTGCAGGTTGTGGCGGCTGATGACGCTGGCGCACAGGCGCACCTCGCGCATCCCGGTGACCCGTCGGGTCACCTCCCGCAGCCGGGCCGCCGGCACGTGGCCCCACAGGCTCACCGTGACCGGCCACTCCGACAGCGGGCGCGCGACCTCGCACCGCGCGTGCAGCATGTCCGCGGCGAAGAGCCGGCCGACGCGACGCCGCACGGTGTCGGGGCCGACGCCGCACTGGTCGGCCAGTGCCCGGTAGGTGGCCCGACCGTCCACCGACAGCGCGGTGACCAGCCGTAGGTCCAGTTCGTCGAGGGGGAACGCGGGGGTGTCCGGCCGCCGGCGTGGAGCGGCCGCGGCGAGCTGGGCGACCTGACGCCGGTCCAGGGCTCGCAGCCGCCACCGACTGCCCTCGGTGTGGACCGGGCCGGCCAGGTGCGTGCGGACCGCCAGCACGCCGTCCAGCGTGGCGAGGTCCTGCCGCACCCAGCGGGACAGCGCGGCCGGATCGCGGGCCATGACGTTCAGTTGCAGATCGTGGTCCCCCGTGACGTGGGAGAGTGCCGCGACGTGCGGTGCGGCCGTCAGCGCCCGGGCGACGTCGTGCAACAGCCCCGGCGCGCAGTCGATCTCGACGAAGGCCAGGCACCCCTGGCCCGACGCGGCCAGCACCGGCGCGGGATGCGCACCGATCCAGGCGGCGCCGGCCTCGGTCAGCCGGTGCCAGCGCCGCGCCACCGTCACCGCGTCCAGTCCCAGGACCGCACCGATCCGGGTCCAACTGGCCCGCGGTGCGATCTGGAGGGCGTGCACCAGAGCCTGGTCCACATGATCCAGGGACCGGGGCGACGGCCCGGAATCCTGCACCACAACCGTCTCCTCGCGTTTTTCCGGCGGATCCGGGCCGCTGGTCGGCTCAACCTTCAGCCTGGACCCGGGTACGGGCGGACCGTACCAGGCAACCCCCGACCAACAGGAGTGGGATTCGGCATGTCGGCACTGGAACGCGCCAAGGAACTGCAACCCGAACTGGCGCGGCTGCGCCGGTCGCTGCACCGGGAACCGGAGTTGGGCCTGGCCCTGCCGCGCACGCAGGAGAAGGTGCTCGCCGCCCTCGACGGACTGCCGTTGGAGATCACCCTCGGCACGGGACTCACATCGGTGACCGCCGTCCTGCGGGGCGGCCGACCCGGCGGCGCGGTGCTGCTCCGGGGCGACATGGACGCCCTGCCGGTCGCCGAGCAGAGCGGAGTGGCCTACGCCTCCGAGGTCCCCGGCCGGATGCACGCCTGCGGGCACGACCTGCACACCGCCGGACTGGTCGGCGCGGCCCGTCTGTTGGCCGAACGCCGGGAACACCTGCACGGCGACGTGGTGTTCATGTTCCAACCCGGGGAGGAGGGCCACAACGGCGCCGGCGCGATGATCGAGGAGGGCGTCCTGGACGCGGCGGGCAAACCGCTCGACGCAGCCTACGCGCTGCACGTCGCGGCCAACCAGGTGCCCGGCGGCGTGGTCATCACCCGCTCCGGCACCATCACCTCCGCCTCCGACCTGCTGACGGTCACGGTGCGCGGCCGGGGCGGCCACGGCTCGACGCCGGCCCTGGCCAAGGACCCCGTCCCGGTCGCCTGCGAGATGGTCACCGCGTTGCAGAGCTGGGTGACCCGCACCTTCGACATCTTCGACCCGGTCGTCGTCACCGTCGGCACCTTCCACGCCGGCACCCAGGCCAACGTCATCCCCGAGACCGCCGAGTTCCGGGCCACCGTGCGCAGCTATTCCGAGGCGGCCGGGGAACGCCTCGCCGAGGGACTGCCCCGGCTGGTGCGCTCGATCGCCGCCGCGCACGGCCTCGAAGCGGAGGCGGACTACGCACGGCACTACCCGGTCACCGTCAACGACCCGGACGAGACCGCCTTCGCCCTGACCGCCGCGCGCGAACTGTTCCCGCCGCAGCAGGTCTGGGAATCCCCCCAACCCACCAATGGCTCCGAGGACTTCGCGCACGTCCTGCAGCGCGTCCCCGGCGCGATGCTGCTGGTGGGCGCGGCACCCGAGGGGAGCGACTGGCAGCACGCCCCGATGAACCACTCGCCGCTGGCCGTCTTCGACGACCGGGTGCTCCACCAACAGGCGGCGCTCCTGAGCGCACTCGCCGAACGCCGACTGGCCGCCACGGCGGCGCCCGCACCCGCGACGCCGGCGTGACCCGCGCGGCGGCCCCGAAAACCGCTGGTGACCGGCGGGGCCGCATGCTGGGATGAGCAGATGCGAGACGACGCGTCGAGGGTGGTGGACCGGGGCCGGTACCCGAAGGCGGTCACGCCCTGGGAAGACCCGGACTGGCGGGACGCCGCCCTGGGCTGGGCCCGCGACGAGCTGGCCGCACACGGCCTGCGGGTGACCGGGCCGGGGCGCGTACGGCTGCGGCCCTGGTCGGTCCTGGTGCGGCTGCCCGTCGCGGGCCGCGGCTCCGTCTGGTTCAAGGCCAACCCGCCGGGCAGCGCCTTCGAGGCGGGGCTGACCGCGGCCCTGGCCCGCTGGGCGCCCGGCCATGTGCTGGCTCCGCTCGCCGCCGACGCCGCCCGTGCCTGGCTGCTGCTGCCGGACGGCGGGGAACTGTTCCGGGACGTGCTCGACCGCGCTCCCGCCGACCCGCGTGCCTGGGAGCAGCCGCTCGCCCAGTACGCCGCCCTGCAGCGCACGCTCCTGCCGCACGTCCCGGACCTCGCACGCCTCGGCGTGCCCGGCGCGCCCACCGTGCGGCTGCCGGACCTCTTCGACCGGCTGGTGGCGGAGAACCCCGTACTCCCGCCGGACGACCGGGCCCGGCTGCGTGCCCTGCGGCCCCGCCTGGCCGGGTGGTGTGCGGACCTCGCCGACCTGGGCATCGCGGACACCCTCGACCACGCCGACCTGCACGACGGCCAGCTCTTCGCCCCCCAGCCTGGCCGGTTCACCTTCTTCGACTGGGGCGACGCCGCGCTCTCCCACCCGTTCTGCAGCTTCCTGGTCCCGGCCCTGGCCGCCCGCGATCGCTACGGCCCGGACGTCCTGCCGCGCCTCCGGGACGCCTATCTGGAGCCGTGGACGGGCGGCGGCCTCGCGGCGGCCGAACTGCGCCGTGCGATGCGTCCGGCCTGGCGGCTCGGCACGCTCGGCCGGGTCCGCGCCTGGGGCCGCCTCTTCCCCGCGCCCGCCGATGAGCCCGGCGACGCCGCCCCGCCCGGCGCCGCCGAGAGCGCCGCATGGCTGTGCGCACTCCACTCCGACGACTCCGAACCGCCGGTCTGACCCTTCCGGCCCACCGGGGCCGCCCGGCGGTCCGGGACGGCAACGGGGCCCGCACGCACCGACGCGCGGGCCCCGGCCGTGCTCGACGCCGTCTACCTCCGTGCGGGGCACTGCTTCCAGGCGAAGTGGTACAGGGTGTTGATGCTGCCGTCCGTGGAGTCCATGGCCATGTAGCTGGTGGACTTGGGATCCGCCGCCGAACCGTCCAACCGCAGTTCGGTGTTGATGTTGAAGTAGCGCTCCTCGCCGCAGGGCGCGTAGACGAGCTGGTCGACGTCGGTCTCGTCCGAGGTCTGCCAGTTGTTGTCGTAGGGGCCGGTGAAGGGATGGCTCCTGCGGGCCGTCTCCGGTTGTCCCTGGAAGTAGTAGTTCGCCTGTTCCAGGCCCTTGGCGCCCGGGGCCAGCGAGGCGTAACCGCGGTAGTCGGCCCGCGCGACGGCGTACGTGAAGCCCTGCGGGACGTGCACGCTGAGCGCGATCTGGCAGTTCTTGCGGGCGTCGGTGGGCTTGCTGCTGCCGCCGACCTGGGCGAGGTACTCGCTGTAGGTGACGGTGAAGGCGGTGTTGTCGGGGGCGACGGCCACGGCGGCGCTGCCGGGTCTGCACCCCGATCCGTTGACCGTGGCCACGGTGATGGTGATCTGTCCGGTCGGCGGTTCGTCGCCGAACCGCGCTGGCGTGGTGGGGGATGCCGATCCGAGGAGCAAGGCTGCCGCTGCGGCACCAGCACTGAGCGTGCTGAGCATGGGCTCTTCCTTCCGGTCGTCCTGGCCCCGCGACGCGGGCACACCAGGAGTGGAATGACGAGCGCATGCCAGCACGGGGATCTCGGCTTGCACAGCTCTGCTCACCGGGATTGGGGCGAACCTACGCCTTGATTCGGACGCCCGCCGCGCCCCGTCCCTTGGCCCCGACGACGAAGGCCGTCGGCGCGCCGCGGGGGCGGACGGCGCCGGGCCGGGCTACTTCGTGCCGGTGCTGAGACCGTCCGAACGGTCCGCGTCGTCCGGTTCCGGGCCCTTTCCGGGGGAGCGGCGCCAGGTGACGAGGATGTAGGTGAGCGAGCCGACGATCAGGGCCGCCGAGACCCAGTCGTTCAGGCGCAGCCCCAGGAAGTGGTTGGCGTGGTCGATGCGGAGCGCCTCGATCCAGACCCGGCCCGCCGCGTACGCCAGGACATAGGTGGCGAACAACCGGCCGCGGGGCAGCCGATACCGGCGGTCGAGCCAGAGCAGCAGGGCCATGACGCCGACGTCCCACAGCGATTCGTACAGGAACGTGGGGTGGTAGAACGCGACCGTGGGGCTGTCCGGGGGCCGGTGGGCGGGGTCGATCAGCAACTTCCACGGCAGGTTCGTGGGACCGCCGTACAGTTCCTGGTTGAAGTAGTTGCCCCAGCGGCCGATGCCCTGCGCCAGGACCAGACCGGGGGCGACCGCGTCGGCGAAGTCGGCCAGTTTGATGCCGCGCCGACGGCACCCGAGCCAGGCACCGAACGCGCCGAGCGCCACCGCACCGGGGATGCCGAGGCCGCCGTTCCAGACGTACAGCGCCTCGATGGGGCGCTTCCCCGGTGCGAAGTACAGCTCGGGGTCGGTGATCACGTGGTAGAGCCGGCCGCCCAGCAGGCCGAACGGCACCGCCCACATCGCGATGTCGGCGATCTCCTGGGGATCCCGTCCGCGCGCCGCCCACCGGCGCTGGGACAACCACACCGCGACGAATATGCCCAGGATGATGCAGAGCGCGTACGCGCGGATGGGCACGGGGCCCAGGTGCCAGACCCCCTGCGAGGGGCTCGGCAGATACGCCAGGTTCATACGGTCGACCGTTCTCACGGGCGGACCCGGCGGACTGCCGGGCAGGACGGGCCCGAGATTACATCGGACACCGAAATTCCCCCGGGGATCCGTGGCGAACAGCGCAGGTAAAGTGCCCGCATGCCGCCGCAGCCCCGCCGCCGTGACGCTGACCCCGGCCGGCGCCGACCAGCTCGCTGCCCGGACCCGCGCCCACGAGACCCGGCTGGACGCGGCCCTGGCGTCGTTGGACGAACCCGACCGCGCGCGAGCCGCACTGCCCGCCCTCTTCCACCTCGCCGCGTTCCTGGAGGACGCCGACGGATGACGGCGGCGGCTCACCACACGCCCGGCACCAACCTGCGCGTCCGGGCCGCGTACGACCGGTACTCCTCGCCCAACGCGTCGAGCAGCATCCGCTCCTCCACGCGGATCCGGTAGCCCACGGCGAGCAGACAGCACACCGTGCACACCAGCCACGACGCCGCGTTGTCGAGCAGCAGCCCCAGGGCCGCGGCGGCGAGCAGCATGCCGCTGTAGGCCGGGTGCCGGACGTAGCGGTACGGACCCGTGGCCACCACCCGGTGGCCGTGCTGGATGTGCACCGTGCCGCGGAAGAAACGGCCCAGCGCGACGATCGCCCACAGCCGGATCCCGATCCCGGCCCAGGCCGCCACCAGCACCGCCAGCCGCACCGCCGGCGACTGCGTGGAGTACGACAGGGCCGGCACCGCGGCCCGGAGCGGCGCCGCCAGGGCGATCCCGCCGCCGATCAGCACCGGGAAGACCAGCAGACTGAGCCGCTCGATCCGCTCCGTGCGTTCACTGCGCCACCGCTGGCGCACCTGGAGCAGCACCTCGGCCGCCGCCCAGGCCCACAGGGTGACGACGAGCGCGGTGTGCACGACGTGGTGCAGCACGGCACCTCCCGGTCGTTCCCGGACCCCGTACCCCGATGCGGGGTCGTGCGTCGCCAGCTTCGCACCCGAGCCGGGTGGAGTGGATCCACTCAGGGGTGGAGCCCGGGTGGATCCACACCGGGGACCGGCGCGCCGCCGGCGCCGCTCAGGCCGATCTCATGTCCGCCGCCAACTCCTCGGTGGCCAGCACCCCCTCGCCGTACAGGGCCTGCAGCCAGTTGGTCTGGTAGATGGTGTCCAGGTACCGCTCGCCGAGGTCCGGGGCGATCGCCACCGCGGTCACCGCGTGGCCGTCGTTCCGGGACAGCCACTCCACGGCGCCGCTGACGACGGTCCCGGTGGACCCGCCGAACAGGAAGCCGCGCCGGGCCAGCCGGTGGCAGGCCCGCACGGTGTCCGCCTCCTCGACGCGGACCAGGTCGTCGACGTAGGACTCGTCCAGCAGGGCCGGACGCACGCTCGTCCCCAGCCCCGGGATCATCCGTCGGCCCGGCTCGCCCCCGAAGGTCACCGAGCCGACGCTGTCCACTGCCACCACCCGCACCCGGCGGTGCCACTCCCGGAAGTAGCGGGCGCAGCCCATCAGCGTCCCGGTGGTGCCGGCGCCGACGAACAGCACGTCGAGCTGCGGGAAGCGGCGGGCGATGGCCGGCGCCGTGGTGCGGTAGTGGGCCCGCCAGTTGTTGGCGTTGGCGTACTGGTTGAGCCACACGTAGCGTTCGTCGGCCGCGCACAACGCCCCGACGTGGGCGATCCGCGCGCCGAGCAGACCGCCTTCGGCCGCCGGCTCGGCGACGATGTGCACCCGGCCGCCCATCGCCTCCATGAACCGGCGCGCCGAGAGGTTGCAGCGGGCGTCGGTCACGCACAGGAATCCGTAGCCCTTGCTGGCGGCGATGATGCTCAGCGCCACGCCCAGGTTCCCGGAGGAGGACTCGACCAGGATGCAGCCCGGTTTGAGGACGCCGTTCCGCTCGGCGGCCGCCACCATCTCGCTCGCCGCCTTGAGCTTGATCGACCCGGCGAAGTTGAATCCCTCGCATTTCAGGAAGAGTGCCTGCCCCACGATCGACCGCAGGTCGACGTAGAGGTCCTCGGCGTTGAAGTCCATCGGAACGGAAATGACCGTCATGACGTCCACCTCATCAGCGACAGTGCTCTGGGCCGGTCAGCCATGGCGGCGTAGCTCGTGGAAGAAGTCGCCCACGACGTGCAGTTCGCCGGAGCGGGCCACCTCGTCGTAGACGTGTTTGCCGACCGCGAGGTCGAGGACCCCGAGGCCGAAGGGTGAGAACACCACGGTCCGGTCGGGGGGAACCGTCACCCGCCCGGTCAGCACGTCGTCGAGCGTGCCGAGCAGGAAGTCCCGCCGCCCGGTGAGCTGTTCGGCGAGGTGAGGAGAGGTGTCGGCCTTCAGGCAGTGTTCGACGTCGTCGACGATGTTGGTGGCGGAGAGCAGGATCTCGGGGGCGAGGTCGCGCAGCGAGACGTGCAGCACCAGCGGGTGGTGGTCGAACCACGCGGCCTCGCTGACGTGCGGGCGGGCGGCGACGGTGGCGAAGACGACCAGGTCGCTGGTGCGGATCAGCTGCTCGGCACTGTCGTGCACGGTGATCCACTGTTTGGCGCCCGACTGCTCCAGGTAGAGGCGGAAGCCGGCGGCGCTGTCCGCGGACAGGTCGTGGATGCCGATCTGGTCGAATTCCCAGCCGGTTTG
>LIQL01000514.1 GCA_001418405.1 Streptomyces diastatochromogenes | reverse complement strand
CTCGGCCGAGGGACGCCGACCTCACCCGGGACGGCGGAAACCCCACGGGCGATGAACTCGCGCCGGATGAAGGGGAGTTGCCGGCCGGTCGGCGTCCCTCGGCCGAGCTGCTGGCCCTGTATGTGGCGCCCGAGCTCCTCGGGACGGGCGTCGGCCGGGCCCTGTTGGACGCCGGCACCCTTCGGGCGCGGTCCCTCGGGTACGGCGCGCTGTACCTGTGGGTGGTCCGCGGCAACGCCCGGGCCCAACGCTTCTACGAGCGGGCCGGATTCGTCCCGGACGGTGCCGAGGAGGCGTCCGACGTGGGCGGGCGGCGCGTCCCTGAGCTGCGCTACCGGCGGCCGCTGCCGTAGGCCGGCGGGCCGGCGCGGGACCTTCAGGCCGGCGGGCCGGCGCCTACGCCGGGCGGGTCCTCGTGGACGCCGAGGCGGGCCAGCGACGCCGAGGCGGCCGCGGCGAGCCGGGAGTGGCCGGCGGCCGCCCGCAGCGCCGGCACCGCCCGCTTGTCACCGAGTGCCCCCAGACCCTCGACGCAGGCCAGCGCCACCCGCCAGTACGGGTTGTGCGGGGTCAGCAGCCGTTCCAGGGTGGCGATCAGGGCGGGGACGGACTGCGGTGCGCGGAGTTCGGCGAGCAGTCGGACGGGGTGCAGCGCGTAGGCGGTGCGCAGCGGGTTGGTGGCGAGGGCGGCCGCGGCGCGGGCGGTGCGCGGGTCGCCGAGCTTGCCCAGGGCGTGCGCGGCCGTGGCGCAGCGGACCGGTTCGCGGTAGTTGAGCAGCAGGACCAGGGTCTCGAAGGCGCGCTTGTCGCCGGCGCAGCCGAGGATGAAGGCGGCGATCTCCCGGGCCCACAGGGGGCGTTCCACCGCGGTGAGCATCCGGGCCAGTTCCTCCCGGCCCGCCGGGGTGTTCTTGCGGGCCAGGCCCAGCAGCCGTTCGTAGGCGACCAGGTCCTGCGGAGAGCGGAGTTCGGCCCGCACCCGGTCCGTCAACTCGTGGAATTCGTCTTCCATTTACTGCTCCCCTCCCTGCCGGCGGCCCTGGTTCGCAGGGCGTGGCCGGCACCACAACCTAATGACCCGCATTACCCCTGGCGCTTCGGTTACCCACCGGTTAACCTGCTGGAACGAGCAGCACCCCTGCTCGGGCGGCCTGGTGACGCAGCCGCCGGAGTGTGACGTCGGTTCGGCACACCACACAGCACCACGCGTGCGCGGGCACCGCAGCCCCGCGCCGTGCACACCCTCACAGCACGCCCCTCACGGGGGAAGCGGTACGGCCTCGGGACAGGGCCCGCCGCGCTCCTCCACCACAGGCGCTGCTCGCAGTGCCGTGGCTTCCCGCGGCCCTTCCCGCCGGTCGGCCGCCCGATGCCGCAGCCCTGCCCGTGCGCCCCACCCCTCAGTCGTCACGTCCCCCGTTCCGGGGGAACACTTTCAGGAGTCTCGCGATGGGCCGTCAGTCCACCCCTGATCTCTCCACTGTCCCCTCTGCCGCACCCGCCGCACCCGCCGCGGCGCTCGCCACCATCGCCGTCGTCGGCCTGGGCACCATGGGCACCGGCATCGCCGACGTGCTGGCCCGGGCCGGCCGCGAGGTCATCGGCATCGACACCGACGAGGCGGCGGTGAAGCGGGCCCGGGCCGCCCTCGAAGCCTCCACCGCCCGCGCGGTGGCACGTGACCGGCTCACCGAACAGGAGCGGCAGGACGTGCTGTCCCGGTTCCGCACGTTCGGTGATCTCCAGGCCGCGCGCGACGCCGACCTGGTCATCGAGGTGGTGCCGGAGGACTACGACCTCAAGCGGGAGGTCTTCGCCGCCCTGGACGGCGTCGTCCGCCCGGACGCCATCCTCGCCACCGGCACCAACGCGCTGTCGGTGACCCGGCTCGCGGCCGACTCGCAGCGCCCCGAGCGGGTGCTCGGCGTCCACTTCTTCAACCCGGCGCCGGCCATGAAGCTGGTCGAGGTGGTCTCCTCGGTGCTGACCGCGCCGACCGCGGTCGCCGCCGTCACCGACCTCGCCCGGGAGTTGGGCAAGGACCCGATCGCGGTGGGCGACCGCCCCGGGTTCGTCGCCGACGGCCTGCTCTTCGGGTACCTCAACCAGGCCGCCGCGATGTACGAGTCGAGGTACGCGACGCGGGAGGACATCGACGCGGCGATGCGGCTCGGCTGCGGGCTGCCGATGGGCCCGTTGGCGCTGCTCGACCTGATCGGCGTGGACACCGCCCGGACGGTCCTGGAGGCCATGTACGCCGAGTCCCGCGACCGGTTGCACGCGCCCGCACCGATCCTCGGTCAGCTCGCGGACGCCGGGCTGACCGGCCGCAAGGCGGGCCGCGGCTTCTACACCTACGAGGCGCCCGGCTCCGCGACCGTCGTGCCGGACGCCTGGACCCCGGGTGCCGGTGACGGCGCCGGAGCGCCGGTCGGCCGGCCGGTCCGCAGCGTGGGCGTGGCCGGTTCCGGGACGATGGCCAGCGGCATCGCGGAGGTCTTCGCCAAGGCCGGCTTCACGGTGGTGCTCGCCGCCCGCGGCCTGGAGAAGGCCGAACGGGCCAAGGACCGGATCGCCAGGTCGCTGGGCCGCTCCGTGGACAAGGGCCGGATGACCGCCGAGGCGCGCGACGCGGCGCTGGCGGCGATCACCCCGGCCGGTTCGCTGGACGCGTTCGCCGACGTCGACCTGGCGGTGGAGGCGGTGGCCGAGGACCTGGCCGTCAAGGAGCAGCTGTTCCGGACGCTGGACGCGGTCTGCAAGCCGGGCGCCGTGCTGGCCACCACCACCTCCTCGCTGCCGGTCGTCGCCTGCGCCCGCGCCACCTCGCGCCCGCAGGACGTCATCGGGATGCACTTCTTCAACCCGGCGCCGGCCATGAAGCTGGTCGAGGTGGTCCGTACCGTCCTGACCGACGACGCGGTGCACGCCACCGTGCGCGCGGTCTGCGCCGAGGTCCGCAAGCACCCGGTGGACTGCGGCGACCGGGCCGGTTTCATCGTCAACGCGCTGCTGTTCCCGTACCTGAACAACGCGGTCAAGATGGTCCAGGAGCACTACGCCTCGTTGGACGACATCGACGCCGCGATGAAGCTGGGCGGCGGCTACCCGATGGGCCCGTTCGAGCTCCTGGACGTGGTCGGGCTGGACGTCTCGCTCGCCATCGAGAAGGTGCTGCACGCCGCGTTCCGCGACCCGGGGCTGGCCCCGGCGCCCCTGCTGGAACACCTCGTCGCGGCGGGCTGCCTCGGCCGGAAGACCGGTCGCGGCTTCCGTGAGTACGCCCGGCGCTGACCCGCGGCGGCGCCCTCGGGCCCGGGGCGGCTGGGGCGGGCTGCTGGAGCCGTCGAACGGCGGTTCCGGCAGCCCGCCCCAGGTCACGGGGGTCCGAGCGGTACCTCATGCCGCAGGCCGCGGGAATATGCAGTACCTTCCCCACATGTCCCAGCCCGCTCGCCCGCAGTCCTCCGACGTCTCCGACACCCCCACTCCCGGCACCCGCCGGGCGGCCGCCCAACGCCTGAAAATGCGCCGGGAACTCTCGGCCGCCGCCATGGAGCTGTTCGCGACGAAGGGCTACGAGGCGACCACGGTCGACGAGATCGCGGCCGCCGCAGGCGTCGCCCGGCGCACCTTCTTCCGCCACTTCCGTTCCAAGGAAGAGGCGATCTTCCCCGACCACGACGACACGCTGGTGCGCGCCGAGGCCGTCCTGGACGCCGCACCGCCGCACGAGAACCCGCTCGACACGGTCTGCCGCGGCATCAAGGAAGTCATGCGGATGTACGCGTCCGCGCCGGCCGTGTCGGTGGCCCGTTACCGCCTCACCCGCGAGGTACCCACCCTCCGGGAGGCCGAGATCGCCTCGGTGGCCCGCTACGAGCGGCTGTTCACCAGGTACCTGCTGGGCCACTTCGACGAGGGCGCGCACCGCGAGGGCGACGACGACCCGCTGCTCGCCGAGGTCGCCGCGTCCGCCGTGGTCACCGCGCACAACCACGTCCTGCGCCGCTGGCTGCGGGCCGGCG
The DNA here is from genome assembly GCA_001418405.1 of Streptomyces diastatochromogenes. Taxonomy (GTDB): domain Bacteria; phylum Actinomycetota; class Actinomycetes; order Streptomycetales; family Streptomycetaceae; genus Streptomyces; species Streptomyces albulus_C. Next base: position 4,360 of record LIQL01000514.1, on the reverse strand, counting down.
CGGAGGGCGACGTCGAGAGCCAGCTCGACCACGCCTTCGAGATCGTCCGCGAGACCTTCGGCGCGGGGATCGGTGCGGGCCGGACCGCGTCCAGCGAGACGCCCCCGGCGACGGTCTCCCGGGAGGGCGAGGTGCTGGTGACGGTCGCCCGCACGGACGCCCCGCTCGACGAGGTCATGCGCACCATCCGCAAGGCGCTCAAGGAGAACCGCTGACCGGGGCCGCCGGGCGCCGGCCGGGCCGCGGTCCGCGCGGCGCCTGACGGAACCGCCCCGCTCCCCCGTCCACCGACGCGTGACGGACCCGAGCGGGGCGCCGCCGCCCATCGAAGTCCCCTGGTCCCGCGGCCAGTTGCCGCTTCCCGCCACCTCCCCCGCGCCTCGCCGCGCTTTCCCCGCGGGACGCCGCCGCCCGCTCCGCACGGGCGCCGGCCCCGGCCCTGCGCCCCACCGGCGGCTTGCCGAACGCGGCCCCGTGTGCCGCGTGCCCGTCCCTTCCGCGGCGCGGCCGTCAAAGGCCGTCCGCCGCACGCGCGTCGCCTCCCCCGGCCTCACCCGATTGGCGTAAGGGACCTCCGCGCACCGTCCGCGCACCGCACCTCACATAGCGGGACGAAACATCTCCAAAACAGCCCGCTCTTTGCTCATGCGTGCCCAGCGCATGACATTTGAGAGAAATTCTTGGCACTCAGTGTCTTGTCTGCTGGCACCGGGTGTCATACGTTGGAGGTGTCCGGGCGGCCGGCGCACCTCATGAAACCCCGGTGCGCCGACTGTCCCCGCAAGAACTTGCGCGCCCGGACGCCTGCGTCACAGGCACTCCCCCAGCTACCGCAGGGGCCCCGCGCCCACCAGCGCAATGCCAGGCACCACCGGCCGAACCGACGGCACCACAGCCGCTCCACCCCCGACGTTCCCTCAAGCCGTTCCATACGCGCTTCGCCGGAGGCATACCGTGAACCAGATACTCGATGCGATCCTCGCGCCGGACAGCACGCGCGAAGACTTCGCCGCCCTCCCCCTCCCCGAGTCGTACCGCGCGGTCACCGTGCACAAGGACGAGGTCGACATGTTCGCCGGCCTGTCCACCCGCGAGAAGGACCCCCGCAAGTCGCTGCACGTCGAGGACGTGCCGGTGCCCGAACTCGGGCCGGGCGAGGCGCTCGTGGCCGTCATGGCCTCCTCCGTGAACTACAACTCGGTCTGGACCTCGATCTTCGAGCCGATGTCGACCTTCGGCTTCCTGGAGCGCTACGGGCGGCTCTCGCCGCTCGCCAAGCGTCACGACCTGCCGTACCACGTCATCGGCTCGGACCTGGCCGGGGTGGTGCTGCGCACCGGCCCCGGCGTCAACGCCTGGCACCCCGGCGACGAGGTCGTCGCGCACTGCCTCTCCGTGGAGCTGGAGTCCTCCGACGGCCACAACGACACGATGCTCGACCCCGAGCAGCGGATCTGGGGCTTCGAGACCAACTTCGGCGGCCTGGCGGAGATCGCGCTGGTCAAGTCCAACCAGCTGATGCCCAAGCCGCGCCATCTGAGCTGGGAGGAGGCGGCGGCGCCGGGCCTGGTCAACTCGACCGCGTACCGGCAGCTGGTCTCGCAGAACGGCGCGGCGATGAAGCAGGGCGACAACGTCCTGATCTGGGGCGCCAGCGGCGGCCTCGGCTCCTACGCCACCCAGTTCGCGCTGGCCGGCGGCGCCAACCCGATCTGCGTGGTCTCCAGCGACCAGAAGGCGGAGATCTGCCGGAAGATGGGCGCCGAGGCGATCATCGACCGCAACGCCGAGGGCTACAAGTTCTGGAAGGACGAGCAGAACCAGGACCCCCGGGAGTGGAAGCGCTTCGGCAAGCGCATCCGCGAGCTGACCGGCGGCGAGGACGTGGACATCGTCTTCGAGCACCCCGGCCGGGAGACCTTCGGCGCCTCGGTGTACGTCACCCGCAAGGGCGGCACGATCGTCACCTGCGCCTCGACCTCCGGATACCAGCACGAGTACGACAACCGATACCTGTGGATGTCGCTGAAGCGGATCGTCGGCTCGCACTTCGCCAACTACCGGGAGGCGTGGGAGGCCAACCGGCTGATCGCCAAGGGCAAGATCCACCCGACCCTGTCGAAGACGTACCGCCTGGAGGAGACCGGCCAGGCCGCCCACGACGTGCACCGCAACGTCCACCAGGGCAAGGTCGGCGTGCTGTGCCTGGCCCCGGAGGAGGGCATGGGCGTGCGCGACGAGGAGAAGCGCGCCCGGCACCTCGACGCGATCAACCTGTTCCGTGACACCGCGCCGGCGCAGCGGACCGGCACCCCCGACCGGAACGCCTGAGGACCGGGATCACATGACTGAGCGTCAGAAGGATCGTCCGTGGCTGATGCGGACGTACGCCGGGCACTCCACCGCCGAGGCGTCCAACGAGCTGTACCGGCGCAACCTCGCCAAGGGCCAGACGGGCCTGTCGGTCGCGTTCGACCTCCCGACGCAGACCGGATACGACCCCGACCACGTCCTGGCCCGCGGCGAGGTCGGTCGGGTCGGGGTCCCGGTGTCCCACCTGGGTGACATGCGGCGCCTGTTCCAGGACATCCCACTGGAACAGATGAACACCTCGATGACCATCAACGCCACCGCCATGTGGCTGCTGGCGCTCTACCAGGTGGTCGCCGAGGAGCAGGGCGCCGACGTCGGCAAGCTCTCCGGCACCACGCAGAACGACATCGTCAAGGAGTACCTCTCCCGCGGCACGCACGTCTTCCCGCCCGGTCCTTCGCTGCGGCTGACCACCGACATGATCACGTACACGGTCAACCACCTCCCCAAGTGGAACCCGATCAACATCTGCAGCTACCACCTGCAGGAGGCGGGCGCCACGCCGGTCCAGGAGATCTCGTACGCGATGTCCACGGCGATCGCCGTGCTGGACGCGGTGTTCGCGTCCGGCCAGGTCCCCCAGGAGCGGCGCGGCGACGTGGTCGCCCGGATCTCGTTCTTCGTGAACGCGGGCGTCCGCTTCGTCGAGGAGATGTGCAAGATGCGCGCCTTCGGGCGCCTGTGGGACCGGATCACCCGGGAGCGCTACGGCATCGAGGACCCCAAGCAGCGCCGCTTCCGCTACGGCGTGCAGGTCAACTCCCTGGGACTGACCGAGGCGCAGCCGGAGAACAACGTCCAGCGGATCGTCCTGGAGATGCTGGCCGTCACGCTCTCCAAGGACGCCCGCGCCCGCGCCGTCCAGCTCCCCGCCTGGAACGAGGCGTTGGGGCTGCCGCGCCCCTGGGATCAGCAGTGGTCGCTGCGCATCCAACAGGTCCTCGCACACGAGTCGGACCTGCTGGAGTACGAGGACATCTTCGCCGGGTCGCACGTCGTGGAGGCCAAGGTGGACGCCCTGGTGACCGACTGCCTGGCGGAGATCGACCGGATCCAGGAGATGGGCGGCGCGATGGCGGCCGTGGAGTCCGGCTACCTGAAGTCTCAGTTGGTGTCGGCGCACGCCGAGCGCCGGGCCCGCATCGAGTCCGGCGACGAGAAGATCGTCGGCGTCAACTGCTTCGAGGGCAGCGAGCCCAACCCGCTCACCGCCGACCTGGACACCGCGATCATGACGGTGGACCCGGCCAACGAAGCGGGCGTCGTGCGGGCCCTGCACAACTGGCGGGACAACCGCGACGAACTGCGGGCCCAGGAGGCGCTCTCGGCCCTGAAGAAGGCCGCGGCGGGCGACACCAACCTCTTCCCGGCGACGCTGGAGTGCGCCCGCGCCGGCGTGACGAGCGGGGAGTGGGCCTGGGCACTGCGGGACGTCTTCGGCGAGTTCCGGGCTCCCACCGGGGTCTCCGGCGCGCCGGTGGCGGTGACCGCGGAGGCCGGTTCGACGCTGGCGACGGTCCGCGAGAAGGTCGCCAGGACGGCGGCCGACCTCGGCGGCGGCCGGCTGCGCCTGCTGGTCGGCAAGCCCGGCCTGGACGGGCACAGCAACGGCGCCGAGCAGATCGCGGTGCGCGCCAGGGACGCCGGCTTCGAGGTCGTCTACCAGGGTATCCGGCTCACCCCGGAGCAGATCGTGACGGCGGCGGTCAGCGAGGACGTGCACTGCGTGGGGCTGTCGATCCTGTCGGGATCGCACGCCGCGCTGGTGCCGGACGTCCTGGACCGGCTGCGCCGCGGCGTCCGCCGACGGAATGATGCCGCCCACGACGACCGGTAGGTCGCCGGCGCCGGCGCGGCGCAGCCGGTCCAGGACGTCCGGCACCAGCGCGGCGTGCGATCCCGACAGGATCGACAGCCCCACGCAGTGCACGTCCTCGCTGACCGCCGCCGTCACGATCTGCTCCGGGGTGAGCCGGATACCCTGGTA
>LIQL01000513.1 GCA_001418405.1 Streptomyces diastatochromogenes | reverse complement strand
GGACCGGCCTGTTCGCGTACGGGAGGAAATCCGCGCCGCTCAGACTTCGATCAGCGTGCAGAACCAGTGCATGCCCGGTGATGCGACGCCGGCGAGCGCCACGAGGTCGCCGCGCGCCAACTCCCCCGCCTCGACGTGCCGCCACAGGCAGATCAGCTGGTCGGCCGCGCCCATGTGGCCCAGTTCGCGGGCGAGTTCGGCGTTGGTGCGCTCGAAGGGGATGCCCACCGCGTCGGCCACGGCGCGGATGGCCTGCTGCCCTTCGTTGACGTAGACGAGCCGGGCGAGGTCCTCACGGTCCTTCCCGGCGCGGGCGAGGGCCTGGTCGACCACGTCCGCGACCCGCCCGTGGATCTCCTCGATGAACTCCTTGAAGCGCTGGGGGTCCCGTCCGAAGTGCTCGAAGACCGCGGCCATCGGGTCGGACCGCAGGTGCTCGCGTCCCGGCAGCGGCAGGGGCGCGGCGGCGCCGCCGCGCTCGATGCGGAACAGGTCCGCGAACTCCGGGTTGGTGAAGCGCGCGGAGGCCAGCCGCCTGAACCGCGGGTGCCCCCGGTGCAGTACGGCCGCGACGGCGCCGTCGCTGGCGATGGAGCCGTTGAAGTCCATCCGGTTGCTGTGCGCCTCGCTGACCACGTTGACCAGGACCACCAGCACGGTGTTGGTGTCGGTCGAGAGCGCCATCGCGCCGGCCGCGTGGTCCAACGCCAGCGACCAGGCGGCGCACGCCTGGGTGACGAGCACCGTGGGCGTGCCGTGGGCACCCAGCGCCCTGGCGACCGCCGCCGAACCGTCCCAGCCCAAGTACTCGGGGACGTCGGAGTTGCCGACGACGATCAGGTCGACGTCGGTGACGGCGAGGTCCGCGTTCTCCAGGGCCTCCCGGGCCGCTTCCACCGCGAGGGCGGTCGCGGTGACGCCGTCGGCGATCCGGTGGTAGCTCTCGTACCCGAGGGCGGCGACGTCCTCCGGGTAGGGGACGTAGTCGGCTGCCGTGGCGGCTACGTCCCGCCGCTCGCCGAACGCCATGCCGGTCGAGACGATGCCCATCTCCACTGACGGTTGCACGTGTTGTCCTTCCCTTCTCCTGCGATGCGTGGTGTCTGGGGTGAGCCGTGCCGCGGTGGGCCGTGCCCGGTCGGCCCCTGCCTGGCGACGCCCGGCCCTACGCGACCGGCTCGGGCAGCGGCCGGGCGGCCGGCGGCGGGTCGAGTTCCTGTACCGCGGCGAGCGGGGTGTCCAGGACCGTGAGGCGGCGCCGGGAGGTGTGCAGCGCGATGGCCAGCAGGGCCATGGCCCCGGCCAGGGTGAGCACGGCCCCCGCCACCCCGGCCGCGTCGGCGAGGACCCCCGCCGCCAGCGGGCCGACCCATTGCAGCCCTTGGACGAAGAACCGGCTCAGCGCGGCGACCCTGCCCTGGTACCGGTCCGGGACGAGACGGACCTCGTAGGACTCGATGACGACGTTCATCGGCACCATGGCCGCCATGGCCACCATGATGACCAGGCCGATCTGCCACGGGCTGGGGACCGCCACCGCGGCGGCGAAGGACGTCGTGAAGACCCATGCGGACAGCAGGAGGACGCGTCGCGCCCCCAGCCGCCCCATCAGCCACGGCCCGACGACGGCCCCGAGGACGCCGCCCGCCACCGCGAGGGAGGTCGCGGTGCCGACCGCGGCGGGCCCACCGCCGCGGTGCTGTACGAGCACGACGAAGAGCAGGGTGAAGCCCTCCGCCACCACGTTCAGCAGGGCTCCCCAGACCATCGTGAACACCAGGTAGTCGCTGCGTCTGATCATGCGCAGGCCGTCACGCAGCTCCTCGCCCAGGCCGGCCCGTGGCGCGTCGTCGGCGCGCCGGTCCGGGCCCAGCGGGCGGCGGATCAGCGCGGAGCCCAGGGACACGAAGAGGAAGGAGAGCGCGTCGACGAGGAACGGGATCCAACGGCCCATCGCGTACAGCAGACCGCCGAGGGGGGCGCCGACCAGCTGCGCGACCATGTCACGGCCCATGCTCTGGGCCGTGGCGGCGGCGACCTGCTCCTTGGGGACGATCCGGCGCAGCACCGGCATCGACACGGCGTTCCTCAGCCCGTCCGCGAGCCCGCCGGCCAGGGCCATCGCGCCGATCACGGCGATCGAGGGGTCCCCCCGGTACGCCAGCAGGGCGACGACGCCCATCGACAGCGCCTGGACCAGCGGGGCGAGGCACAGGATGGCGCGGCGGTTCATCCGGTCCGCCAGCACTCCGCCGATCGCGAGGGTGGCGAGCCTGCCGATCATGTGCAGGACGGTGATGAGACCGGCCTGCGTCGCCGATCCCGTGAGGTAGAGGACGAGCAGCGGGATGGCGAGCGTCGACATGCTGGTGCCCAGCGCGGACAGGCCGTTGCCCGTCCACCAGTACAGGTAGTCGCGGTCACGCCACAACGGCGGCGGGCGCTTGTGGGCTTCCGCCGACTCCTCGGGACACGACTGCGCCATGGGTACCCGTCTTCCCGCCCGTTGGTGTGTGCTCGTCCGGGCCTGCGCCGTGGACCTCCCCTGCATGCTGGCCGATGCGTCAGGGCCGGGCCAGGCAGTGCACCGGCAACTCTCAGGGGGCGGGCCGGTGGCATGATCTGCGGGTGATCACTCAGCTCGTCCCCGCGGGCGTCCGCACCCACGAGGCGTTCGGCGACACGGGCCCCGAGGCGACCGTCGCGCTCTTCGCCGCCGAACAGGCCGCCGTGACAGAGGTGTTCGAGGAACGTCGCAGGGAGTTCACCACGGTACGGGGCTGCGCCCGCGCGGCACTGGGCCGGATCGGAGTGCGCCCCGTCCCCCTGGTGCCCGGTGCGCTGGGCGCTCCCGGCTGGCCTGCGGGGGTGGTGGGCAGCATGACCCACTGCCGGGGGTACCGCGCGGCCGCCGTCGCGCGTGCCACGGACTTCGCCGCCGTGGGCATCGACGCGGAGCCGCAGGAACCCCTGCCCCGCGCGGTCGCGGACCGGATCGTCACGGACACCGAGCGCGGCTGGCTCGGCGAGGAGTTTCCGCGGGGTGCCGGCGTACCGCTGGACCGGGTGCTCTTCTGCGCCAAGGAGGCGTCCTACAAGGCGTTCTCGCCGTGGACCGGGGCCCGGTTCGGCTTCGGGGACTACCGCGTGCGGCTGCGGGCCGACGGCACGTTCCGCACCGTCCCGCCGGATGCCGTCCTGACGGCTGCGGGCCCCTGGGCCGCGGGGTTCACGGGTCGTTGGTCCGCACGGTCCGGGCTGGTGTTCACCGCGGTGGCACTCGTGGCGAACCCCGGTGCCCCGGGACAGGGCCGTGAACCTGTTCCGGGGCCACCGTGAGGACGGCAGGGCGGCGGGCGCGCGCCGTGTGGAACCTGACGGCGGCAGTCCCTCCCGGCCGGTCGTCGGTCAGGGCAGGGCCGACACGATCGCGTCGAGCGCCGACGCGCCGGTGAAGGGGTAGTCGTGCCCGCCGGGCAGCGACCGGAGCGTGAAGCCGGCCGCGGCGCAGTCGCGCCAGCGCTCCAGGTCGGCGCCGCTGACGAGCGGGTCGTCGGCGCCGCCGAAGACGTGCAGCGGACAGCCGACCCGGGCCGGCCCCGCAGCCAGGTAGCACTCGGTGAGGGCGAGGTCGCGGCGGACCGTGCGCAGCGCGTACCGGAGGTACGCCGGGTAGCGGGCCAGCTCGGGCGGGAAGCCGCCGAACCCGTCCAGCCAGCCGAGCAGTTCGGGGTCGTCCAGGTCGGAGACGCGCCGGCGCACCGGGGTGTGCGGTGCCCGTGCGGCGGACACGAGCAGTGCGCGGGGCGAGGGGAGGCCGCGCCTGGCGATGCGGACGGCGATCTCGTAGCCGAGGAGGGCGCCGAAGCTGTGTCCGAAGAGCGCGTAGGGCTGGTCGAACTCGTCGCGGATGCCGTCGATCACGGCATCGGCGAGCTCTTCGAGGGTGTCGGGCAGGCGCTCGGCGCTCCGCACGCCCCGGCCGGGCAGCTCCACCGTCGCGAGTTCCACCCCGGCCGGCGGCACGAGGCGCCAGGGCGCGAACGAGCCCGCGCTGCCGCCCGCCTGCGGCAGGCAGATCAGTCGCAGGCGCGGGTCGGGCGTGGTGACCCGGCCGACGATCCAGGGGCGGGCCCGGTCGTGCACCGGTGCGCCCTTCGGGGAGGCGACTGGTGCGGTGGCACGGGTTCCCATCCCGCTCCTCCTTCGGCCGGTGTGCGGGGGGGGCTGCTGCCCGCCGTGCTCCATCGTGCGGCTGGTGGGAGGGCGGGGCCAGGCAAGGGAACCGGCAACCGGTCTGCCGTCAAATTGCCCCGGCAGTTCCTGGAAAGAGGGGTTCGGCGCACCAAAACTGACCGCGAACAGTCCTGTTCCGCGCCGGAGGGGTGGACCGCAATCCAATGACCACAGTGCCCGACGAGACGTCCGACCCGACGCTCTTCACGCTGGATGCCGTCAAGGCCGACCTCATGGAGGTCGACGCGATGTTCCAGGCGTGCCTGAACTGGAACTACGGGGACCGCGACAGCCGCGTGTGGAACCTCTACGAGAAGAACAAGGTCTCACAGTGGAACGCCACCACCGACATCGACTGGGACCACGACGTCCAGTTCGGCGCCGAGTTGTCGGAGGAGAACGGTGCGCGGCTCGCGTCCTTCGTCGTCGGCGAGGGCAGTCCGGTGCCACGCGAGCTGCTGACCCAGTTCCGCTGGGAGTACCAGGCGTGGATGTGCAGCCAGTTCCTGCACGGCGAACAGGGTGCGCTGGTGACCACGGCCCGTCTCGTGGAGACCGTGCCCGACCTCGACGCCAAGACCTACGCCGCCTCGCAGGTCGCCGACGAGGCGCGGCACGTCGAGGCGTTCGCCCGTTACGTCGACGAGAAGCTGCAGTCCGTCTACCCGATCAATCCCGGGCTGAAGACGCTGCTGCGCGATCTGCTGTCGGAGTCCCGGTGGGACATCGTCTACCTCGGCATGCAGGTGGTCGTCGAGGGTCTGGCGATCACCGCGCTGCGCCTGGCGAGCAGCGGCTTCGGCGACCCGGTGATCCGCCAGATCACCAGGATGGTCGCGCAGGACGAGGCCCGGCACATCGCTTTCGGCGTCACCGCGCTCACCGGCATGTACAGCCAGGTCACCGCCGCGGAACTGCGTGAGCGCGAGGACTTCCTGCTGGAGGCGATCCAGTTGATGTCGCGCCGGTTCATGCTGCGCGAGGTCTGGGAGCGGATGGACCTCGACGTGGCCAAGGGGCTGCACTTCGCGCGGACCAACCCGATGATGGCCACCTACCGGCAGATGCTGTTCCAGCAAGTCATCTTCGTGCTCCGCCAGTTGGACATGCTCTCGGACCGGGTGAAGGATCTGCTGCTCGCGGAGAACCTGGTGCGCCCGGAGACCCTGCGGGTCCGTTGACGGCAGCGGTACGGGCCCGGCCGCGGCCCGCACCACTCGCGCCAGCCAGCCGGCCCGCCGACGCGTCCCGCGGTGCCCGGGCGGATGCAGGCGGGAGCGCGTCCACCCGGGCGCCGGCGCGTCGGGCGCCGGCGCGGTGCCGTACGTCGACACGGTCGGCGCGGTCGAAGCGGTCGGCGTCATCGGCACGGTCGGTGCCACCGGGAACCCCGTCTCAGCGCCGGGCCGAGCGGAAGCCCGTCACCACGGCGCTCGCGCCGAGGACGAGCACGATGACGGCCAGTCCCGAGTAGACCTCCTGGGTCAGCGCGTCCGTGCCCGCGGTCTTCAGGAACTCCGGGTTGAAGAGCATCCGGTGCTGGAGGATCCAGGCGAACGGCAGGGCGAACACGGCCTGCGCCACGGCGTTCAGGACGGCGAGGCGAACGGTCCACCCCCGTACGGTGATCCGGGCCGCCGAGAGCGCCAGCATGGCGGCGAGGCCGAGGAGGACGGGCCAGATCCAGCCCGACCACAGGGCCGGGTCGAGCACCTCGACGGCCTTGCCGCCGCCGTGGCCGTCGGCCCCGTAGGGCTTCGCGACGTGCTGCCACACGGTCAGGGAGATCAGCAGCGCGTACCACGCCGCCCCGAGGGCATCCATGATGCCGACCTTGTCCTTCTTGCGGGGCTCGGGCAGGTCGGCGAGGGTCCACGCGGCGCTTCGGGCGGGCGCGCCGTCACGGCTGCGGAGCCGGTCGACCAGGGCGAAGACGACGGTGAGCACGGCGATCATCTGGGCGCCCAGCGTCAGCACGGTGGTGACGCCTTCGCCGACCGCCGCGCCGACGTCGCCGCTGTCGGCCAGTTCCACCAGTACGGACACGGTGGTTATCACCGGCAGTACGGAGGACAGCAGCAGCACCAGGAGGCGGATGTACGCCGGGTAGAGGTCCGGCCCGATCAGCGCGAGCGGCCGGCCGGTGTAGCGGGCCGCGTACCGGACGGGGTCGCCCATCTCGGTGAGCACCTCGCGCTCGGCCGACTGCGGGTCCGCCGCCTCGCGGGCCTCGACGGTGTCGGCGATCGTGGTGCGCAGCTCCTCGCCGATGTCGTCGCGTTGAGCGGCCGGGAGCCGCCGGACGACCTCGTCCACGTAACGCTCGGTGAGACTGCTGGTGCTCATCCGTTCTCCTTGGTGAGTCGTGCGATCGTGGCCGAGAGGTCCTGCCACTCGCGGACCAGGCCGGCGAGGACCAGGGAGCCGTCGGGGCTCACCCGGTAGAACTTCCGCGGCCGGGATTCGTCGGTGTTCCACTCGCTGGTGAGCAGGCCCTGCTTCTCCAGCCTGCGCAGCAAGGGGTAGAGGGTGTTGCCGTCGACGGAGACCCCGGCACCGTTGAGCGTCTCCAGAAGCGCATAGCCGTAACTCGGCTCCCGGAGCAGCGCCAGGCAGGCCAGGACCACCGTCCCACGGCGCAGTTCATGGGCCTGGGCGAGAGTCAGTTCTTCCACGGACACGAAGACACCATAGTGTGCGACGCACACCATTGTCTATAGGCACACTAATGGGTGACCCGCCACAGGGTCGGCGGCGTCGGCCTTCCGCCCGCTCTCCCGTCCTGGTCACGGCCTCGTCAGTGGGGTGGTGGCGGCGGTGAACTCCCCCGCGCACAGCGCCTTCCAGATGACCCGGCGGCGGGGCTTGCCGCTGGACGTGACCGCGATGCCGCCGCGGGGCAGCTCGACGGCCAGGAGGTCGGCGTCACCGAGCCACTCCGAAAGAACCTCGTGGGCGGCCTCCCGCCAGCCGTCCTGCACACCGCCGAAGACGGCCACACCCGTGGGCCGACCGTCCAGGACCCCGAGCAGGACGGCGACCCGGCGCTCGGCAATGCCCCGCTGGTGCAGCAGGGTCTCCAGGCTCTCGGCGAAGACCATCTTTCCGCTGACCTTGAGCCCGTCACCGAGCCGGCCGATCACGAACAGCTGCCCGTCGCGCACGAAGCCCGCGTCACCGGAGGCGAGCCCCTCCCCGGCGAGGCTGGTACCGGACGCGGAACCCCCGTCGCCGACGTATCCGCTCGCGATCGACACCCCGGTGACGACGATCTCGCCGACCTGCCCGTCCGGCAGTTCCTCGCCGTCCTCCGACACGATCCGCACCTCCCGGCCCTCCAACGGACGGCCGCAGCCGACCACCGCCGTCCCGGTCAGCGCCGCGGCGTCCCCGTCGTCCGGAACCTGCGTCGACCAGCCTTCGCCCGGCCGCAGACCGGTCACCGCCAGCGTCGCCTCCGCGCCGCCGTACGCCGGCAGCAGCGCGCCGCTGTCGAGGCCGTGCGGTCCCAACAGCGCGTGGAAATCCTCCAGGACCTGCGGGTCGACCCGCTCCGCCCCGATGATCACGGCCCGCATCGAGTCGAAGCGCAGGCCCTGTAGTTGGGCGGGCTTGACCCGGCGCAGGAGGTAGGCGAGACCGAAGTTCGGCATGCCCGTCATGGCGGCGCCCTGCTCACTGATGCACCGCAGATAGCGCAGCGGCGAGCGGATGAAGTCGTCCGGCTGCATCATCCAGGCGTCGCAGCCGGTGACGACCGCGTTCAGCAGGAAGCCCACGAGGCCCATGTCGTGGTGCACGGGCAACCAGCTGACACCGGGGCGGTCCGGGGTCCAGCCGATCCAGCGGCGCATGCCGGTGAGGTTGGTCCGCAGGGCGTCGGCGGAGATCCGCACGCCGCGCGAGAAGCCGCTGGAGCCCGAGGTGAACTGCACCAGCGCGGTCTCCGGCAGCGGCAGCGGCCGCTCCAGCGGGGCCACGCCCGCGACGAGTTGGGCGAAGACCTCCGGCTCGGGTACCCCGACCCCTGCGGTGACCTTGCGGATCCGCTCCAGCGACTCGTCGTCGCAGACGGTGTACTTGGGCCGGACCGTCTCGAACAGGTGGGCCGCGTGCCGCTCGTACTCGTCGGCCCGCTGGAAGGCGAACGGCGGGGCGATGGAGCAGGGCGTCGCACCGGCGGCCAGCGCGCCGAAGAAGCCGGCGACGAAACCGGGGCTGGAACGCAGCACCAGCCCCACCACGTCGCCCTCGCCCACGCCCTTCGCGCGCAGTGCGGCGGCGGTCCGCAACACCAGCTCCGCCAGGTCGTGGTAGGACGAGAAGTCCCAGTCGTCGCCGCGGTTGGCGTAGTACAGGCCGCGCTCGGCGGACGCCTCGTCCAGCCACGCCAGCAGCCCCCGGTCCGGTATGTCCAGCATAGTTGTCCTCTCGGAAGGTCAGGGAGGTGCGGCACGTCCGGTACGCACGGGGCGCGGTGCACATGCCCGCCTGCTGCGCAGCATCGCGGCGCACCCCCCGCTCCGGCCAGGCAAGCGGCCGGTAACTCGCCTGCGGACCGGCGGCATTTCGACCAGCATCCCGGTTGCCGGTCGGTTGCCTGGCGACCGGCCGGGCGGACGACGCGCCAGGATCGCCGCAAGCGGGCTCCCGGCCCGCCGGATGGACGCGCCGCACGCCGGGCCGGCACGCCACCGGCCGCCGGCAACGGACCCGGCAGGCAGGCGGCAACTCCGGGCGCGGGCGGGCGGACCCCGCTCAATTTGCCGCAGCTCTTGCCTGGTTGGCGTCGGCGGCAGTACCGAGGCTGGCCCCATGTGCGCTTCGAACCCCACCCCGGCCACCGTCAGCTGGATCGGTGCCCGGCACGCCCCCGGCACGCTCCGGTCCCGGCTCATCTGCCTGCCGCACGCCGGAGGAGGGGCCGGTACCTTCCGCTCCTGGCGACCGCACCTTCCCGACGGGGTCGAGCTGGCGCCGGTCGAGTTGCCCGGTCGCGGCTCCCGCATCGACGAACCCCTGCCGCAGTCCTTCGACACGCTGGTGGACGCCCTGTTCGAGGGGCTGCGCGGCGAGTTCACCCTGCCGTACGCGTTCTTCGGGCACAGCTTCGGCGCCCTGCTCGGCTACGAGCTGACGCGACGGATCGAGCGGGAGATCGAGCGGGGGGCGGGTCTGCGGCCGCCGAGCGTCCTTCTGGTGTCGGGATCGCGTGCTCCCCACGTGCCGCTCGACGGGGAGCCCGTCGCGGACGGCGACGAGGCCCGGCTGGTCGCCTGGCTGCGCAGCAGCGGCGGACTGCCCGACGAACTGCTCGACTTTCCGGACTTCCTGCGGGACCTGCTGGGCGCCGTGCGCAGCGACATGGCTTTCGCGGAGGGCTACCGCATCCCGCGGCCGGCCGCCGTGGGCTGCCCGCTGGTCGCCTTCGCCGGCGCCGAGGACGCGGTGTCTCCGGTGGCGCACGTGGCGCCCTGGAACCTGTACACCACGGCTGAGCACCGGATGCACGTCCTGCCCGGCGGCCACTACTTTCCGCAGAGCCATCCGCGGACCACCGTGACAGCGGTGGCCGAGGAACTGGCGGCGCTGTCGGCGCGGTAGCGAGCGCGGGCCGGGAAGACCCCACTGCCCTGACGGTGACAGGGCAGTGGGCGGTGCAGTGGGCAGTGGGCAGTGGGCAGTGGGCAGTGGGGGGATCGTCTCCCTCAGGTTGCCTGACGGCCCTCCGGCACGAGCGTGACCGGCAGGGACGAAAAGCCGCTCAGGAAGTTGGAGAACACACGGCCCGGCGCGCCCGCGGGCTCCGCGACGGCAACCAGGTCGCACAGACTCTCCAGCAGGGCCGCCAGTTCGGCGCGGGCCAGGAACGCACCGAGGCAGAAGTGCGACCCATGAGCGAACGACAGGTGCTTGTTGGGGGTGCGCGCCAGGTCGAACGTGTCGGGCCGGTCGAACACCCGCTCGTCACCGTTGGCCGAGGCCATCCAGGCGGTGACGATGTCGCCCTCCTCGACGAACTGCCCGCCGAGGAAGACGTCCTGCGTGGCGGTACGGCCGCTGTGCAGGGCGGGCGTCGTCCAGCGCAGCACCTCCTCGACCGCCGAGGCCGTGCTCACCTGCCCGGTCTTGAGTGCGTGCCACTGCTCGGGCCGCTCCATCAGCGCCTGCACCCCGCCGACCATGGCGAACCGGGTGGTCTCGTGGCCGCCCATGATGATGCTGTAGCAGTTGAAGACGATCTCCTCGTGCGACAGGGGGCGGCCGTCGATCTCCTTGGTCACCAGGAGGCTGATCACGTCGTCCAGCGGCTTCTCACGGCGCGCGGCGGCCAGTTCCGAGAAGTAGAACAGCAGGCCGTTGCGGGACGACCAGGTCGCTTCCTCCGTGGGGACGCCGTCCGCGGAGGACAACGCGGAGGAGGTCAGTTCGATGATCTGCCGGCGGTCCGCGAGCGGCACGCCGAGCAGGTCGCAGATCGCGGCGAGCGGGATGTGCGCGGCGACGTCCGCGGCGAAGTCCACCGTGCCCCGGGCCACCGCCTCCTCGACCAGGGCCCGGGTGCCACGCCGCACGCTGTCGACGACGACATCGAGCGCACGCGGCGAGAACGGCTTGAGCAGGGCACTGCGCAGGGCCTTGTGCGGGCCACCGTCGGTGACGGCGAGCATCTTGCCGGCGGCCGAGTCACCGCCGGCCAGCAGGGTGTCGAGCACGTTGCCGCGCTCGGAGGTGAAGGTCTGAGGGTCGTTGAGGACCCCGACGACGTCCGCATGGCGGCTGATGACCCAGAACCCGGGTCGGGTGCCGCTCTCCGGCTGCCAGTGGACCGGGGCCTCCGTGCGCAGACGACGCCACAGCGGCCCCAGGTCGTGGCGGGCGTGCAGCAGCGGGTCCGCGAGGTCCACGTCCCCGAGCGCGTCCGGAGCCGGCTCGGGGCGGCTGGTCATGGCGGTCATCATCGAACTCCTGCTGAAGTGGTGACTCGGCGGTGTGGGACGGGCGTCGGTGCGGTCACCGCGTCGGCTCGGTGGCGCCGGGGAAGAACGCGGTGGTGGCTCCGGCGGTCTCGGCGCCGTCCACCACGAACTGCTGACCGGAGACGAACGCGGCCTCGGGTGAGGCCAGGAAGTAAAAGACGTCGGCGATCTCCTCGGGCCGGGCGTGGCGGCGGGCGGGGATGCGCTCGTTGACCTCGTCGAGCATGGCGTCGGTGTACTCGGCGCGCTGCATGGGAGTCAGCACGGCACCGGGCGCGACGCAGGCGGTGCGGATCAGGGGGGCCAGCTCTATGGCGAAGGTCTGGCACAGCGAGGTCACAGCGGCCTTGGAGGCGTTGTAGTCGGCGTACAGCGGATAGCCCCGCGTGCCGTTGACCGACGCGGTGGCCAACAGCACTCCCCCGCCCTGGTCCAGCATGTGCGAAACGCTGTGGCGCCACAGGGCGAGGACGCCCATCAGGTTGATGTCCACGGTGCGCCGGGCGTCGGCCTCGGTCAGGTCGAGGATGCCGTGCCGCACGCTGATGCCCGCGTTGGCGATGACCACGTCGAGTCGGCCTCGCTCGGCCCGGACCTCGTCGACGGCCGTCCGCACTCCCTCCCAGTCGGCGACGTCCTGTTCGACCCAGCGCAGGTGACCGCCCCCCTCCCGAGGGCCGGTCGGGGTGTCCGCGGGCGGGGCGTTCACGTCGAGGTTGACGACGAAGTCGCCGGCGCGGGCGAAGCGCTCGGCGGTGGCCTGCCCGATTCCACTGGACGCGCCGGAGACGATGACAGTGCGCACGCTTGGCTGCCCTTTCACAGGGTCGGTGAGGAGAGTGGCGGGGCCCGGCTCAGACGATGACACGAGGGTGCCGAAGGGCGTAGCCGTTGAGGTTCTGGCGCAGGTTCCGGCTGACCGTCAGCTTCTTGAGCCAGCGGTCGGTGCCGTCGTAGCGTGCGGTGAAGGGTCTGCGGCCGTGCACCGCACGGTAGTTGTCGACGATCAGCAGCGAGCCGGGGCCCACGGCGACGTCCTGCTGGACGCGCTGCAGCTCGGCCATCAGTCTGTCGAGCGCGGCCTCGGCCTCGGTGTCACCGGTCCGTACGTTCATGAAGGGCCGGTCGATGCGCAGGTAGGGGTTGAGCCGGTCGCCGAAGAGCACTGCGGTCGGCGTCGGCCGGTCGCGCAGGGCGCGCAGCCTGGGCAGCGCCGGGTGATCGGGGGCGTGCGTCTCCAACTGCCGGATGTGTTCGGTGTCCGGGAGGATGTGGAAGCGGTCCTCCGCGAGGACCGTGCGGTCACGGTCATCGAGCCGGACGTCGCTGACGGACGCCACGATGGTGGGCACCCGGTCGGGATTGCGCAGACCGAACAGCAGGAGGTAGTCGCAGCGGTTGGGGTGGAAGCCGTCCTCGGTGTGGAACTCCAGGAGGGTCTCGCTGCCGTGCCCGCTCTGGCGCGTCTCGTCGCCGCGGATGGGCAGGATGTTCTGGATGATGCGGCCGTCTTGGAGGGTCACCCAGCCGAACGGGTCGCCCAGCGCCAGACCGCACAGCGCCAGCCATGTCTCCTGGGACCGGGCGGTGTCGCCGTCGACGGCCTTGCGCCAGTGCTCCGGGGTGGGGCCGAGCCGCGCCTCGTCCACCGGGAAGCCGTGCAGCAGGCAGGCGGCCGACCGCCCGGAACGCCGGTATGCCGTCAGGAAGGAGCGCAGTCGGGCGGGCAGCAGTTCCTCGGCGAGCTGCGCCCGGTCGTAGAAGTCCGGCAGTGCGGGGTCGCCGCAGGAGTTGCCGAGTCGGTGCGCGGCGGCCTCCAGCTCGGCCACTTCGTCGGCGTCGAGGTGGAACTCCCAAGGAGTGTCGAGCGGTGTGTCGGCCTCGGCCGGGCGGGACGTGGCAGCGGGCGGAGATACGAGTGTCATGTTCGGTGTCCTCACCGGGTCGGGACCGCAAGGGTCGTCGTCGTTCGGTCCTGTGCGGCCCGCGCCGGTGGCCGGGCCGCCTGTTGGTGCACGCCGAACCGGCCGAGCAGGGTCCCGGCCACGGTGTGGTCCAGCGGTCGTGCGGAAGGGGGCGGTGCGGATGGTCCCAAAGGGGCGGCCTACACCGTGTCCCGCCAGTCCTCGCCGAACTCGGCGAGCTCGTCCTGGTCCAGGGTGATCAGTGGCTCCTCGGAGGCTTCGGCCTCCGGCACCGGGACGAGTTCCTTCACCGCGATGGCGAGCTCGGCCACCGTCTTGTGCGTGAACACGTCCCGGGGCGTCATGTCCAGGCCCTCCGCCCGGGCCAGCGTGACGAGCCTGATGGAGACGATCGAGTCGCCGCCGAGGTCGAAGAAGCTGTCGTCGATGCCGATCCGGCGCGCCCCGAGGGCCTTCTCGAACAGCTCGCACAGCTGCCGCTCGCGGGAGGTGCGCGGGGCACGGCTGTCCGCGGCCGCGGCGAAGTCCGGCGCGGGCAGGGCGTCCCGGTCGAGTTTGCCGCTCGGGGTGACCGGCAGCCGATCCAGGGTGACCACGACCGCGGGCACCATGTACTCGGGCAGTGCGGCGGCGACCCTGCCGCGCAGCGCCACCGGGTCCGGCTCGGCGCCGGCCACGGGAGCGACGTACGCGACGAGACGGCGCGTGCCGGGGCTGTCCTCACGGACGACCACGGCCACCTGCGCGACCGCGGGGTCCTCGGCCAGTACGGACTCGATCTCACCGGGTTCGATGCGGTAGCCGCGCACCTTGACCTGCCGGTCGCCGCGGCCCCGGTACTCCACCGTGCCGTCCGGCCGGCGCCGGGCGAGATCCCCGGAGCGGTACATCCGCGCCCCCGCGGCGCCGTACGGGTCGGCCACGAAACGCTCGGCGGTCAGCCCGGGCCGGCGCAGATAGCCGCGTGCCAGACCCTCACCTGCCAGGTAGAGCTCGCCGGTCACGCCCACCGGGACCGGCCGCAGGGCGTCATCCAGCAGGTACACCCTGGCGCCCACGACCGGTTCGCCCAGGGGTGGGCTGGTGCGACCCGCCAGGGGCCGGCTCATCGTGGCCATGACGGTCGCCTCGGTGGGGCCGTACGCGTTGACCATGCGCCGCCCGTCCGACCAGCGTTCGACGAGGTCGGGCGGGCAGGCTTCGCCGCCCACCACGAGGGTGACGCCCTCGGGCAGCGCGCCGTCGGGCAGGACGGCGAGCGAGGACGGCGGCACCAGCAGCGTCGTCACCCCGTGCCGGGCCACGGTCGCCGCGAGAGCCGGCCCGGGCAGCAGTTCGTCGGCCGGCGCGGCGACCACGGCCGCACCGGTGAGCAGGGCCGTGGCGAGCTCCCACACCGAGGCGTCGAAGCTCGGGGAGGCGAACAGCAGCACCCGCTCGTCCGGGCGCAGGGTGAGCCCCTCGCGCTGCTGGGCGGCCAGGGCGGCGATGCCGGCGTGGGGCACCAGGACGCCCTTGGGGCGGCCGGTGGAGCCGGACGTGTAGATGAGGTAGGCCGTGCTGTCGGGGCGCAGCGGTGCCGTCCGGTCGGCGTCGGACAGGTCGGTCTCGGCCAGCCCGGCGATCAACTCGGCCGGCACGCCGAGGTTTTCGGCGGGCGATGCGCCCTCCAGGCACAGGGTCGCACCGGCGCCCGCCTCGGTCATCAGGTCCGCGCCCTCGGCGGTGGTCAGCACGAGGTCCGGGCGGGCGTCGGCGACGATGTAGCGCAACCGCTCCGGCGGGTAGCCGAGGTCCAGTGGCACGTACGCGGCGCCGCTCTTGAGGACGGCCAGCACGGCGAGGACCAGCTGGGCCGACTTCGGCACCGCCACCGCCACGACGCTCTCCGGGCCGATGCCGCGGGCCACCAGGGCGCGGGCGAGCTGGTTGGCCCGGGCGTTGAGGTCGCCGTAGGTGACGGCAAGTGGCCCCTCGTGCACCGCGACGGCGGCCGGTCTCGCCCGGACCGTCTCCTCGAAGAGCGCGGGGAAGGTGGAGCGCGCCGGCGGCACGGCGGGGGAGGCCGCGGTGCTCAGTAGTTCGCTGTGTTCGCGCGGGGTGAGCAGTGCGATCCGGCCGAGGGGGATCGCCGGGTCCTGGACGAAGGCGTCAAGGACCTTGCGGACCCTGTCGAGCAGGGAACCGGCCACCTCGGCGGTGAACAGGTCGGCCCGGTAGGTCAGTTCGAGGCTGAGGCGCTCGCCCGGCACCACGACCAGGCTGAACGGATAGTGGGACGCCCCGGGTGCGGGTACGTCGTCGACGGAGATCCGCAGGCCGGGCACCTGCTCCTGGACGGCGTCCCGGTCCACGGGGGTGTTCTCGAAGCCCACGACGGTGTCGAAGAGTTCGCCGAGCCCGGCGACGCGCTGCACCTCGGCGAGCCCGAAGTGGTGGTACGGGCGCAGTCCGGCCTGTGCGGCCTGGAGGTCGGCCAGCGCGTCGCCGAGGGGCCGCGCCGGGTCGAGTCCCACCCGTACCGCGATGGTGTTCATCAGCAGGCCGACCGTCTCCTCGGCGCCCGCGAGCTCCGGCGGGCGCCCGGCGACGGTCGCGCCGAAGACGACGTCGTCGCGGCCCAGGAAGTGGCCGAGCGCCGTCGCCCAGGCACCCTGCACCAGGGTGTTGAGGGTCAGGTCCGCGGCGCGTGCCGCGGCGGTGAGCCGCTCGGTGGCCGTCGGGTCGAGGGCCGTCGAGACCAGTTCGGGCAGCGTGCTCGTGGCGGGCTCGGAGCCGGGGGCGACCAGGGTCGGCTCGTCGAGTCCGGCGAGGGCCTCGCGCCACGCCTCGGCGGCCCGCTCGTCGTCCTGGGTGCCGAGCCAGCGCAGGAAGTCGGCGAACGGCGCCGGCGGCCGGCCGCGGTCGTTGCCGGCGTGGGCGTAGAGGGCGAACAGGTCACGGAAGACGAGCGGCAGCGACCAGCCGTCGAGCAGCAGGTGATGGTGGGTCACCAGCAGCAGGTGTTCGTCGGCCGCCAGCCGGATCAGCGCCACCCGCAGCAGCGGCGGCCGCGCCGGGTCGAAGCGCCGTGTCCGGTCCTCGGCCAGCAGTTCGGCGAGCCTGGCACGCTGTTCCTCCGCGTCCAGGGCCGACAGGTCGGCCTCCTGCCAGGGCACGCGCACGTCCTCGTGCACGGCCTGGACGGTCCGCCCGGAGCCGAACGAGACGAACGAGGCGCGCAGTGCGGGGTGGCGGGCGAGCAGGGAGTCGAACGCGGTGCGCAGTACGGCGGGTGACAGCGGCCCGGCGAGCCGCAACGGCCGCTGGGTGACGTAGACGTCGATGGCGTCCGAGGACATCAGGGCGTGGAAGTGCATGCCCTGCTGGAGCGGGGTCAGCGGCAGGACGTCCGCGACCCGGTGGCCGCTCGCGTCGAGCTCGGCCCGCTGCTGTCGCTCGAGGGTGAGCGAGCGGGCCGAGCTCGACGCGA
>LIQL01000512.1 GCA_001418405.1 Streptomyces diastatochromogenes | reverse complement strand
CCGCCCCCGCCGGGCCCGGCGGGGGCGGTGAGCGGTACCAGGACGAGGGTGGCGGGCAGGTTGTTGATGACGTTGGCGAGGACGGCGGCGAGCGCGGCGAGGCCCAGGAGGGCCGGCAGGGTGCCGCTGTGCGGGACGAGGTGGGCGAGGCCGGCGGCGAGCCCGTTGTCGACGACGGCACGGACCACGATGCCCAGCGCCAGGACGAAGGCGAGGAACGCCGGGGCGGCGGACCGGAGGATCGCGGCGGGAGTGGTGCGGCGCCGGGCCAGGGCCCGGACCGACAGCACCAGCGTGCCGGCCAGCGCCGCCCACACCGGGTTGAGCCCGAGGGCCGAGGCCAGCACGAAGCCGGCCAGCGTGCCGGCCACGGTGACCAGGGCGAACAGCGGCAGTTGGGGGGCGTCCGCAACGGCCGGTGCCAAGGCGCCGGCGTCCAGGTCGGTGGCGAAGAACCGTCGCAGCACCACGTACTCGACGGCGATCGCGGCCAGCCAGGGCAGCGCCATCAGCCCGGCGAACCGGGTGAAGCTCAGACCGCTGGCCGCGAAGGCCAACAGGTTGGTGAGGTTGGAGACCGGCAGCAGCAGCGAGGCGGTGTTCGACAGGTGGGTGCAGGCGTAGACGTGCGGTGCGGGCCGGGCGCCCAGGCGGGCGGCGGTGGCGAACACCACCGGGGTGAGCAGCACCACCGTCGCGTCCAGGCTCAGGACCGCGGTGACCACCGACGCGACCAGGAACACCTGTGCCAGCAGCCGGTGCGGGCGGCCCCGCGCGCTGCGCGCCATCCAGGCGCCGCAGGCCCGGAACAGCCCCTCGTCGGCGCAGAGCTGGGCGAGCACCAGCACCGCGGCGAGGAACCCGATGACCGGCCCCAGCCGCTCCGCCTCCGCCCGCACGTGCGCCGGCGACACCGCCCCGACCGCGAGGAGCACGCCGGCCGCCGGGACCGCCACCACCGCCTCCGGCCAGCCCCAGGGCCGCACCACCGCACAGGCCAGGACGACCACCAGGAGTGCGACGGAGAGTGCTTCGGCCAACGACGCGTTCAGGATCGGCTCCTCGCGGACGGATGAGGCGACGCCTCGAAAAAAAGGGGGTACCAAAGGGGAGGTAACGGTAACTTCCCGACTCGGGTCGTCGGCCGGACACCCGCCGGACGCGCCCTGAGGACCTCCGCCGGCCGGCTGGCCCGCTGGCCCGACCGGCTCAGCTGTCGTAGTGCAGCGTGCCGTCCTCGTCCATGGTCGGGTGGATCTGCGTCGGCCCGTAGTCGTCCACGTCGGACGGGCGGGGCGGTTCCGGGCCGTCGGGGCCGGTGCGCACCATCCGCTCGATGCGGCAGATCTGGAACGCCCGGTCGCCCACCCGCACGTCGTTGGCGCGGCCGGCGGCCTTGAACGCGTCGGCGGCCCGCGCGTACTGCTCCCGCTCGTCGTCGCTGAACTCGTACAGCCCGGGCCAGAATTCGACCATGGCGTCGGCGAGCAGCCGCCGCGCCGCGTGCGGGGTCGGCATCAGCGCGCCCCTCGGCTGCCAGCCTCCGGAGCGGCGTTCGGCCACGCCGAAGCCGACCGGCAACAGGACGACGTCCGGATAGTCCGTGCGGGCGCGCTCGGACTCCTCGCGGACGGCGGTGGGGAAGCCCTCCCCCGGATAGGCGAAGCCCTGGAGCGCCACCTTCATGGCGGCGGCCATGGGGCTGGTCTCCCGGCCGGGGACGAGCGCGAAGTCCAGGTCCGGGGACGGGGGATCACTGCGGCCCTCCCAGGTGCGGGCGGCCGGTTCGGGGTCGGTGGGCCGGGGCGGCTCCAGACCGGTGCGGCCGGTGCGCACGAACTCGTCGCCGCGGACGATCCGGTAGCGGGCGCCGCAGACCGTCAGGTCGTCGAGCGGTTCGTGTTCCAGGCGCGTCACCGCGGCCAGCAGTTCGCGCCGCACGGCCGGGTCGTCGGTGTCGTCCTTGGCCGTGAACCACAGGTGGGAGTTGAGGGTGTCCCGGGCGCCCTGCGGCGTGTCGTCCGCCACGGGCTTCAACAGCCGCCATTCCGCGGTGTGTTCGGGGTCCTGCGGAGGGTCGGCCGGGGTGCGGACGGCCACCCCGAAGACCGGCCCGCGGAGCGCGAGGTCCGGATAGCGGCGGGACGCGTCCACGGCATCGGCCTCCACGACCCACTCGGTCGGGTCGTCGCGCCGCACCAACTCCCGGTGGAGCCGGTCGATCTGTCGCTTCCAGTCATCGGTCATGAGCGCATTGTGGTCGGCGCGCGTCGCGGATTCGGCCGGAACGGTGGAGGTGCCGCACACCTGCGGGTGAATGTGCGGGAAAGTGTTGCCGTCCCGGCATCGGGGCAGGTCGTGCAGGAGCCGAGAGAGGGACGGGAAGGGACGGGATGGGCAGCGGAACGGGCACGGGTACGGGTGCGGTCACCAGCCGGCAGCGCGGGGACCGACCGCCGCAGGCGCACGCGACGTTCGGGGTCGGCGTCATCGTGCTGGACGCGGGCGGGCGGGTGCTGCTCGGTCTGCACCGCGCGGGGACCTGGGAGTTGCCCGGCGGCAAGGTCGATCCGGGCGAGGGCGTGCGGTCCGCCGCGGCCCGGGAGCTCCGGGAGGAGACCGGACTGCACACCGATCCGGACGAGGTCCGGATCTTCGCCATGCTGCACGACGACGTCGACGGCCTGAACCGCATCACCATGGCCTCGCTCGTCACCCGTTTCGACGGGACGCCGCACGCGGCGGAGCCGCAGCACGTCAGCCGCTGGGAGTGGCACTCCCCCACCGCGCTGCCCGGGCCGCTGTTCACGCCGTCCGCGCAGATCCTCACCGTGTGGCGCCCGGAGTTGGCGATCGCCGCCCCGCCGGCGCACCGGCTCGACGTGATGTGCGTCGGGACGACCTGACGGAGCGCAGCCGTCACCGTCGGCCCCGGGGTCGGCGGTGACGACCGGGCGCAACCGGCTGCGGACGGCGGGCCGGTCCGACGAAGATGGGGTCATGCAGACGACCTCGACGCACACCGCGGTGCACCGCCTCGACCTCGGCTACTTCGTACGGCCGGCATCGGAGACCGGCGGCCCCGAGCCACGGGTGGAGCCCGTGCTCGCCTACCTGGTGGAGCACGACCGGGGACTGCTGCTCTTCGACACCGGCGTCGGAGCCGCCGACCCGGAGACCGAGGCGCACTACCGCCCCCGGCGCCGCCCGCTCCAGGCCGCGTTGGCCGCCGTTGGCGCGTCCCCGGCCGACGTCTCGGTCGTCGTCAACTGCCACCTGCACTTCGACCACTGCGGCGGCAACCCCCTCCTGGCCGGGAAGCCCATCGTGGTGCAGGCCGTGGAGCTGGCCACCGCACGGCGCGGCGGCCACACCTTCGACGAGCTGATCGACTTCCCCGGCGCGCGCTACGAGGAGCTGACCGGCGAGGCCGAGATCTGGCCGGGCGTGCGGGTCGTCCCGACGCCGGGCCACACCGACGGGCACCAGTCGCTGGTCCTGGACCGCCCCGACGGCACGGTGGTGCTGGCCGGGCAGGCCCGTGACGTCGCGTCGCACTACGCCGCCGACCACCTGGCCCGACAGGCCGCGTCGGACGGCGTCGAGCCGCCGCTGCCGGGCTACCCCCGCTGGCTCGACCGGCTCGCCGACTTCGCGCCGCGCCGGGTGCTCTTCGCGCACGACTGCTCGGTCTGGGAGCCGCCGCGCGCCGGATGACGGCCCCGGGTTCCGGTCGTCGGCGGCGCCCCCTTCCCGGCGGGCGGCGACGCCCGTCGATACCCTGCACCATGACCGCGAACGCCACCGTCATCCACCCCGTCCCCTACCACGCGCAGTGGGCCTCGCCGGAACTCGTCCCCGCGATCCTGGCCGGGACGCTGCCGGCGGCCGAGGATCCCCGTTGGCCCGAATACGGGGCCGAGGACCCGCAGGAGTACGCCTGGTGGTCCTGGCGCCTGTGCGGGATGGCCTGTCTGCGGATGGCGTTGGAGTTCTGGCGGGGGTCCGCGCCCACCGCCATGGAGCTGGCCGCCGAGTGCCTGGACGCCGGCGCCTACGTGCGCCGCGGGGACGGCCTGGACGGCCTCGTCTACGCCCCGTTCGCCGCCTACGCGACCCGCCGTTGGGGCCTGGTCGCCGAGTCCCGGCCCGACCTTCCCCGGGCGGAGATCCCCGCGCTGGTCGGCGCCGGCCGGCTCGTCCTGCTCTCGGTCCACCCCAGCGTCCGGGACGCCGACCCCCGGCCGCCGCGCCGGGGCGGGCACCTGGTGCTGGCCGTCGGCGTCACACCGGACCACGTGGTGATCCACAACCCGTCCGGACTCCCGGGCCGCTCCCAGCAGTTCGCGCACGTCGACTGGGAGCGGTGGGAACGGGTGTACGCCGGGCGCGGCGTCGTCCTGGGGCCGCCGGAGGACGAGCGGTGAGCGAACGCCCCCTGGCGGTTGCTTGAGCAAGCGGTCACGTCGGTGCGGTGATCGGGTTCCCCTCGAAGCCCCCCCGCATTTCGGGCCGCGCTCGGCGCGGCATCCCCGCCCCGTGTGGGTGATGGCCAACTCCCCTGCCGACCAAGGAACATGGAGCCAGGAACGGCGGAGGGGGTGGTGGCGTGCGGGAGAGCGGCAACCCATCGGAGCGGCGGCGCGTCCCGTTGGGCGCCATCGGTCTCGTCCTGGCGCTGGCCGTCAGTGTGGCCGGGGTGGCCTGGGCCGCCGGTCTCGACGAGACCGGCGTGGAGGTCGCCCCGTCGAGCGGCGACGCCGGCGGGGCCGCCGCCACACCGGGACCGGCGACGCCCCGGCCCGCCGCGCCGCCCCGCCCGTAGCGCCGGCCCGGCGGACACCTCAACCGGTCGGACCGTGGCGTGCCCGGCGCGGCGTGCCCGGCCTCTCCGCGACCCTCCTGAAATATTGGGGCAAAAGGTACGTGCGCCCACTCGGGCCTCCGCAGGCCGTCGGGCGCTTCGTCACCGGACGCACCCGACGCAGCGGAACGAGGGCACGCCCCATGGAGATGCACCAGCCGCCCGCACCCGCCGCACCCCGGAATCCCGGCCTGCGGCGTGAGATCGGGCTGATCGGGCTGATCTGGACCTCGGAGGGGTCCATCATCGGATCCGGATGGCTGTTCGGCGCGCTGTTCGCGGCGCAGGCGGCGGGCACCGCGGCGCTGGTCTCCTGGGGCATCGGGGCCGTCGCCATCGTCATCCTGGCCTTCGTCCACGCCGAACTGGGCGCGATGTACCCGGTCGCGGGCGGCACCGCGCGCTTCCCGCACTACGCGTTCGGCAGCGCGGCCGGCGCCTCCTTCGGCTGGTTCTCCTGGCTCCAGGCGGTCACCGTGGCGCCGATCGAGGTGATGGCGTCCCTGAACTACCTCAGCGTGCACGCCCCCTGGGTGCAGACGGGCAAGAACCACCTCACCGGCGCCGGCTACGGACTCGCCGTCGCCTTCATGGCGTTCTTCGTCGTCGTCAACTTCTTCGGCGTCCGGTGGCTCGCCCACACCAACAGCGTGGCGACGTGGTGGAAGGTGGCCGTCCCCGTCGTCACCATCGTCGTGATGGGCGCCGCGGCCTTCCATCCCGCCAACTTCGGCTACCAGGGCTTCGCGCCCTTCGGCGCCAAGGGGATGCTCTCGGCGATCAGCACCAGCGGCATCATCTTCGCGCTCCTCGGCTTCGAGCAGGCCGACCAGTTGGCGGGCGAGAGCCGCAACCCGGCGCACGACATCCCGCGGGCGGTGATCGGCTCGATCCTGATCGGCGTGCTGGTGTACGTGGCGCTCCAGGCGGTGTTCATCGGGGCGCTCCCGCACAGCGCGTTCGCCCACGGCGGCTGGGCCGACCTGACGTTCGCCGGCAAGGCCGGGCCGTTCGCCGGCCTCGCCACCTCCGTCGGGCTGGGCTGGCTGGCGACGCTCCTCTACATCGACGCGGTCATCTCACCGTCCGGCACCGGCCTGATCTACGTGACGGCCACCTCCCGGGTGTCGTACGGACTGTCCCGCAACGGCTACGTGCCGGTGGTCTTCGAGCGCACCACCAAGCGCGGCGTCCCGTGGTTCGGCCTGCTCGTCGCCTTCGTGGTCGGGCTCGTCGTCTTCCTGCCGTTCCCCACCTGGCAGAAGCTGGTGGGCTTCGTGACGTCGGCGAGCGTGCTGATGTACGCCGGCGCCCCGCTCGCCTTCGGGTGCCTGCGGAAGCAGGATCCCCACCGGCCGCGTCCGTACCGGTTGCCCGGCGGGCTCTTCTGGGCGCCGGTGGCCTTCGTCGTCGCCAACTTGATCATTTACTGGGCCGGTTGGGACACGCTGTGGCGGCTGGGCGTGGCGATCGTCCTGGGCTATCTGGTGCTGGGCGGTTCGGCGCTGCTCAAGCTCAACCCCAAGGCACCGCACCTGGACTGGAAGCACGCGCAGTGGCTGCCGGTGTACCTGCTGGGCATGGGGGTGATCTCCTGGCAGGGCGGCTTCTGCAGCACCGGTCCTGCCTCCAAGGTGGCGTGCGGGGCGACGGACGCGCTGCCGCTGTGGTGGGACATCGCGTTGATCGCCGCGTTCAGCCTCGTCGTCTACTTCTGGGCGCAGGCGGTCCGGTTGCCGGACGAGCGGACCCGGGAGTACATCGGGTCGGTGGAGGTGGTCCCCGGGGGCTGAGCACCCCGGCCGCGGCTCCTTGGGATCGGCGGGCTCGGAACCCGTACGGAAACCGGGCCCGGCGCGGCCGGGATCGCCCCCGTGACGGGACGCCGCCGGGTGCGGGGCGCGGGTCCCGGCGCGGGCCGGCGAAAAGGGGCGGCAGGCCCCCGGACGGTGCGTCAGACGGGCCGTGACGCGATCGGGCCGCTCCTGCCGACCCGGGCGTCCGGCGCGCCTCCCGGTAGCTTCCAGGAGTCGGGCGGCGCCGGACTCGGGGCGCCGGACGGGCGGCGGTTGCGGGAGGACGCATGGACGCGGTGGACGGATGCGCGGAGCCGGAGCGGGCCGGCGGCGGGCCGGGCGGGGCGCGGCACGTCCGCACGGTGGAGGACGTGCTCCGGCTGATGGACGGACTGTTCGCGCCGGCGGCCGACCGCTGGACGGCGGGCGCGGGGGCCTGGTGGGACGCCTTCTACGCGGACCGCGACCGTCCGGTGCCGTTCTTCGCGGCGAAGCCGGACGAGAACCTCGTGGGGTACCTCGACCGCGGGCTGGTCACCGGCGGCCGCGCGCTGGACCTGGGCTGCGGGCCGGGGCGCAACGCCCTGCACCTGGCCGCCCGGGGCTTCGAGGTGGACGCCGTGGACCTCTCCCCGGCCGCCCTCGCCTGGGCCGAGGACCGCGCCCGCGCGGCCGGGGCCGCGATCCGCTTCCACTGCGGGGACGCCTTCACCGCCCTCGCCGACCCGGAAGCGGCCGCGGAGCACGGGTTGCACGGCCGGTACGACCTGATCTACGACTCCGGGTGCTTCCACCACCTGCCGCCGCACCGCCGGATCAGCTACCTCGCCCTTTTGGAGCGGGCCTTGGCGCCCGGCGGTCATTTCGGCCTCACCTGTTTCGCGGCCGGGGCGATGGGGTCGGAACTCCCGGACGCCGAGCTGTACCGCGGCTCCGGCCTGCACGGCGGCCTGGCCTACACGCCCGGGGCGCTGCGGGCACTCTTCGCCGACCTGATCGAGGTCGAACTGCGCCGGATGCGGGACGAGCCCCCCGCATCCGCTTCGTTCGGGGAAGCCTTCCTGTGGACGGCCCTGTTCCGGCGCCCGGTGCGGGGCTAGGGCGTGTCCGATGGGTCGGGGTCGCGGCCCCGGCCGTGGCTCATCGGACACGCCCTGGCGGCAACGGCGGTCCGCCATCGGGCGGGTGGCCCCGCTGCCGGCCGTGGCACGCCGGTGGTCCTCGCCGTCGAGCCGTCCGCACCGACACACCGTAAGCTTTCATACTTGCGCAAGTTTGAGGAGTACTGTCTGCCTGTCGTGGCTCCGTCCGGACAGGAGGTCCCGGTGAGCGCCGTCAGCTTTCCCGTGCGCGGTACCACCCGCGCCAAATCGGTCTGGGGCCGGATCCTCGGGCGGGGATCCCTGGCCCGCAGACTCGACTGGATGTTGTTCGGCGCGGCCTTCGCGCTCTCCGCGATCGGCGCGCTGCTGGTCTTCTCCGCGACCCGCGGCCGGATGCAACTCAACCAGGGCGACCCCTACTTCTTCGTCGTCCGGCACCTCGTCAACACCGGGATCGGGCTCGCCCTCGGCGCGGTCACCCTCTGGTACGGCCACCGGCGGCTGCGCGACACCGCGGCCCTGCTGTACGCCGTGACCGTGCTGCTGGTGGCGCTGGTGCTGACACCGGTCGGCGCGACCATCAACGGATCCCGGCGGTGGATCGTGATCGGCGGCGGCATGTCGATCCAGCCCGCCGAGTTCGTCAAGGTCGCCGTCATCATCGCGATGGCGGTGGCACTGACCTCACGGGTGGACGCCGGCGACCTGACCCGACCGGACCGGCGGGGCATCGTCCGGGCGCTCGCCCTGGGCGGCTTCCCGGCGCTGCTCATCCTGCTCACCCCGGACCTCGGCCAGGTGCTGGGCATCGCGGCGATCGTGCTGTGCATGCTGGTCGTCGCGGGCGCACCGAAGCGGTGGATCCTGGGGCTGCTGGGCGTCGGCCTGGTCGGGTGCCTGGCGGTCTGGCAGTTCCACCTGCTGGACCAGTACCAGATCAACCGGTTCGCCGCGTTCGCCGATCCGGCGCTCGATCCGTCCGGCGTCGGCTACAACACCAGTCAGGCCCGGATCGCCATCGGCGCCGGCGGCCTGACCGGCTCGGGACTCTTCCACGGCGCCCAGACCAACGGCCAGTTCGTACCCGAACAACAGACCGACTTCGTCTTCTCGGTGGCCGGGGAGGAACTGGGCTTCCTCGGCGCCGGCCTGATCATCGCGCTCATCGGGGTGGTGCTCTGGCGGGCCTGCCGGATCGCACGGAACTGCCCGGACCTGTACGGCACGGTCACCGCGGCCGGCGTCGTGGGCTGGTTGGCGTTCCAGGCGTTCGAGAACATCGGGATGAACCTCGGCATCATGCCGGTCACCGGGCTGCCGCTGCCGTTCGTCAGCTACGGCGGGTCGTCGATGTTCGCCGGGTGGGTGGGCATCGGGCTGCTCCAGTCGATAAGGACGCAGCGGGTGATGTCGGCCTGAGCGTCCGGGCCGGTCCGGGCGCCGGCCGGGCGGGGCGGACCGGCCGGCTACCGGGCGGCGAACAGGGACCGAAGGTGCCGGCCGTTGGCGACCGCCACGACGCCCAGCAGCGCCAGCCCGCAGACGCCCTGCTCCACCTTCAGCCACACCGGGAACGGGCCGGGCACCGCGACGAGGACGGCGATGGCCAGCGTCATGACGGCGGCCACGATCCGCAGCCTGCGGTAGGCGCCGCGGGAGCCACCGGCCGCCCGGACGGTGAAGGCGCACGTCAGCAGCGCGCTGACGACGACGATGCTGGTGCGCACCCAGACCGCGTCGTTCACGACGGCGGCGTCGTCGCGGAGGAGGAAGACGGCCGCGAGGGTGAGCGCGCTGAGCGCGAGGTAGCCGCCGACCAGCAGCTTCATGCCGCGGAAGGCCCTGATGCTGCGGGGGTGTTGCAGCGCTTCGGTGGGAACCGCGCTGGGGCGCGGGCTCCGGGCGTTCATGGTGGGGTCCCTTCTGCCGGTCGCGGGGGCGGCGCCCCTGCCTGCGATCCCCTCCAGCATCCGGCCGCCCCGGCCGCCGTTCGTCGGTCTGGCGGACGACTCCGTCGGCGCCGTGCGTCAGGGAGCGGTGCGGGGCAACCCGTACGGGCCATCACCGAGGCGTCTCGGGGTCACCGTGCCGCGGGCCGCAACTGGCGTGCACTGAAGCAGTGTTGAGACATCCCAACACCCCCCTCCGGGCGCGGCTGCCTCTAGAATCCTGCGGTGACGCGAAAGGTGGCTCATGACGATCACGGGGGACGTCACCGTCGTCGTGCACGACGAGGACGCCGATGACGAGGAACTCGACGCAGTGACACGGCAGTTGCAGGAGGAACTGCTCCAGCTCGACCTGCCCGACGTGGTGCGCCCGGCGACGACCGGCGCGACCGGCGGCAAGAGCGCGCTCGTGACGGCGCTCGGCACGTTGGTGCTCAGCGGCGGCTTCTCGGTCGCCGTCCTGCGGTCGGTCACCCGCATCGTGCAGGACGTGCTCCGCCGCAGCGGAGCCCGCAAGGCCGTGCTGGTCAGCGGCGAGCACCGGCTGGAGATCCAGGGGGCGTCGAAGAAGACCACGGACGCGGCGGTGGAGGCGTGGCTCCGGACGGTGGCCGACGGCACCGACGCCGCACCGGGCGCAGCGGCCGGGCCGACGGCGCTGGAGGGCCCCACGGGGGACGCGTGATGGCACGCCCGGACCGCGCCGCTCCGGGCCGGGCAGCGCGGCCCGCGGGAGGGACCCGTGGGTGAGCGCCGCGCCCTGCTGATCGCCACCGAGCGCTACCTCGACGACTCGCTGCCCCAGCTGCGCTCCCCCGTCCACGACGCCCGCAAGCTCGCGGCGCTCCTCGAAGACCCGGACATCGGCCAGTTCGACGCCGTCCAGGTGCTCGTCGACGAGTCCAAGGCGGTCATCGAGGAGGCCGTCGAGCGGCTCTTCACCGACCGGGAGGTGGACCTCGCGCTGGTCTACCTGTCGTGCCACGGCCTGAAGGACCGCCGGGGGCGGCTGCACTTCGCCACGGTGCGGACCAACCGCGAGATGATCCGCGCCAGTTCGGTCTCGGCGGAGTTCATCAAGGAGTCGATGGAGTACAGCCGCGCGCAGCAGAAGATCGCGCTGTTGGACTGCTGCTTCTCCGGCGCGTTCGGCACGTCGAAGGGCGACCCGGGCCTCGACGACATCCCCCGGCAGTTCGTGGACCACCGCGGCAGCTACGTGATCACCGCCGCCAACTCCGTCCAGGAGGCGCTGGAGGACGAGTCTCCGGGCGGCGGGCCGACCGCGTGGAGCTCCGTGTTCACCCGCGCCGTGATCGACGGCCTGCACACCGGCCGCGCCGACCTCGACGAGGACGGCTGGGTCACGGCGCAGGAGCTGTACCAGTACGTGTCCGACACGGTGGCCCGCACCCACGAGCAGAAGCCCACCTTCTTCGGCAGCGACATCCAGGGCGGCAGCCACCTCCGGCTCTCGAAGGCGTCCCCGCACGCGCACCGGCCGTTCCCCGGGCTCGCCGAGACCGACGGCCCCTCACCGCTCGCCACCGTCGACCAGTTGCTGCCGCCGCTGGCGGTGACCCCCGACCGCGGTCTCACGGCCGAGGAGTGGCGCAACAACGGGCAGTTGATCACCCCGATCGGGCGCTCCCACCGGGCCGAGGGCCGCCGGGTCCAGACCCACTTCGTGGACCTGTCCGGCGGCGCCGGACACGTGGCCGTGGCCGGTGGCCCGCGCAGCGGCAAGACCCTGCTGCTGCAGACACTGGTGACCTCGTTGGCCCTGACCCACACCCCGCACGAGGTCGAGTTCCACTGCATCGACCTCGGCGGCGGCGGACTGCGCCGGCTCAGGCACCTGCCGCACGTCCGGGGCTTCGCGCAGCGCCAGGACCCGGACGCGGTGCACCGGACGGTCGCCCGGGCGGTGGCCCTCAACGCCCGCCGGGAGCACGACTTCGAGCGGCTGCCGGCGATCGACTCCATCGAGGCGTACCGCGGGGCGCGGGCCCGCGGGCTGCTCGCCGACCAGCCGGTCGGCGACCTCTTCCTGGTCGTCGACGGGTGGGCGGAGTTCGCCGAGGACTTCCAGGACTTGGCGGCGGCCCTGCGCGGCATCGGGACCACCGGTCTGCGCCACGGCGTGCACCTGATGGTGAGCACGTCCCGCTGGGCGGCCGTCCCCCGGCCGCTGCTGGAGGTGATGCTGACCCGTTTCGAGCTGGCGCTCAGCTCCCCCGACGAGTCGTTGATCCAGCCGGAGCTGGCCGCCCGGCTCACCCCGGCCACGCCCGGTGTGGCGCTCTGCAACGACCGGGCCGAGAAGCGGTACGTGCACGTCGCGCTGCCGCGTACGGACGGGGCGGCCTCGGTGCACGACCTGGCGACGGCCGCGGCGGAGCTGGGCGCGCGGGTGCGCGGCGGCTGGGCCCGGTTCGCGGCGTCGGAGCCGGCTCCGGCCCCGACGCCCGCCGCCCGGGACGCCTTGCCGTTCACGGACCTCCTGGCCATCGAGGACGCCGGCGCCCTGGACCCGGCCCGGCACTGGCGGCCGCGCCGCCCCGAGGATCGGCTCCGGGTGCCGATCGGCGTCGACGAGCAGGGGCAGCCGGTCTTCCTGGACCTCAAGGAGGCGGCCCAGAACGGGATGGGGCCGCACGGGCTGTGCGTGGGCGCCACCGGCTCCGGCAAGTCCGAGCTGCTGCGCACCCTGGTGATGGCGCTCGCCGTCACGCACTCCTCCGAGCACCTCAACTTCATCCTGGCGGACTTCAAGGGCGGGGCGACGTTCGCCGGCCTGTCGGAGCTGCCGCACGTCGCGGCGGTGATCACCAACCTCGTCGACGACACCGCGCTGATCGACCGGATGCGGGACGCGATCAGCGGCGAGCTGCAACGCCGCCAGGAGCTGCTGCGCTCCGCGGGGAACTACGCCAACCTCACCGGCTACGAGCGCGCCCGGGCCACGGGACTGCCGTTGGAACCGCTGCCGTCCCTGGTGATCGTGGTCGACGAGTTCAGCGAACTGCTCACCGCCAAGCCGGACTTCATCGAGATGTTCGTCCAGATCGGGCGGATCGGCCGCTCGTTGGGCGTCCACATGCTGCTCGCCTCGCAACGCCTGGAGGAGGGCAAGCTGCGCGGCCTGGACACGACCCTCTCGTACCGGATCGGGTTGCGGACGTTCTCGGCGGCCGAGTCGCGGGCGGCCATCGGGGTGCCGGACGCCTACCACCTGCCCGCGACGCCGGGCAGCGGCATCCTGCGCTACGACGGCGAGGTCACGCTGCGGTTCTCGGCCGCGTACGTGTCGGGCGTCTACCGGGCACCGGGGGCGACCGCCGAGCCCGGTACGGGCGAGGACCACGGGGACGCCCTCGCCGACACCGTGCTGGACGTCCTCGTCCGGCGCCTGGAGGGCCAGGGCCCGCCGGCGCACCAGGTCTGGCTGCCGCCGCTGGAGATGCCGGCCACCGTCGACCAGCTGCTGCCGTCGCTGGTGACCACCCCGGAGCGCGGGCTGCACCCGGCCGACCATCCGGCGCTGGGCAAGCTGGTGGCGCCCGTGGCCCTGGTGGACAAGCCGTTCGAGCAGCGCCGCGACGTCATGTACCTGGACTTCTCCGGAGGGGCCGGGCACGGGCTGTTCGTGGGCGGTCCGCAGTCCGGCAAGTCGACCGCGCTGCGCACGACGATCGCCGCGTTCGCGCTCACCCACACCCCCCGCGAAGTGCAGTTCTACTGCGTGGACTTCGGCGGGGGCGGCATGCTCGACCTGGCCCGGCTGCCGCACGTCGGCGGGGTCGCCACCCGACTGGAGCCGGACCGGGTGCGCCGCACGATCGCCGAGGTCAGCGGGATCCTGGAGCGTCGGGAGGAGTTCTTCCGCGCGCACGGCATCGACTCCGTCGCCACCTACCGCCGGCGTCGGGCGGCCGGGGAGTTCCCGGACGAGGCGTGGGGCGACGTCTTCCTGGTGATCGACGGCTACGGCACGTTCCGGTCGGACTACGAACAGCTGGACGGCGCCCTCCTCGACCTGGCCGCACGCGGCCTGGGCTTCGGCGTCCACCTCGTGCTCGGCGCCGCCCGGTACCACGAGGTCCGCCCGGCACTGCGCGACCAGCTGCTCAACCGGGTCGAGCTGCGGCTGGGCGACCCCAGCGACTCGGAGCTCGACCGCCGGGAGGCGAACAACGTTCCGGTCGGCCGACCCGGCCGCGGACTGTCGCCGGAGCGGCTGCACTTCCTCGCCGCGCTGCCGCGGCTCGACGGCGTCGCCGAGACCGACGACCTGGGCGTCGCGCTGGGCGAGTTGGCGTCGGTGGTGCGGGCCGAGTGGCCGGGACCGGTGGCGCCGCCGGTGCGGGTGCTGCCCGCGGTGTTCCCGGCGGCCGAACTGCCGGCACCGGCGGCGGGCGAGCCCGGCGTCGCGTTCGGCATCGACGAGACCGACCTGGCCCCGGTCCGCATCGACTTCGAGACGGACCCGCTGCTGGTGGTCTACGGCGAGACCGAGTCGGGCAAGTCGTCGCTGCTGCGGCTGCTGCTCGGACAGCTCGCCGCGCGCTACCCGACCCAGGAGGCCCTGATGGTGGTCGCCGACTACCGCCGGAGCCTGCTCGACGGCCTGCCCGACGACCACGTCACCGACTACTGCACCGCCGCCCCGCGGCTCGACGGGGCGCTCGCCGGGCTCGCCGCGTCGCTGGGGCGACGGATGCCCGGGCCCGACGTCACCCCGGAGCAGCTGCGCAACCGCAAGTGGTACGACGCCCCGGACGCGTTCGTGATCGTCGACGACTACGACCTGGTGGCGACCCGCAGCGGCAACCCGCTCCAGCCGTTGCTGGAGTACCTGCCGTTCGCCCGTGACCTGGGTCTGCGCCTGATCCTGGCACGGAGCACCGCGGGCGCCGGCCGGGCGCTCTACGAGCCGCTGATGCAGCGCGTCACGGAGCTCGGCGCGCAGGCCCTGCTGTTCTCCGGCGACGCGGCGGAGGGCCCACTGGTGGGGACGCACCGCCCGGTGCAGCTGCCGCCGGGCCGGGCCCGGTTCATCGGCCGCCGCCGCGAGCCCCGGCTGGTGCAAACGGCCTGGTTACCGCAGGGTTAGGGCCGGCCGGTAGCCGTTCGGCGGGGAAGATTTGCCCCCTCCCGGGGGCGGTGTGCCACAGTGGGATCTCCGGCCGGCCGGGCGTTTCGCCGCGCGCGAAGACGGTGGCCGCCGGACTCCCGACAACCCCATCCCCAGAACGACGGTTGCGGCCGTGCCCTGCCCGGATCCTGCCCGCCGTCGTTCCCCGAGCGACTTCTTCCCCCAGAGAGCGATGCAGGCGACGACTCTTCTTCCCCGGACCGCGGACCTGTTCACCCAGGGCCTGGAACAGCAGGCCGGCTCCGCCCTCCTGCGCTTCGGTGCCGCCCGGCCGCGCCCGGACGGCCGGATCAGTTGGTCCGGCGACGGTGCGGTGGCCTGGCTCGACGAGCCGCGCGGTCACGTCTGGAGCGTCGGCGAGCCCACCGCGGCGGCTGGCCTCGTCCTGCGCGCGTCCCATCAACTCCCGCAGAAAGTGCGGGAGTTCACCGGGCCGCGGGGCACCGAGGCGTTGCTCGCCCGACACCTTCCGGTGGCCGAGCCGATCGCCTGGGTCTTCCGGTGGACGCTCGCCGAGCCGCCGGTCCATCCGGCCGAGGAGCGGGTGGTGGAGCTGGACGCGACGCACCACGAGGAACTGCTGGCCTTCCTCAACGTGCACAGCCCGGCGCACTCGACCGGGCCCGGCTCCGCGGACGTCAGCCTGTGGGCCGGCATCCGCGGCGCGGACGGGCAGCTGGTGGCCTGCGGGGCGCTGAGCACGCTGCGGGACAGCGGCGCGCCGCTGATGGCGTCGGTCGCCACCGACGCGGCGCAGCGCGGCCAGGGCCTGGGCGCGGCGCTGACCTCGTGGCTCACCCGGTACGCGGTCCGCCGGTACGGGTTCTGCACGCTGTGGCAGCTGGCCGACAACGCGCCGGCCGACCGGCTCTACACCCGCCTCGGCTACCGCAACGAGGACCCCTGCGTGGCCGGGCGGATCACCGGGCACTGACCGCCGGGGCGTGCCGGCGCGGCGGCCGGTGGCGCAGGCGGTTCCACAGCCGGCCGGAGCGCCGGCCGGTGCTCTCCGGGCGGAGCGGCGGGAGGGCGTCGGTCAGGAAGAACAGGTACGCCAGGACCTGGATCACCCAGCGGTCGAAGGCGACCAGACCGCGGAACTGGCGACGCGGGTAGTGCCCGGTCCGTAGGAGCGTGGCGGCGGGCGAGCTGAGGATCAGGATGGTCAGGGCGGCCAGCGCCAGGACGGCGGACAGTCCGCCGATCCACCACACCAGCCGGAAGACCAGGGCGATCAGTACCACCAGCAGGAGCTGTGGGAGGGCGCGCAGCCGCGAGAGGAGCAGCCCCGGGCCGCGGGGCAGGTGCGCCGGACGGTCGACGTACAGGCGGGCGGGGTAGTCCGGCGCGGCGCGGAGGGTGAAGGGCGGGTAGCGGTCGGTGGCCAGTGCCCCGTAGGAGTAGTAGGCGACCCGCCAGGCCCAGCGCAGCACGCCGGTGGAGTAGGCGAACAGCCATCGGGGGTAGCGGCCGGTGACGAAGATCGCCGGGAGTGCCAGCACGGTGGCGACCAGCAATCCCAGGCCCAGGGCGGTCAGCGCGATGTGGTGCGGGATGAGCAGCAGCCACTTGACCGCCCAGAGCCAGCGGGACAGCGGTTCGTCGAGCTCCGCCTCGACCCGTACCGGCTGGTATTCCTCGGCGCTCGTCGACATCGTCGTCAGCCCCTTCCGCCCTCGTGGCCCCATCCGGCCGGAGCGTGCCCGCTACCACCAGCGTGACCGAGTCGGGCCGGTTTGGGGAGGGCCCCGGCCTGGTGCTTGTGGGGCGGCGGG
>LIQL01000511.1 GCA_001418405.1 Streptomyces diastatochromogenes | reverse complement strand
TCCTGCCTGGGCGCCACGCTGGCCCGTCAGGAGGCCGAGGTCGCCTTCGGAAAGCTGCTCGCGCACTATCCGGACGTGGCGCTGGCGGTGGCGACGGAGGACCTCCAGCGGGTCCCGTTGCCGGGCAGTTGGCGGCTGGCCTCGCTGCCGCTGCGGTTGAACTGAAAGGCGACCGCACCGGTTCCGCCGGGCGGCGTCTCGCGGGGGGGCGTCGCCCGGCACTGCCGGCCACCGCCCGGGTCCGCCGGGCGCCACTCCGTGCGGACCCGGTGCGGTCGCCTTTCAGTTCAACCGCAGCGGCAGCGAGGCCAGCCGCCAACTGCCCGGCAACGGGACCCGCTGGAGGTCCTCCGGCGCCACCGCCAGCGCCACGTCCGGATAGTGCGCGAGCAGCTTTCCGAAGGCGACCTCGGCCTCCTGACGGGCCAGGGTGGCGCCCAGGCAGTAGTGCATGCCGTGCCCGAAGCCGACATGGTTCTCGGCCCGGCCCGCCGGCTGGCGGGTGAGGTCGAGCCGGTCGGGATCGGCGAAGTGGCGCGGATCGTGGTTCGCCGCGACCAGGACGGGCGTGACGGCCTCGCCCTTCTTGATCCGCACGCCGGCCAGCTCGACGTCCTCGGTGGCGTACCGCATCTGGGTCAGGTGCACCGGACCGCACCAGCGCATCAGCTCGTGCACCGCACGGGGCAGCAGCGCCGGCTCGGACTTGAGCAGTTGCAGCTGGTCGGGATGGGTGAGCAGGGCGGCGACGCCGTTGGTGATCAGGTGGGCGGTGGTTTCGTGACCGGCCAGGACGAGGGTCAGGACCAACGTCACCATCTCGACGTCGCTGAGGCGGCTGCCGTCGTCGTCGTGCACCCGGATCAGCTCGCTGAGCAGATCGTCGGTGAGCGCCGTCCGCCGTTCCCGGATCAGCGCGTGGATGTGGTCGATCATCTCCGGGAACGTCTCGGGGTGCAGCTCCGGCCGCAGGGAGACCAGGTGCGTGCTCCATTCCCGCCACTGCGGCCGGTCGGCCTCCGGAATCCCCACCAGTTCGCAGATGACGGTGATGGGCAGCGGATAGGCGAAGTGCGGAATGAGGTCGACGACGCCGTCCACGGCGTGTTCGGGCAGCCGGCGCAGCGCGTCTTCCGCGATGTCCGCCACCCGGGGACGCAGATCGGTGATCTTGCGGGCGGTGAAGGCCCGGGAGACCAACCGCCGGAGCCGGGTGTGGTCGGGGGCGTCCATGTTGAGGATGGTCCCGGAGAGGTACGCCCGGTAGTGCTCGGGCAGTCCCATGATCTCCAGCAGCCGGTCGATGGGGGTGTCCGCGCTCCCGCCGCCCGCCGAGTGCGCGGGACTGTTGGCGAACCGCTGGTCGCGCAGTACCTCCCGGGCCTCCTCGAAGCGGGTGATGAACCACACCGGCGTGTCGTCCACGAACCGGCCGCGGACCACCGGGCCCTGCTCGCGCAGCGCGCCGTAGCCGGCGAACGGGTCCGTGAGCAGGGCCGGTTCCATCACGTTCGGTTCGCCGGGGTGCTTTCCGACGAACTCGCTGAACGGGGAGTCCGTTAGTTCGGTCATGTCGCTCTCCTGTGGCGTGCAGTGAAATGAGCTGGGCTCGAAGACGAATCGAAGGCGTGACGGGCCGCGGTCGTGCGAGCCGGCCGGTACCTCAGCCCCGCAACTGCCGGCGCATCTCCCGTGCGCCGTACTCCTCCGCCTGCTCGTACAGCGGGAGGACGTCGCGCCGGGCGGCCACCAGCGCCTCCTCCACGGTCCTGGCCCGGGGAGCGCCGGAGCGGCCCGGCGGCCCGACGGCCCGCGCACCGAACCCCTCCACGGGCATGTCCACCGCGCTGCGGATCGTCGCGGCGAACAGGTCGGCCCGCACCTCCGGCGTGTCGGGCGCGTGGTCCGCCAACATCGCCTCGGCCATGAAGAATCCGGTGGCCGTGGACATCAGCACGTACTGCTGGTGCCGCACGTCGATGTCGGTGCGCACCAGCCCGTGCTCCCGCAGCACCGCGAGATAGCGCAGCAGGATCCCGTCGTTGAACGCCATGAGTTCGGCGAGTTCCTTCTTGGCGACGTCGTTGAGCCGACCGAGGACGTCGACGTCGTCGGTGTAGAGGGCGCGCAGTACCGGTTCTGCCAGGAAGTCCAGGTAGTAGCCGCGCATCATCCGGCTCGGCAGGATCTCCCGCGGATCGGCCCGCATCCTCGCCAACTGGGCGTGCAGGCTGCGGGATTTCGCCCTCAGCACCACGGCCAGCAACAAGGCGTCCTTGGTCTTCCAGTGCAGATAGACCGTGCCCTTGCCGACCGCGGCCCGGCGGGCGATCTCGTCGATCGTCACCCGCCGATAGCCCCAGGCGACCAGGAGTTCCCCGGCGGCCTCCAGGATGCGCTCCCCGCGCTCGGCACGCTCCACGCGCTCTCTCCCTCCCCGTGCGTGACCAGATTTCGAAACTGGTCACGCGGTCAAAGGTAGGGACCGAGCGACCGTCGAATAAGGCGGTTTCCGGTCACGCGCGGCCGGCGGCACCGCAGTTGGCCGATGGCTTGTCCGGGCCGCAACTGCGGGAGATCATGACCTCGTTCGCCGCTCCCCGCGCCGACCGCTCCCCGGCGGTGACGGGACCGAATCGAGGAGAACGCCATGCTCAAGACCTTCGCCGACCTGTCCACACCCCTGGTGGCCGACGCCTGCGTGCGGCTCGGCGTACCACTGCGCACCGCACCGCCCGGCATCGGCGCGGTGGTTCCCGGCCACCGGATCGCCGGGCGGGCCCTGCCGACCCGCCACTACGGGAGCGTCGACGTCTTCCTGGAGGCGTTCACCGACGCCCGACCGGGCGACGTCCTGGTCATCGACAACGGGGGCCGCCAGGACGAGGCATGCGTCGGCGATCTGCTGTGCCTCGAAGCACAGGCCGCGGGGCTGGCCGGCGCGGTGATCTGGGGGCTCCACCGGGACACTCCGGAACTGGTCGGGATCGGACTGCCCGTCTTCAGCTACGGCCGAACCGCGCCGGGCCCGGTCCGGCTCGCCGAACGGGAGCCGGACGCCCTGGCCAGCGCGCGCTTCGGCGCCCACCTGGTCACCGCCGACGACCTGGTCTTCGGCGACGACGACGGGGTGCTCTTCGTCCCCGCGGACCGTGCCGACGAGGTGCTCGCGACGGCACGCACGATCTGGGAGACGGAGCGCGCACAGGCCGACCGGATCCGCGCCGGGCAGACCCTGCGTCGGCAGACCGCCTTCGACGACTTCCTCGCGCGCCGCGCCGCCGACCCGTCGTACACGTTCCGTCAGCACCTCCGGCGCATCGGCGGCGCCGTGGAGGAGTAGCCGGAACGGGCACGACCCGTTCACGGGGCGGTCGAGCCGGCCGCGGTCACGGGGCGGGCAGGGCGCTCCGGATCCGGCGGAGGAACGGGGCCGCCGCCGCGCGGGGGCGGAGCGTGAGCCGAGGCCCCGTAGACCTCGGGCATGCGCCCCAGCCTGAGGTCGTACCTGGGGGTGATGTCGGGGTGCACCCCTCGGGTTGATGCCGTCGGGCGCCGGATCGCGGACAGTGGAACACGTCACGACGCGGCACGGGCCCGCGCCGGGCACACACAGTCAACTGTTCGGAAAGAGGGGGCGTCATGAGGGGCAGGTTCAGCGGACGACGGGCGGTGCCGTCGAGGGCCCTCGCGCGGTGGCTGCCTACGGGCGGGGAACATGCTGCCGATGGCGTAATCGTCGGGTTGGCTGCCCGGGCGCGTCAGGCTGTGGGCCTTGAGCACGGTCGTGACAGGAGTCCGTGACGGGAGCCCGAGTGAACAGGTCGCGTGAGTGGGTCGTTGAGCGGTGACGCTGAGGACGAGGGGCACGGGGCCGGCCGGCCCGGGCCCGACGGCACGGTGGGAGCCGCCGTCGTGAGGCCGCCGGGCCAAGCCCGCCCGGGCCAGCGGCTCACCGGACTCGTGGACAGCAACGGGTTCGAGGCGCCGCAGGTCCCCCCGTGGATGCGGTGGCTGCCCGGCCTCTACGTCCTGCTGGTGCTGCTGCTGGAGTTCGTCACGCCCACCCAGTGGGCGGTCAGTTCGCTGCTCATCGCGGTGCCCGTGCTGGCGGCCTTCACCCACGGCCCGATCGGCGTCGCCGTCGTCACCGTCTTCGCCGTCGGCCTGGAGGGCGTGCTCGCGGGGACCCCGTGCTGCACGGGCCACAACATTCATCAGTTATGGGGGAACCACTATGTCGCGACGTACATCTCCACCTTGATCGTGGGGATCATGGGCGTGGCCCTGGCCGGGTACCGCCAGCGTCAGCAACGACGCCTGGTGCAGGTCAACTCGGTGGCGGAGGCGCTGATGCGCACGCTGTTGCGGCCGGTGCCGCACCGGGTCGGCGGGGTGCTGGCGGCCGGTCTCTACCGGTCGGCCGAGGTCGGCACGATGGTGGGCGGCGACCTCTACGACATCCGGGCCACCCAGGCCGGCGAGCGGGCCATCATCGGTGACGTCCGGGGCAAGGGGCTCCAGGCGGTCCGTACCGTCGCCGACATCCTCGGCAGCTTCCGCGAGGCGGTCTACGACCCCGGGGACCTCCTGGCGGTGGCTACCCGGATGGAACGGCGGCTGGCCCACGAGGCGGCGGAGATCCCGGAC
Organism: Streptomyces diastatochromogenes; assembly: GCA_001418405.1. Taxonomy (GTDB): domain Bacteria; phylum Actinomycetota; class Actinomycetes; order Streptomycetales; family Streptomycetaceae; genus Streptomyces; species Streptomyces albulus_C. The sequence continues at coordinate 240 of LIQL01000511.1, read as the reverse complement.
GACGAGCTGTTCGTGACCGCGGCCCTGATCGAGTACGACGCCGGCGCCCGCCAGCTGACGATCATCAACCACGGGCACATCGAGCCGGTGCTGATCTCGGACGGAGAGGTGGTCGCCCTCACGGGGCCGCCGGCCCTGCCACTGGGGTTGGGCGGGCTGGCGGCCGAAGTCCCCGTGTCGTACACGCACCCCTTCGGTGAGGGGGACGTGCTGCTGCTCTGCACCGACGGACTGATCGAG
>LIQL01000510.1 GCA_001418405.1 Streptomyces diastatochromogenes | reverse complement strand
ACCGTGCTGCGCAGCACGGTGGTGGTGGAGTCCCGGGCCGCCGCGGCCCGGGAGGCCGGCGACCTCATCCCGGAGCTGGAGAGCGACCGGCTGGCCCGCGAGGAGTTGGTGACGCTCGCCGCACTGGCCTGCGGGACCGCCACCGCGGACCCGCAACGCCCCCGCCTCTTCAAGGGCGTCGGCATGGCCTGGGAGGACCTGGCGGTCGCGGGCGCCGCCTACGAAGCTGCCTGACGGCACACGCACCGGCCGTTGTGACGCTCCTCGTGCGATGCTGGGGGCGCCCGGCCGAGGCGCGTGACCTCGGTCGATGCCAAGGATGGGGAGCGTAGGGCAGCGTGAAGGCAGCGATACGACGGACCGTTTCCGGCACGTGGAACCGCTTCGCGGCGTCCGACCCGGGACTGCTGCGGTTGATGGCGGGACTGCGGACGGTGGGGGCGATCGTGCTGACCCTCGTCGTCCTGGCCCTGCTCGGCACCGGCGTCACGCTCCTGGTGGCCGGGGCCATGGCGGCGATGGTCTCGACCTTCGCCATCCGGGAGAAGGAGGTGCGCGGCCAGGCCGTCACCCTCGCCTTGGGGCTGCCGGTGGCCCTGGCCGCGGTGGCGCTGGGAGCGCTCTTGCACAGCCGGATCATCGCCGGTGACCTGTTCTTCCTCGCGCTGATCTTCGGCGCCGCGTACGCCCGCCGGTTCGGCGACCGCGGCACGGCGCTGGGGCTGATCGGCTTTCAGGTCTACTTCGTCTCGCTGTTCGTGCACGCGACGGTGGCGACGCTGCCGGAGCTGTTCCTGACCCTGGCCGTGGCGTTCGCGTGCAGCGCGGTGGTCCGGTTCGCGGTCTTCCCGGACTCCCCCGAACGCACCTTGAGCCGGCTGCGGGAGGCGTTCCGGGCCCGCCTCGCCCAGCTGGTGGCCACGCACCGGGAGCTGGTGGACGCCGGCCCCGAGGAGTTGGACGGCGTCCTCGACGACCTGCGGCGGCACACCGCCCGGCTGCACGAGACGGCACTGATGATCCAGGGCCGCCTGGAGGAGGGCACCCGCGACGCGAGCACCGCGTCGTTGCTCCAGCGCCGCATCGCGGACGCCGAGATCGCCGCCGAGCGCCTCGGGATGACGCTGCTCAACGCCCGCAGCGCGGAGCGCACCGACACCCTCACCCTGCACCTTCCGCACGCCCCGGTCCCGGCGACCGGCAACCGCATGCAGTCCGAGGGCGACGCCGTGGCCACGCTCCGCCGGGACCTCGACGCGCTGGGCCTGCTGGTGGCCCGCCGGGCGCCCGGGGACCGCGGCACCGCCCTGGCACACGTGCGGAACCGACTGCTCGGCTACCGCGACGAGGAGGACCTGCCGCGCGGCTCGATGGCCGTGCAGGACGCCTTCCGTGCGCTGGGTGAGGCCGCCCGGGCGGTGTTGGGCCTGCGGCTGGCGCTGGACGGGCCGCAGGACGAGTCCGACGACACCTCCGCCACCGCCCGTTCGCGGGAGGAGTTCGACGCCGAGGACCTGGCGATAGTCGGCGTCGAAGAGGAAGAGGAGGACACCCGCACCGGTCTGAAGCGGCCCACCACCCGGGCCGCGTTCCAGGTCGCGGCCGGCTCCGCACTGGCCATCGTGGGCGGCGAGTTCCTGTCCACCCAACGCTGGTACTGGGCGGTGCTGACCTGCTGGGTGGTGTTCCTCAACACCGCCTCCACGGGCGAGGTCCTGGTCAAGGGCTACCGCCGACTGCTGGGCACGGTGCTCGGCGTGATCGCCGGTGTGGGGCTGGCCGGGCTGGTGGGCAACCACACCTGGACGGCGTTCGCGCTGGTGCTGCTCTGCGTCTTCGGGATGTTCTTCACCGCGCCGCTGTCGTACGCGCTGATGTCCTTCTTCGTCACCGCGATGCTCGGGCTGCTCTACACGCTGCTGAACACCTACAGCGTCGCGACGCTGGTGCTGCGCATCGAGGAGACCGCGCTGGGGGCGGCGTGCGGCATCATCGCCGCGGCGCTGGTGCTGCCGGTGCACACCGACCGGCGCACCGACGAGCACCTGAGCACGGTCCTGGAGCGGTTGCGGGACGCGGTGTCGGCGGCCGTCGCACAGCTCTCCGGCGGGCCCTCGGCGGATCTGCTCACGCTGGCGCGCGATCTGGACACCGCGCTGAACGACCTGCGCGGCTCCACCCAGCCGTTGGTGCACCCGATCACCCCGCTGCGGGTGCGCCGGCAGACCGCCAGGTACCTGGTGGCCCTGCTGGAGACCTGCGCCTATCACGCGCGGTCGCTGGCGGCGACCGCCGAAGTCCTGCCGTCCAGCCGTTCCGTGGCGGCCGACCCCCGGCTGGAACGCGTCGGTCGGCGCATCGGGCAGAACATCGACCTGATCTCCGCGCGGGTGAAGGAGGAGCCCACCGAGGGCGAGGTGGAGGCGGGCGCGAGCATCGCCTCGCTGCTGGACGCGGACGGCTCGCCGGTGCCGCCGTCACACACCGTGGCCTTCCGTGTGCTGCGGCACCTCCAGCGTCTGGACGAGGGCGTGGTGGGCATCGCCCGCGCCCTGGACGTACCGGTGACCGGGCGCACCCGGCGGAAGAGCATCTGAGGCGGACGGCGGCCCCGGCCCGCTCCCGGGCCGGCCCGCTTCCGTCACCTCCCGGTAAAACCTTTCCCCCGTTTCCGTCGGGTGGCCCACCCGCCCCGGGGCGGGCCCTTTCCCTCCCGCGCGGCGGACACGCAGGTCAGCCCGTCCGCCGGAGAGCAGCGGCCGCGCTGCGTGCGCCCCGGCGCGTCCCCGCGCACCCCGGCCCGTGTTGCGCCCCGGTTGACGCGACGGGCCTCCGAGGAACACCCTCGTTACATAGGTGCTCGATACAACTGACTCTGGCGGAGCGAGTCGGGCCACCGTTCTTCGGCGTTGCCCGCCCTCCCGGATTCCCGGCCTGCCGCGGCACCCCATGCGGCACCGGCGCCCCAGGGTTCGGAGCAGGAGGACATGGCATGTGTGGCATCACCGGCTGGATTTCCTTCGACCGCGAGCTGCGCTCCGAGCAGGAGACCGTGGACGCGATGACCGAGACGATGTCCTGCCGCGGACCTGACGACCGCGGCACCTGGGTACGCGGTCCGGCCGCGCTCGGCCACCGCCGCCTCGCGATCATCGACCTGCCCGGCGGACGCCAGCCGATGACGGCCGAGCGCGCCGACGGCAGCCAGGTCGTCATCGTCTACTCCGGCGAGACCTACAACTTCGGCGAACTCCGCAGCGAACTGGTGGACAAGGGCCACCGCTTCACCACCGACTCCGACACCGAGGTGGTGCTCCGCGGCTACCTTCAGTGGGGCGAAGCGGTCGCCGAGCGCCTCAACGGGATGTTCGCGTTCGCCGTCTGGGACGAGCAGCGCCGGCGGCTGGTGATGATCCGCGACCGGATGGGCATCAAGCCGTTCTACTACTACCCCACCGCCGACGGCGTGCTGTTCGGCTCCGAGCCCAAGGCCATCCTCGCCAACCCGCTCGCCGAACGCCGGGTCGGGCTGGACGGCCTCCGCGAGCTCTTCGCCTTCGTCAAGACGCCCGGGCACGCCGTGTGGGACGGCATGCACGAGGTCGAGCCGGGCACCGTGGTGACCGTCGACGCGGACGGGGTGCGCCGGCACGTCTACTGGTCGCTGCGGACCCGCGCCCACCAGGACGACCGCGAGACCTCGATCGGGCACGTGCGCACCCTGCTCGACGACATCGTCCGCCGCCAGCTGGTCTCCGACGTGCCGCGCTGCACCCTGCTGTCGGGCGGTCTGGACTCGTCTGCGATGACCGCCCTCGCGGCCCGTCAACTCGCCGAGGCGGGCGAGACGGTGCGGAGCTTCGCCGTCGACTTCGTCGGCCAGACCGAGAACTTCATCGCCGACGACCTGCGCGCCACCCCCGACACGCCCTTCGTGCACGACGTGGCCCGGCTCGCCGGCACCGAGCACCAGGACATCGTGCTGGACTCCGCCGCCCTGGCCGACCTCGACGTGCGCGCCAAGGTGCTGCGCGCCCGCGACCTCCCGATGGGCCTGGGCGACATGGACGCCTCCCTCTACCTGCTGTTCAAGGCGATTCGCGAGCACTCGACGGTGGCGCTGTCCGGCGAGTCGGCGGACGAGGTGTTCGGCGGGTACAAGCAGTTCTTCGACGAGGAGGCCCGCAACGCCGACACCTTCCCCTGGCTCGTCCGCTTCACCCAGCACTTCGGCGACGACGGGAACATCCTCAAGGCGAACGTCACCGGCGCCCTCGACCTCGGCACCTACATCCAGGACGGCTACGACCGCGCCGTCAAGGACGTCGAACGGCTCGACGGGGAGAGCGACTTCGAGTTCCGGATGCGCAAGATCTGCTACCTGCACCTGACGCGGTTCGTCCGGATCCTGCTGGACCGCAAGGACCGGGCGAGCATGGCCGTCGGCCTGGAGGTGCGCGTGCCGTTCTGCGACCACCGCCTGGTCGAGTACGTCTACAACGCGCCGTGGTCCCTGAAGTCCTTCGACGGCCGCGAGAAGAGCCTGCTGCGCGAGGCCACCGCCGACGTGCTGCCCAGGTCGGTCTACGACCGGGTGAAGAGCCCGTACCCCTCCACCCAGGACCCGCAGTACGCCGTGGCGCTGCAACAGCACGCCAAGGACCTGTTGGCGCGCCCCTCGCACCAGGTCTTCGACCTCGTCGACCGCGACTGGCTCAAGCGCGCCGCCGAGCACGAGGCGCCGCAGATCACCCAGGCGTCGCGGCGCGGCCTCGAACGGACCCTGGACCTGGCCCTGTGGTTGGAGATGTACTCCCCCACCATTACGCTCTCCTGATCAACGGCGGTCCCCGAACGGGAGATCCGGCGCGGACCGGGTCCGGCACGCAGGCGAGGGTGGGCGATGACGATCGGTGACGACGCGGCACTGCAACTGGTGATCTCGCTGCACCGGCTCACCCGCAGCCTGCGCAGGTCCGCCACCGCGGACAGCGTCCAGCTGACCCACCTCGCCGTGCTGGCCCTGCTGACCCAGCGCGGGCCGTCCCGGATCGGCGAGATCGCCCAGTGGGTGCCCTGCTCCCAGCCGACCGCCACCGCGGCGGTCCTCGGCCTGGAGTCGGCGGGCCTGGTCCGTCGGGAGGCCGACCCCCAGGACCGCCGCGCCAGCCGGGTCCTGCTCACCGAGGAGGGCACCGCGACGTTGGCGAACGTCGCCCGTGGTGAGGCGCAGGTGCTGGCCCGGCGCCTCACCGCGCTCCAACCGGACGAGATCCGCCGGCTGGTGGAGGTCGAACCGCTGCTGCGGCGGCTGGCGGAGGCCGGCGACGGACCGGCCGACGGATCGTGACCGACGCGCGGTCCGGTCCACCCGGGAACGCACCGCCGGCCCTTTGGTCACGGGAAGCAACTGACGGCTGACCCACCGTCCTCGGCCCTCGCCCGCCGGCCCGCTCACCCCTGACGATGATCGCCTTAGCCCACCTGGCCCCCACCTACGAGCTGACGGGGCCTCAGATCAGCCATGCTGCCAACTCCTCATGGAGGTCATCGCGGAGGTAGGCACGTAATGACTGAAGAAAGACGGCAGCACCCCGACCCCGGTGCGGGAACCTCGCGGCGGCGAGTGATGGCGGCGGCGGCCCTCGCCCCGCTGCTCGCCGCGGCACCGAGCCCGGCGCGCGCCCGCACCGCCGGCCCGGCGACGGAGCCGGTCGGGCTCGCGCAGAAGCTGATCGAGCCGGTCCACACCACCCGCCAGGACTGGACGGCCGTGGCCAAGGTCCTGGGCGGGCCCGGCGACCTGAAGCGCAAGGTGATGTACCACACCGGGTTCCCCCGTCGGGACCTCCGGCTGGTCTCGCACCACGTGCACGTCAAACCGTCCCTCGCCCTCGGCTCACACGTCTCCTTCGTCCGCTACTCCGACCGCAGCACCTTGCTGATGGGCGACGTGGTGGTGACCGAGGGCGAGTTGCAGGGCTTCGTCGACGCCCTGCAGGAGCACCGGATCGGCGTGACCGCGCTGCACAAGCACCTCCTCGCGCAGCGGCCCGACGTCTGGTGGCTCCACGTGCACGGGCACGGCCACGACGCGCTGACGCTGGCGCGCGGCATCCGCGCGGCGTTCGACGAAACCGACACCCCGCGCCCCAAGCCGTCCGACCAGTCCAAGCCGGACGACCTCGACACCGGCGCGATCGACGACGCCCTGGGGGCCAAGGGGTCCGCCGACGACGGCATCTACAAGTGCATCTTCGTCCGGAAGGAGAAGATCGTCGACGGCCACATGGTGCTGCCCCCGGGCCTGGGGTCGACCAGCGCCTTCAACTTCCAACCGCTGGGCAACGGCCGGGCCGCGATCAGCGCGGACTGCTGCATGGTCGCGGACGAGGTCCAACACGTCCTCCGACTGCTGCGGCAGGCCGGCGTCAAGCTCGTCGAACTCCACAACCACGGGCTGCGGGACAAACCCCGGCTGTTCTTCGTCCACTTCTGGGCGGTCGGCGACGCCGTCCGCCTGGCCCGCGACCTGCGTCCCGTGGTCCGGGCGACCAACGTGATCCCGGCCGGCTGAGCCGACCCGCATCCGTCCGCGGTCGCAGGTCGCACGACGGATGACCGCACGGCACCGGTGCGGCACAGTGGCCCCGCTGCCCGTTCTCCCAGCGGAAGGACCGTGCCGGTGTCCGTGCTCCTGCTCGACGACGACGCCGTCCGCGCCCACCTGGATGCCGCGACCGCGGTCCGGGCGGTGCGGGCGGCGCTGCTCTCGGCCCACCACGACGACCTGGCCGCGCCGGCCCGGGTCCGGGCCGCACTGGGGGCCGGCGACCTGGTCATCACCGCGGGCCACCTTCGGTCCCGGCAGCTGTTCGGCTTCCGCGCGTACGACACCCTCGTGGGCGCGGAGCAACTGGTCGCGGTGTGGGGCACGGCGGACGGAAAACTGCGGGCCGTGGTGCACGGCACGGAGCTGGGAGCGCGGCGGACCGGGGCGATCGGCGCGGTGGCGGTGGACGCCGCCGCCCGCCCCGGTCCGGTCCGCGTCGGGCTGGTGGGGGCCGGGCCGCAGGCTTGGACGCAGCTGTGGGCCCTCTGCGCGGTGCGGGAGGTGACCGACGCGGTCGTGGTGGCGCGGCACCACGACCGGGCCGCGGCGTTCGCCCGGCGGGCGGCCGGTGAGCTGGGCGTCCCGGCGCGCGCGGTGACCGCGGTCGAGGACGCGGTCACCGACCGGGACGTGGTGGTCGTGGCGACCGGGAGTCCGACGCCGGTGCTCGACGCCGACTGGCTGGCCCCCGGCACCCACCTGACGACCCTGGGCCCCAAGTCCACCGCCCGGCACGAGGTGCCCGCCGCGCTGGCCGACCGTGCCCGCACCGTCCTCACCGATTCCCTCGCCCAGTCCGTCGGTTCCGGTGGATCGCCGCTGTTCCCCGCCGACCGGCTGGTCTCCCTCGGTGCCGTCCTCGCCGGAGCGGCGCCGGCCCGCACCGACCCCGACGACCTCACGGTCTTCAGCTCGGTCGGCCTCGCCGGCACCGAGGTCGCGGTCGCCGCGGCACTCTGCGAGGCGGTGCCGCGCTGAGGGCCGTCGTGGCGTCCGACGGGCTGCGTCCGGCGGGCGAAAAGGCCGTGCGGGGCGGGTGCCGTCCGCAGTACGGTCCGTGGCCATGGATGACGAGGACGGCTACTTCGGGAAGAGCGTCGCGGCGACCTACGACGAGTCGTCGGCGGAGATGTTCGCGGCGGACGTCGTGGAACCGGCCGTCGAGGTGCTGGCCCGGCTCGCCGGTGGCGGTCGGGCCCTGGAACTGGGGATCGGGACCGGCCGGATCGCACTGCCGCTGGCGGGGCGCGGCGTGCCGGTGCACGGCATCGACCTGTCGCGGGCGATGGTCGACCGGTTGCGGGCCAAGCCGGGTGGCGGGGACATCGGCGTGACCCTCGGCGACTTCGCGACCACGCGGGTGGACGGGACGTTCTCGGTCGCCTACCTGGTCTTCAACACCCTCATGAACCTGACGTCCCAACAGGCACAGGTCGACTGCTTCCGCAACGTCGCGGCGCACCTCGCACCGGGTGGCTCCTTCGTCGTCGAGGTGATGGTCCCCGAACTGCGCAAGCTCCCGCCGGGCCAGACCGCCGTGCCGTTCCACGTCGGTCCGACGCGGTGGGCGTTCGACGTGTACGACGTCGCCACCCAGGCGTTGAGTTCCCACTACTTCGACGCGGTCGACGGGCACGGCAGCCACGAGTCGATCCCGTTCCGGTACGTCTGGCCCGCCGAACTCGATCTGATGGCGCAGCTCGCCGGGTTGCGGTTGCGCGAGCGGTGGGCC
>LIQL01000051.1 GCA_001418405.1 Streptomyces diastatochromogenes | reverse complement strand
TCCGTTTCCGTCTCTGGCCCCCTGCTGGAGCGGGGTCCGGCCGATTCGCTTTCGCTTCTCGACCTTTCCGACTTTATCAGATCTTCTTTCCGTTCCGGTCCGCATCTCAGTGAGTTGCGAGCGGTTCGAATTTCGATCCGATTCCCCGTCGGCGGGGTGTTCACTACGTTAGCGGAATTCCTCGGTGACGCCTAATCAGACGCCCGGAATGAATTTCGGCATGCGAAATTCGATCCCGTTGAGGAGCCGTGCAGTAGTGAGGTGCCGCGATGCGGCGGGATGGCTACCGCAGAACCGTTACGGCTCGTTGGCAACTCGGAGAACACTACGGATCGAGGAAGGGCGTGTCAAACCGGGTCAGTCGAGGTCGCTGAGGCGGCCGTCGGCGTCCGGCTGGGCGTCCTCCACGCGGCGCAGCAGGCGGGTCAGGGCGTCGCCGAGGATGCGGCGTTCGTCGCCGGAGAGGTCCTGGAGGAGCTCCTCCTCGAAGACCGAGGCCATGCGCATCGCCTCCAACCACTTCTCGCGGCCCTCGTGGGTCAGTTCGACGATGACGCGGACGCGGTTGTTCTCGTCGCGCTCGCGGGTGACCAGGCCGTCGCTCGCCATGCGGTCGATGCGGTGGGTCATGGCGGCCGGTGTGAGGCCGAGGCGCTTGGCGAGTTCGCCGGGGCCCAGGCGGTACGGCGCACCGGAGACCACGAGGGCCTTGAGGACCTCCCATTCGGCGTTGCTCATGCCGAGGGTGGCGGTCTGGCGTCCGTAGGCGACGTTCATCCGCCGGTTGAGGCGCTGAAGTGCGGAGACGACCTTCTCCACCTGGGGGTCGAGGTCCTGGAACTCGCGCTGGTAGGCCGCGATCTGTTCCTCCAGGCTCGGCTCGGAGGCTCCGGCCGCCGCATCTGAGGGCTCTGGCATGCGGCGCAGTATGACACGAAAGTCATTGGCGTTGAAGTTCTTCGTCATGTAGTCTTTAGCTTCGAACTTTAGAGTTGAAGTCTTGAGGGTGTGACTGTCCGGTCTCGGACGTCCGGGGCGTCCGGGGTGTTGTGGACGCCGCCTCGACTCGGCTCGGGGGGTTCCTGTCTCTTATTCGTCTTCTGTGACCTGACCTAGGTAGGTGAGTGTGACCACCGCGATGGGCGCTGCGCTGCGCCGGATCCAGCTGGGGAACGCGCTGAGCGCGTTCGGCAACGGCTTCACCGTCCCGTATCTGTACGTCTACGTGGCGGAGGTGCGGCATCTTGGTGCGAGTACGGCTGGTGCGGTGCTGGCGATGCTGGCGATCTCCGCGCTGGTCGTGCTGCCACTGACCGGACGGGCCATCGACCGTCGGGGGCCGCTGCCGGTCGCCGTGGTCGGCACGGTGTCGGCCGCCGTCGGTTCGCTGGGCATCGGCCTGTCGTCGACGGAGCCGGCGGTCATCGCGTCGGCGGTGGCGCTGGGGGCCGGTATCGCGGTGATCCAGCCGGCGCTCGCCACGATGATCGTGTGGTGCTCGACGACGGCGACCCGGTCGCGGGCGTTCGCCACGCAGTTCTTCCTCAACAACCTGGGGCTGGGCATCGGCGGCCTGGTCGGTGGCCAGTTGGTGGACACCACGCACGCGTCGAGCTTCGTGCGGCTGTTCGCCATCGAGGCCGTGATGTTCCTGGTGCTGGGCGCGGCGATCGCGACCGTGCGGCTGCCGCGGGCGCCGAAGGTGGAGGACGCGGTGCCGACCGAGGAGCGGGCCAAGGGCGCTTGGCGGGCGATGTTCGGCGACCGGCGCATGGTGTGGCTGTGCGTGCTGGGCTTCGTGTTGTTCTTCGCCTGCTACGGGCAGTTCGAGTCGGGGCTCGCGGCGTACGCCACGGAGGTCACCCGGATCGCGCCGGCGACGCTGGGCATCGCGCTGGCGGCCAACACCGCGGCGATCGTGGTGGCGCAGTTCGTGGTGCTGAAGCTGGTCGAGCGTCGGCGTCGGAGCCGGGTGATGGCGCTGGTGGGCCTGATCTGGACGGTGGCGTGGATGGCCGCCGGGCTGTCCGGGCTGGTGCACGGGAGCCAGGTGGTGGCCACGGTGCTGCTGATCTCCACGTACGCGTTGTTCGGCATAGGCGAGTCGCTGCTGTCGCCGACGGTGTCGCCGCTGGTGGCGGATCTGGCGCCGGCGTCGCTGATCGGCCAGTACAACTCGGCGTTCGCGCTGGTCAAGCAGATGGCGCTGGCGGTCGGTCCGGCCGTGGGGGCGCTGATGATCGGGCACGGGATGCACGTCGCGTACATCGCGATGCTGATCGCGTGCGCGGTCGGGATCTCGGTGCTGGCGCTGCGGCTGGGGCGGATGCTCAGCCCGGCCCAGGACCAGCCGCACCGGGCCGTGACCCTGCCCCCGCAGCGGGTGGAGGCCGAGCCGGTGGCCGCGGGCGTCTGAGGTCCGGTCCGGGGCGACGTCCGCTCTTGGGCGGGGCGTCGCCCCGATCGTGCGGGTCCCGGTGCTAGCCCCGGGGCAGGGCGAACTCGCACCAGACCGCCTTGCCGCCGCCGGGTGTGCGGCGCGAGCCCCAGGAGGAGGCGATGGTGGCGACGATGGAGATGCCGCGACCGGCCTCGTCGACGGGCTCGGCGCGCCGGCGGCGGGGCAGGTGGTCGTCGCCGTCGGTGACCTCGATGATCAGGCGGCGGTCGGTGCGGCGCAGGCGCAGCCGCATCGGCGGGGTGCCGTGCTGGAGGGAGTTGGCGACGAGTTCGCTGGCGGCCAGCACGCCGAGGTCGTGGAGTTCCGGGGAGAAGCGCCAGGAGGCGAGGACGCCGGAGGCGAAGGCCCGGGCGCGGGGTGCCGCCTCGGTGCCGCCGTGGAGTTCCAGGGCGGCGTTGTGGAACAGCTCGGCGTCGTGTCCGGTGCGGACCGGGTTCTGGATGACGAGGATGGCGACGTCGTCGTCGTGGGCGGCGGTGATCCCCAGGGAGCGCAGCAGCCGGTCGCAGACGATGTCGGGGGCGCCGGTGGCGCCGGCGAAGGCGCGCTCCAGGGAGGCGACGCCGTCGTCGATGTCCTTGTCGCGGCGTTCGACGAGGCCGTCCGTATAGAGGACGGCGCTGCTGCCGGGGCCGAGCGGGACGGAGCCGGAGGTGTGCAGCCAGCCACCGGTACCCAGCGGCGGGCCGGTGGGTTCGGCGGCGCGGCGGACGGCGCCGTCGGCGTCGCGGACGAGCATCGGCAGGTGGCCGGCCGAGGCGTAGACCAAGCGGCCCTCGTTGGGGTCGTGGACGGCGTAGACGCAGGTGGCGATCTGGCTGGCGTCGATCTCGGCGGCGAGGCCGTCGAGGAGTTGGAGGACCTCGTGGGGCGGGAGGTCCAGGCGGGCGTAGGCGCGGACGGCGGTGCGGAGCTGGCCCATGACGGCGGCGGCGCGTACGCCGCGGCCCATGACGTCGCCGATGACCAGGGCGGTGCGGCCGGCGCCGAGGGTGATGACGTCGTACCAGTCGCCGCCGACCGCGGCGTCCGTGCCGCCGGGTTGGTAGGTGGCGGCGACGATCAGGTCGTCGGGCTGTTCCAGTTCCTGGGGCAGGAGCGAGCGCTGGAGGGTGACCGCGGCGGCGCGCTGGCGGGCCTCGCTGGCGCGGAGCCGTTCGGCGGACTCGATCTGGTCGGTGACCTCGGCGCCGAAGACCAGGACGCCCTTGTGCGGGGCGACGCAGGCGACCTCCGGGTCGGGTGCCGGGCCGCTGGCGGCGACCTCGATGGGGGTGCAGGTGAAGGTGTAGTAGCCGTCGCGGGTGCGGTCGCCGCCGGCGCCGGCCGGGACCTTGCGGGATTTCACGGTGCGCGGTTTGCCGCTGCGCAGGACCTGGTCCATCAGGGGCAGCAGGCCGAGTTCGGCGAGTTCGGGCAGGGCCTCGCGGGCGGTGCGGCCGGCCGGGCGGGGGCCGAAGACGCCGGCGTAGGCGCTGTTGACGTAGGCGAGGCGGTGCTCGGGGCCGTAGACGACGGCGACCAGGGCGGGGATGGTGCCGAGGATGTCGTGGACGGAGAGCGCGTCGACGGTGGGCGGCGCGGCGGGCGGGGCGTCTTCTCCGGCGGGGCCCTCGGCGCGGGCTGCGGGGACGGTGCCGGGCTGGCCGGCCGGTGCGTCGCCGGCGGGTGCGGGCGCGGCGGAGTGTGCCGTGGGCCCCGAGGGCGGGGTGACGGGGCGGTCGGGCCGGGCGGCGGTGCGCCGCTGCGTGCCCGGGAACTTGGCGCTCCAGCGCGTGAAGATCACGGAGGGGTACCTCTTACTTCGCGTCGTCGCGCGGGGTCGGGCCATCGGCGTGGGGGAACGCCCCGTGGCATGGCGGGGAGCACGGTCGGCTTCCTCTAGCGGAATGCAGCAAACGTCCTGAATCCTCGTGATTGTCACTCTTCGCAGATACGAGCCCACCCATGGTCACACGTCCAGTGTGGCCGACCGGACGGTCATCCGTCAGACGCCGGGCGTCGGGGCGTAGTCGCCGGCGTTCGAAGGGGCCGGGCGGACCGGTCGGGCCGGGGGCCAACGTCCCTGGTGGAGCGGCCGGTCAGCTGGTTTCGTTGTGCCGGCCGGTGCCCGCGGCGAGTTCGAATTCGGCGCGCGGGTTCTCCAGTGAGCCGAGGGAGACGATCTCGCGCTTGAACAGACCGGCGAGGATCCACTCGGCGAGGATCTTGGCCTTGCGGTTGAAGGTTGGCACCCGGCTGAGGTGGTAGGCGCGGTGCATGAACCACGCCGGGTAGCCCTTGAGCTTGCGGCCGTAGACGTGCGCGACGCCCTTGTGCAGGCCGAGCGAGGCCACCGAACCGACGTACTTGTGCGCGTAGTCGCGGACCTCGCCGCCGCGCAGGGTCGCGGTGATGTTCTCGGCGAGGACCTTGGCCTGGCGCACGGCGTGCTGGGCGTTCGGGGCGCACACGGCGCCCGGGGCGTCGGGGGCGGCGGACGGCGGGGCCGTCAGGTCCGGGACGGCCGCGGCGTCCCCGGCGGACCAGGCGTGGTCCACGCCGTCCACCCGGAGCGCGGCGGTGCACCGGAGGCGGCCGTGGTCGGTCAGCGGCAGTTTGCTGGCGGCCACGATGGGGTGCGCTTTGACGCCGGCGGTCCACACCAGCGTCCTGCTGGGGAAGCGGGAGCCGTCGCTGAGCCGGACGATGCGCTTCTCGCAGGACTCCAGGCGGGTCTCCAGCCGGACGTCGATGTTGCGGGCGCGCAGTTCGCGGACGGTGTAGCGGCCCATGTCGGCGCCGACTTCGGGCAGGATCCGGCCGCTGGCCTCGACCAGGATCCACTTCATGTCCTCGGGCTGGACGTTGTGGTAGTAGCGGACGGCGTAGCGGGCCATGTCCTCCAGTTCGGCCAGGGCTTCCACGCCGGCGTAGCCGCCGCCGACGAAGACGAAGGTCAGTGCCGCGTCGCGGACCTCGGGGTCGCGGGTGGAGGAGGCGATGTCGAGCTGTTCGAGGACGTGGTTGCGCAGGCCGATGGCTTCCTCGACGGTCTTGAAGCCGATCCCGACGTCGGCCAGCCCGGGGACGGGGAGGGTGCGGGAGACCGATCCCGGGGCGAGGACCAGTTCGTCGTAGGGCAGCACGACGTCGGCGTCGCCGGCCTGCTCCGCGGCCAGGGTGGCGACGGTCGCCGTGCGCTCGGTGTGGTCGATGGCGGTGATCTCGCCGATGAGGACGGTGCAGTGCGGCAGGACCCGGCGCAGTGGGACGACGACGTGGCGCGGGGAGATGGAGCCGGCGGCGGCCTCGGGGAGGAACGGCTGGTAGGTCATGTACGGCTCGGGGTCGACCACGACGATCTCGACGGTGCCCTGGCGCAGCTCCTGCTTGAGCGTCCGTTGCAGGTGCAGGGCGGTGTACAGGCCCACGTAGCCACCGCCGACCACGAGAATGCGCGCCACGTCGTCCGAAGACTCAGTCTTCACAGAGGTTCTCCTCGCGGTGTCGACCAGGCCGGGGCGCCACCGAGCGGGTGGCCGGGCCGGCGGCGCGGCCACCTTCGGGCGCTGTGCCCCCGGAAAGCACAGCACTGTTCCATGACGCACTGCCGACACGCCTTTGTCCACAGGCAGGTCGAAAAGTATGTCCGGAACGAGTGGTGGTGCGGAGTGGGACATTCCGGCCGAGCGGTGCGAAGTACGCTGGTCAGGCGGAGATCGGCACCGGGTGAGGGGAAGGGTGAGCAGGGCGGATCGGGTCGATTAGGCCGATCGGGGGGCACGTGTACGGAGGGCCCCTTCAATCTTGACGTGGGCTCAACTATGTTCGTATGTCGTCGGGGTGCACCCTTTCGTCGGGTCGCCCCGGCCGTCAGGGCGGGGAGTCTCCGGGGGGAGACGTCATTACCGGGGGATCACTTATGCACATTCAGGGCTCTCAATGGCCGACGGCGGTCGCGATGACCGCTGCTTCCGACGGCGTCAACGGCGCCACCGGCACGGGCGCGGTGACCAGCGCCAACGGCCGGAGCACACCACTGCGGGTGGACGCCCAGCGCAATCTGGAACACGTACTGCGGGCGGCCCGTGAGGTCTTCGGCGAGCTGGGCTACGGCGCGCCGATGGAGGACGTGGCGCGGCGCGCCCGGGTCGGCGTCGGTACGGTCTACCGCCGCTTCCCGAGCAAGGACGTGCTGGTCCGGCGGATAGCCGAGGAGGAGACCTCCCGGCTGACCGAGCAGGCACGGGCCGCGCTGGGGCAGGAGGACGACCCGTGGTCGGCGCTGGCGCGGTTCCTGCGCACGTCGGTCGCCTCGGGGGCCGGACGGCTGCTGCCGCCGGGCATCCTGCGACTGGGTCCGGGCGAGGAGCTGGTGCCGGACGGCCCGGTCGAACCGCGGCTGCCGGAGGGCGGCACCGAGGCACGGGTGCCGTTGCAGCGAATGGCGCCGGGCGAGGCGGAGGTGCCGCGGCCGGGCGCCGAGAGCGAGGAGACGCCCGGCGGGCAGGCGCTGCTGGAGGTCGTCGGACGGCTGGTGGAGCGGGCCCGGACGGCGGGTGCGCTGCGGCCGGACGTCACGGTCTCCGACGTGCTGCTGGTGATCGCCACGGGTGCGCCGGCGCTGCCCGATCCGGGACAGCAGCAGGCGGCCTCGGCGCGACTGCTGGAGATCCTGCTGGAAGGGCTGCGGTCGCGCCCCTTGACATGACCGGCGGTGGCCGGCTCCTCCGGGCCTTGGGTGGAGCCGGCGCCGAGGGGCCCGGGTGGGCGCGGTGCGGCGGGCCGGTGACGGTCCTGCGCGCGTGGGCGACCCGGTGGGCGGGCATGAGCCATACGGGTGAACGCCAGTGCGGTCGCCCCCGGATGAGTGGTTGCCCACCTGAGCCCTGAGGCTTGGGCCACGGGTGTGGCACGCTTGCGCGGTGTTGCGGTGTGACGGCGGGTTCGGGAGTCTCGGCGATGGGTGTTGACGGACGGGACGAGCGGCGCGGCGAGAGCGCGGGACGCCCGCCGGAGCAGGTGCCGGGACAGACCGGGCCGTTGGGGGCGACGCCGCCGGCCGGCGGCCTGGAGGGTGCCGGGCCCAGCGTGCCGGCGCAGCGTCGGCGCTCCGGGGCGCAGCCGCCGTCGGACGCCGCGGACGACACCGCGGCGACGGGTGCGGACGCCCAGCCGGCCTCGTCCGACGCCGAGTTGGTCGCCGCGATGCGGGCCGGCGACGACAGCGCCTACGAGGAGCTGTATCGCCGGCACGCCGAGGCGGTGCGCCGCTACGCCCGCAGTTGCTGCCGGGACACCCACACCGCCGAGGACCTGACCGGTGAGGTCTTCGCGCGCACCCTGCAGGCGGTGCGGGGCGGGGCCGGGCCGGATTCGGCGGTGCGCGCCTATTTGCTGACGACCGTGCGGCGGGTCGCCGCGGCCTGGGCGAAGACCGCGCGGCGGGAGCAGTTGGTCGAGGACTTCGCGGTGTTCGCGGTGTCGGTGGCCGGCTCGTCGCGGGACGACGACACCCTGGATCTGGGCGCGGACGTGCGGGCGATGCACGAGGCCGAGCAGACGATGGCGGTGCAGGCGTTCCGCAGTCTGCCGGAGCGCTACCAGACGGTGCTGTGGCACACCACCATCGAGGACGAGTCGCCGAGCGAGGTCGCGCCGCTGCTCGGGCTGACCGCCAACGCCACCGCCGTGCTGGCGCACCGCGCCCGCGAAGGGCTCAAGCAGGCGTACTTGCAGGCGCACGTGAGCCAGTCGCTGACCTCGGGCGGCGACTGCGCGCGCTACGCCGACCGGCTCGGTGCGTACGCCCGCGGCGGGCTGCGGATGCGGGCCGAGCGGGGGCTGCGCAAGCACCTGGACGCGTGCGCCCGGTGCCGCGGGGCGGCGCTGGAGGTCGCGGACCTCAACCAGCGGATCGGGGCGGTGCTGCCGGTCGCGGTCATCGGCTGGTTCGCGGCCGGGTACGCCGTCAAGGGTGCCGTCGCGGTGGCCGGGGTCACCGGTGCCGGAGCGGCGGCGGGCGCCGGGGTGGCCGCGGCCGCCGCTGGGGCCGGTTCCGGTGCGGGCGCCTCGGGCGGTGCCGGCGGCACGACCGCGGGCGGGGCGCTGGCCGCGCCGGTGAAGGTCGGCGTGGGGGCCGGAGTGGTGGTCGTGGCGGGTGCGGCGCTGGCGTTCGCGCTGGCCGGCTCGCCGCAGCCGGATCCGCGGCCGCGGGCGCAACCGCAGCGGCCGGCGCCGACGGTGCCCGCCCCGCAGCCGTCGCACACCCCGCGCCCCCCGGTGAGTGCGCCGGGGGCGCGGGG
>LIQL01000509.1 GCA_001418405.1 Streptomyces diastatochromogenes | reverse complement strand
GTGGGCCGGGACGCTCTCGCCGCGCATGACCAGGGACGACGGCGCGATCGAGGCGCGCGCCCCGACCTCGGTGCCGGGGAGCACGATGCCGTGCGGGCCGAGCGAGGAGCCCTCGGCGAGGCGGACGGTGTCCAGCCGCATGATCCGGTCGTGGAAGAGGTGGGTCTGCAGGACGCAGCCGCGGTTGACGCTGACGCCGTCGGCGACGGTGATCAGGTCGGTCTCCGGCAGCCAGTAGCTCTCCAACCAGACCCCGCGCCCGATCTTGGCGCCGAGGGTGCGCAGCCACCAGTTCAGGACCGGGGTGCCGGTGAACGCGCCGGCCATCGACGGCACGGCGAGCGATTCGACGAAGGTGTCGTAGAGCTCGTTGCGCCACACGAACGACGACCACAGGGGGTGCTCGCTCACCGTGAAGCGGCCGACCAGCAGCCACTTCGCGAGGGTGGTGACGAGCAGCGCCACGAGGCCCGAGGCCAGCAGCAGCGGGGCGCCGACCAGTGCGGCGAGACCGAGGCCGCCCTGGGCGAAGGCGTCCTGCTCGGTGAGGAACACGCCCTCGGCGAGCGCGAGGCCGCACATCAGCGGCAGCACCCGGCACAGCTCGACGGCGGCGCGGGCCCGGACCAGCCTGCGCGGCGGTGCGAAGGTGCGCGCCGGGTCGGCCTGGGTCGCCACCCGGGGCAGCGGCATGGCGGGCCGGCCCAGCCAGGACGAGCCGGGCTCGCCGTCGGCGGGGGCGTTGGAGAGCACGCCGACCAGGCTGTGGTCGGGCACGTCGTGGCCGGGGTCGACGATGCCGGAGTTGCCGACGAAGGCCCGGCGACCGATCCGGACGGTCCCCAACCGCAGCCAGCCGCCGCGGAGTTCGAAGGGCGCCACCAGGGTGTCGTCGGCGAGGAACGCGCCGTCCTCGACGTGCAGCAGGGAGGGCAGCGGCAGCACGGTGGAGATCTCCGCGTGCCGGCCGACCTTGGCGCCGAGCAGCCGCAGCCAGTGCGGGGTGCCGAGGCTGGCGTAGAGCGGGAAGAGGCTGCCGCGGGCGCCGTCCAGGAGGCGGGTGACCAGCCAGGCGCGCCAGGCGACGCCACCGCTCGCGGGGTGCAGTCCCGGCGTGATGCCGCGGCCGAGGAGGCGCACCACGGCGGCGGTGACGAGGAGGGAGCAGCCGGTGGTCAGGAGCGTGAAGACCGGGACGGCCAGCAGCAGGCGAAGCCCGGCTGTGGCGAGGGTGCCGCTGTCGCGGAGCAGGAAGTACGCGCCGACCAGGGCGGGCGCGGTGGACAGCAGGGCCAGCAGCGGCAGGCCCAGCAGGGTCAGTCCGTAGGCGGCGCTCCAGCGGCGCGAGCGCTGCCAGGCGGGGGCGGGCCAGGCGGCGCCGGCCATCCGCTCGGCGGCGCCGGCCGGGCGGGCCGGGGAGCCGGACCACGAGGCGCCGTCGGGGATCTCTCCGTCCAGGCAGGCGCCGGAGGCGAGTTCGGCGCCCTGGCCGACGACGGCGCCGGGCATCAGCATGCTGCGGTGGGCGACCCGGGCGCCGGCGCCGATCCGGACCGCGCCGATGTGCAGGGTGTCGCCGTCGAGCCACCAGCCGGAGATGTCGGCCTCGGGTTCGACGCTGCAGCCGTCGCCGAGTTCGGCAAGGCCGGTGACCGGCGGCATGGTGTGCAGCGCCACGTTCCGCCCGGTGGTGCAGCCCAGGCTCCGGGCGTAGAGCCGCGCCCAGGGGGTGCCGAGCAGGGAGGGGACGCCGAAGGCGGCGACGACGCGTTCGGCGGTCCACAGGCGCAGGTGGGTGGCGCCGCCGCGCGGGTAGGCGCCGGGCTTGATGGTGCCGGCGAGCGCGCGGGCGGCCAGTGCGCCGAGGGCGCAACGCATCGGGGCGCTGTAGAGCACCACCCAGCCGACGATGATCAGCCACCACGCGGTGTGCGGGGCCCAGACCTGCGGGGCGAGCAGGCCGAGGACGTTGTCCGCGAGCGCGAGCCCGACCAGTCCGCGCAGGCCGGCGATGCCGTACAGGCCGGTCTGGACGAGGAGTTGGACGAGTCCGGTGCGGCGCGGGACGGGGCGGACCGGGCGGACCTCGTCCACCGGGCCGCCCAGCGAGTCGAGGTGCTCGGCCATGTCGCGCAGCACCGGGTGGCGGTAGAGGTCGGCGACCGAGACGCCGGGGTGGTGGATGCGGAGCTGGGACGCCATGCGGGCGGCGACCAGGCTGGTGCCGCCGAGGGAGACGAAGTCGCTGTCCGGGCCGGGCCGGACGCCGAGGAGTTCCTCCCAGATCCCGGCGAGCCGGGCGGCGGTGCCGTCCAGCGCCGCGGCCGGATCGCCGGTGGCGGAGTCGACCGGGGCGGACGGCAGCGGCCAGGGCAGCGCCTTGCGGTCGACCTTGCCGGAGGTCCGGGTGGGCAGGGACTCGACCTCCGCGAGGACCGGGACCAACTGCGCGGGCAGGCGTTCCTGGAGCAGTGCGCGGGCCTTGTCCTGCTGGAAGCTGGAACCGTCGGCGGTGCGCTGCTCGGGAACGACGTAGCCGACCAGCACCTGGGTGCCGGCCGGCGTCGTCTGGACGGCCGCGGCGGCCCCGCGGACGCCGGGCAGGGCGGCCAGGGCGGCGTCGATCTCGCCCAGCTCGATGCGGCGGCCGCCGAGTTTGATCTGGTCGTCGGCGCGGCCGACGAAGAGCAGGCCCTCGGGTTCGGCCCGGACCAGGTCGCCGGTGCGGTAGACGCGGGCGGCCCCCAGGGCGTCGTCGGGCCGGAACCGTTCGGCGTCCTTGGCGGGGTCGAGGTAGCGGGCCGTGCCGACGCCGCTGATCAGCAGTTCGCCCTCGGCGCCGAAGGGCACCGGCTGCCCGGTGCGGTCGACGACGGCGAGCTGCCAGCCCTTCAGGGGCAGGCCGATGCGGACCGGCTCGCCCGGCAGCAGGCGGGCGGCGCAGGCGACGACGGTGGTCTCGGTCGGGCCGTAGGTGTTCCACATCTCGCGGCCGGGTCCGGCGAAGCGGTCGACGAGCCCGGCCGGGCAGGATTCGCCGCCGACGATCAGCAGGCGGACCCGGCGCATCGCCTCGTCCGGCCAGAGCGCGGCGAGGGTGGGCACGGTGGAGACGACGGTGATGCCGCGCTCGACGAGCCAGGGGCCGAGTTCGTGGCCGGCCCGGACCAGCGCGCGGGGTGCGGGCACCAGGCAGGCGCCGTACCGCCAGGCGAGCCACATCTCCTCGCAGGAGGCGTCGAAGGCGACGGACAGCCCGGCCAGCACCCGGTCGCCGGGGCCCAACGGCTGGTCCTGGCAGAACAGGTCGGCCTCGGCGTCGACGAAGGCGGCGGCGGAGCGGTGGCTGACCGCCACGCCCTTGGGCGCGCCGGTCGAACCCGAGGTGAAGATGATCCAGGCGTCGTCCTGGGGGCCCGCGGAACGCGGGTCGCCGAGGGGCCGGGCCGGGCCGGGCAGCGGGCCGTCGGGGCCGAGGACGGCGCAGACGGCGGCCTCGCGGAAGACGGTGGCGGCCCGCTCGTCGGGGTCGTCGGCGTCGACCGGCACGTAGGCCGCTCCGCTGCGCAGGACGGCGAGGATGGACAGGTACAGCTCGGCGGTCCCGGAGGGGACGCGGACTCCGACCCGGTCGCCGGGACCGATGCCGCGGTCCCTGAGCTGCCGTGCGCGGCGTTCGATCTCGATACACAGGTCGCGGTAGGTGAGCGCCTCGGAGCCCGTGTCCAGGGCGATCGCCTGGGGATGTGCGGCGGCGGTGGCATCGAGCACGTCGAGCAGGGTCCGCGGGGCCGGGTTGCCGGCGGTGCGGTACAGGGCCTGTTGGGGCGCTGGCTCGGACGGCTCGAAGGACGATTCGAGAAGGGGCGACGACATCGATATGCCTCTGTTCGGTGCCGGTGGGTGGATGACCCTCGGACGTTCGCCCCTAGAGATGTCGCTGCTCAGGCAGCGGGTTCGCCTGCCGCGCGGTCTGTTCCGCAATTCGAACGTGCTGTGAAAGCGGCCATCGGGCGCTTGGGCAGGCGGCGCCGGGAAAGCGGCCGCGGCGCCTGACCACGGCGTGGGAAAGAATTGACTCGGGCCGGGGATTGTTTTCGGCACCACTCCCCCGTGCCGATAAAACCGCAGGTCAGGACCGTGATCCCGATCGGTCACGGGTCAACCGGTCAAGCCTTGTCTAAATGATTGCGCAACTGAGCACATATTCATCGACTTCTCACGCCGACCTCATCGCGGTGTCATGACGCGGCCATACCCTCGCCGTGCGTCCGGTACACCCCGAGACACCCACGGACGTCGACCAACGGGGCGCCGGCGCCGCCTACTTGAGGATGTTCACGGCCCGGGCCACCACCAGGACGACGGTCAGCAGCGAGACCGCCGACTGCACCAGCATCAGCAGCTTCGCCCAGCGGGTCAGCGGCATCACGTCGGTGGGGCTGAAGGCGGTGGCGTTGGTGAACGACAGGTACAGGTAGTCGGCGAACTGCGGCTCCCAGTGCTCCGGGGCCAGCTCCGGCGTCGCCATCTGCGGGAAGAGGAAGTCCGGGTAGCGGCGCACCGCGTGGACCCGGGCGACCGGCCCGCCGCGGTCCCACTCCCAGTACCAGAGCGCGAAGACGATCACGTTGGTGGCCCAGATGCTGCCGCCGGTCGCCAGCAGCGGTCCGGCGTCGCTGCCCTCCGTGCCGCGGACCAGGCCGATCACCAGGTGCACCGCGGACCAGCCGTTCGCGGTGCTGATCATCGCGATCAGCGCCAGCCCCGCCCACCGGTAGAGCCACGAGACCCGCTCGATGCGATACGGGTCGGCCAGCACCAGCACGAGCAGCAGCGCGATCTCCAGCCCCGGCAGCAGCCACTCCGGATGGATCGCCAACCGCTCCGGCAGCAGCCACTGCAACGCCGCCGCCAGCAGCACCGCGCACGTCGAGGGCCAGCGGGGCTCACCGCGGGTGACCCGCCGCCAGGCCGGGCGCAGCCGGTGCCCCGCCTCCGCCACCCCCTCGACGGCGGGCGCCAGCAGCGCCTCGATGCGGTCCAACCGCTCGGCTTCGGTACCGGATTCGCCCGGCGTGCCGGGCTCGGGGTCCTGGGACATGCGGCTCATGCTCACCTGAGGTCGACGCGGTGTCCAGCACGTCACAGCGGGGCGGCCGGGCGGTCCGCCGAGGGGTTAAGAGTCGGTCAAAAACTTGCACGATTGCGCAAGTGTCCCTCGACAGGGTCTAGACTCCTAGAGGTTTGACGAAGCACGCACCTCGTTCGGTGAGGCGTCGTCACGGACACAGGCCACTGATCCCACCCGTCGAGAGACGCTCCGGATCAGGACAGGTCTCCCCGGCCCAAGGGGTGACTCCAAGTGGCTGCCCCACCCGGGGCTACGCCGTGACGTGCCAAAGCTCTGACGAGTGGGGGTGAGCCGGTCGACGGTGACCGGCCGCTCCTTGCCGGATCGACGACGGCGCGTCCCGTGCGCCCCGGCCGGAAGGAGGCGAGAGACATGGATTGCAGTAGTCCGGGCCATCATCGGCCCCACCTCCGCTTGCCCTCGCATTCTTCCGGCACGCGGTAGCCACCTTCCCTGCGCGGCCTCCCCGCCGCACCACGCCCCCGTACGGCCACCCGCCGACACGGGTCACCGTGCTGCGCTCCCGCGCAGGGAAGACGGCTGCCTCGCGCCCCCAACACCTCCCCCGCCCGGGGGACTTGGGAGGTCGCCATGACCGAGACCACCGTCCGCACCACGGCCCCGGCACCGCACCCCACCGCCGTGCTCGACGACGCGCACACCGGTGACATCCGCGGCGCGCTCGGCACCATCCGGCACGACGACACCGCCCCGCGCCGGGGCCTGTCCGCCAAGCTCAAGACCCTGCTCGCCGTCGTCGGCCCCGGCCTGATCGTGATGGTCGGCGACAACGACGCCGGCGCCTTCACCACCTACGGCCAGGCCGGCCAGAACTACGGCACCCACCTGCTGTGGACCCTGCTGCTGCTCGTCCCGGTGCTCTACGTCAACCAGGAGATGGTGCTCCGGCTCGGCGCCGTCACCGGAGTGGGGCACGCCCGGCTCATCCTGGAGCGGTTCGGGAAGTTCTGGGGCGCCTTCTCCGTCATCGACCTGTTCCTGCTCAACGCGCTGACGCTGGTGACGGAGTTCATCGGCATCACCCTGGCCGCCGGGTACCTGGGACTGCCCAAGGTCGGCGCGGTCCTGCTGGCCGCGGCCGTCATCATCGCCTCCGCCTTCACCGGGTCGTTCCGCAGGTTCGAACGGATCGCGATCGCCCTGTGCGCGGCGTCCCTGCTGCTCGTCCCGCTGTACTTCCTGGTCCACCCGTCCACCGGCCAGATGGCCCACGACTTCGTCGTCCCACACCTGCCCGGCGGACCCGGCGGACCGTCCGCGGTGATGCTGCTGATCATCGGCATCGTCGGCACCACCGTCGCGCCCTGGCAGCTCTTCTTCCAGCAGTCCTACGTCATCGACAAGCGGATCACCCCGCGCTTCATGGGCTACGAGAAGGCCGACCTGTGGATCGGCATCGCCATCGTGGTGCTCGGCGCCGCCGCCCTGATGGGGTGCACCGCCGCCGCCTTCGCCGGCACCGCGGGCGAAGGAGCCTTCACCGACACCGCCGGCATCGCGCACGGCCTGGCCGCCCACGCCGGCAAGCTCGCCGGGGTGCTGTTCGCCATCGCCCTGCTGGACGCCTCGATCATCGGCGCCTTCGCGGTGTCGCTGTCCACCGCGTACGCCATCGGCGACGTCTTCGGCATCCGGCACTCCCTGCACCGCGGCGTCGGCGGCGCCAAGGGCTTCTACGCCGTCTACGCGGGGCTGGTCGCCGCGGCCGCCACGATCGTGCTGATCCCCGGGTCGCCGCTGGGCCTGCTCACCGAGGGCGTGCAGACCCTGGCCGGGGTGCTGCTGCCGTCCGCCTCCGTCTTCCTGCTGCTCCTGTGCAACGACCGGGCGGTGCTCGGCCCGTGGGTCAACGGCCCCCGCACCAACGCCTTCACCGCCGCCGTCGTCGGCGTCCTGGTCACCCTCTCGGTGATCCTCACCGCCGCGGTGCTCTTCCCGGACATCGACGCGGGCAGCATCCTCACCCTCATGGCGGGCTGCGGCGCGGCCGGGGTGCTGGCGCTCGGGTACGCGGAACTGCGGCGGCGCCGCAAGGGCTGGGCGCGCGGCGGCCGTCCGGTGGGCCGCGCCGGCCGCGAGGACTGGCGGATGCCGCCCCTGGCGGAGCTGACCCGGCCGGTGCTCTCCACCGGGCACAAGATCGGCCTGACCGCGCTGCGGACGTACCTGCTGCTCGCCATGGTCCTGGTCGTCATCAAGCTCGTCCAAGTGGCGCTCGGCCAGTGAGGTTTCCGGCCCGCCGCCGGCACCCGTCCCCCACCCCACCCGTTCCCGAGGAGGTGCTCCCATGCACACCCTGACCGTCGTCGACTTCCTCGTCCGACTCGCCACCGGCGTGGCCTGCGGAGCGCTCATCGGTGTCGAGCGCCAGTGGCGCGCCAGGATGGCGGGACTGCGCACCAACGCCCTGGTCGCGGCCGGGGCCACGCTCTTCGTCCTCTACAGCACCGCCGTCGGGGACTCCGGCAGCCCCACCCGCGTCGCCTCGTACGTGGTCTCCGGCATCGGCTTCCTCGGCGGCGGGGTGATCCTGCGCGACGGGGCGGGGGTGCGCGGCCTGAACACCGCCGCCACCCTGTGGTGTTCGGCGGCGGTCGGTGTGCTGGCCGCCTCCGGGCGCCTCGAACTCGCCGTCCTCGGCACCGTCGCCGTCCTCGCCGTGCACCTCGTGCTGCGCCCGGCGGGACGGCTGCTGGACCGGGCCCCGGCGTCCGGATCCGACCCCGACGCGGCCGTCCTCGCCACCGTGCACGTGGTCTGCGAGCGCCGCGCGGAGACGCACATCCGCGNNTCGGCCTGCGGGCCCGGCGCGACGCCGAGGACACCACCGGCATCCGCGCCTCGGTGACCGTCTCCGGCGACCTCGCCCAGGCCCTGGAACAGGTCATCGCCCGGCTCTCCCTGGAACCGGACGTCCGCGACCTGCACTGGCACCTCGACGCGTCCGAGGTCGCCCCGGAACAGTCCGCGTTGGCGTGAGGCAGCGGGAGAGCCGTCCGGAGCCGCGACCGCCCCACCCGGATCCCGACAGCACTGCGGTACGACCGTTTTTCGCGGACCACGACCGGGCGGCGCCCGGTAGGCGCAACCACAGTTCCGGTACTCCGTCGGTCATCACGCGACCATCCTGGCCGATGCGCGCGCCGCCCGGTCGTGGTCCGCGAAAAACGGTCGTACCGCAGTGCTGTCGGGATCCGGGTGGG
>LIQL01000508.1:2404-2639 GCA_001418405.1 Streptomyces diastatochromogenes | reverse complement strand
CGCGGATCCTGCGGGTCCGTGCCCGCCAGCGCCTCGTACGCCGCCCGCAGGTCCGCCACCGACCGGGCCAGCGGCCCGTCCACGGGGAAGAGTTGGTGGCCCAGGACCGGGTCCTGGTCGCTCATCCGGTGGTCGGCCGGGAACCGCCCGTAGCTCGGCTTCAGCCCCACGACACCGTTGAACGTCGCCGGGTTGCGCACCGACCCGCCGGAGTCGTTGCCCAGGCCCAGCGGCG
>LIQL01000508.1:1474-2364 GCA_001418405.1 Streptomyces diastatochromogenes | reverse complement strand
TCGCCAGGTCGGGCATGTTGGTGCGGCCGATCGGAATCGCCCCGGCCGCGCGCAGCCGCCGCACCGGGGGTGCGTCCGCCTGCGCCACCCAGTCGCGGAAGTGCGGCACACCGTGCGTGGTCTCCGATCCGGCGACGTGGATGTTCTCCTTCACCGTGAACGGCACCCCGGCCAATGGGCCCAGTCGCTCGCCGGCGGCCCGGCGCCGGTCGATCTCCCGGGCCGCTTGCCGGGCGCTCTCCTCCAGCAGCCGGGTCACCGCGTTCACCCGCGGGTTCACCGCTTCGATCCGCTCCAGGTGTGCCTCCACGGCCTCCACCGCGGACACCTCACCGGACGCCACCAGCTTCGCCAGCTCCGACGCGCCCAGCGCCCACAGCTCGTTCGCCCCCATCGGGCCCTCCTATCGCTCAGGGCCACAAAGATACATAGCTGTATCTGGATACAGAACTGAATATCTGGGTGATGGCACGCCGTAGGATGCTGCCGTGACACCCGAACGCAAGCGCCTGACCCGCGAAGAGAGCCGACAGCAGACCCGCACCCGGCTCTTGGCCGCCGCTGCCGAGCTGTTCACCGAACGCGGTGTCAACGGCACCTCCGTCGAGCAGATCGCCGGACGCGCCGGCTACACCCGCGGTGCCTTCTACGGCAACTTCGAGGACAAGAACGCCCTCGTCGCCGAACTGCTCCACGACCGAACACGCCACGAACTCGAAGAAGTCGGCACTCTCACCCAGGACGCCGCCTCCCCCGCCGACGCCCTCGACAAGCTCCGGGCCTGGAACCGCGACCGCGCACAGCACTTGCCCCAATGGCTGGCCCTGCGCATGGAACTCGTCCTGCACGCGTTGCGGAACGACGCACTACGTCCGCTGCTCGCCGAACGC
>LIQL01000508.1:0-1407 GCA_001418405.1 Streptomyces diastatochromogenes | reverse complement strand
ACGACTGCTGACCCCCGACGGCATCCCCGACGACGTCGTCGTCGACGCCTTCGATCTGCTCCTGCGCTCGTGGACCGCGCTCGCACAGCATCCGACAGGTGAGGGCGAAGGCCAGTAGGGACCGGGGCGATCGGCCACGCCGGGACATTTCCTCGGCCAGCAGCCGGTGTTCAGCGTGCTTGAGGGGGCTCCGCCTCGGGGTGTGCGGTTCAGCGCTCCTGCTCCGGGAGATGGCGGACGCATTCCAGTAGCAGGGTGCAGAACGCGGAGGGCTGTTCCAGTGGCGCGAGGTGCCCCGCGGCGGGGATGACCACGGTTTGGGTGAACACGTCGGCCACGGGCCCCGTCTCGACCGGGCGGCCCTGCCGCAACGCTCCCACACGGTCGGCGATCGACCGGGCCACGGCCAGGTCGTGGGAGGTGAGGAGTAGCTCAGACCGTGCTCCCGCTGGAGTTTCGAGCAGTAGCGCCGCCCTGTTGGTTGTCGTGTCAGGCAACGGCCTGTGACTGGCCATCTCCGAGCTCTACGGCGACAAGGAGCCCGAAGGGCTGCGCGGCATCGAGTACGAATCCCGGTTCGGGGTTCGGGGTTCGGNNCGCCCACTCGGTCAGCACGTGGATCGGCTCGATCAGCGTCGCCCCGAGCGGAGTGAGTTCGTACTCGACGCGGGGCGGTGCCTCGGCGTACGCCTGGCGGCGGATGAGTCCGTGCCCCTGGAGCCGTCGGAGTGTCTGGGTGAGCACCTTGCGGGAGATGCCGCCGATCAGTTCGACCAACTCGCCATGGCGCACCGGGCCCTTGCTGAGGCCGGAGAGCACGACCACCGTCCACTTGTCGGCGATCAGCTCGACCGCCAGACGCGCCGGACAGTCGGCGAGCAAGGGATCACGAGGACCAGAACCGCTCATGGCACCCAAGGTACCTGCCGGTTCCCATCGGACGCCTAGCCTGGGTCTCCTTCCCCTTCGAAAGCCAGGAGAGTCATGCGCGTCATCACCCAGCAGACGCTCGGCGGTCCCGAGGTGCTCACCCTCGTGGACGCGCCCGAGCCCCGGCCCCTACCGACCGAGGTTCTCGTCCGCGTCAAGGCGATCGGGCTGAACCCGTTGGAAGCGCTCCTGCGCGCCGGCGAGTTCCGGCTGATCGGCCGGCCGCCGTTCGTCCTCGGCTGGGACATCAGCGGCGTGGTCGATCATGCACCTCAGACGTGGCGGTTCAGGCCCGGCGACGAGGTGTTCGGGATGCCGCTGTTCCCGCGGGCGGCGAACGCGTACGCCGAGGTCGTATCGGCGCCGGCGTTGCACCTGGTACGCAAGCCGGCGTCGCTCTCGCACGTCGAGGCATCCGCGCTGCCGGTCGTCGGGCTGACGGCGTGGCAGGGCCTCGTCGACCTCGCCGGCGTGAGC
>LIQL01000507.1:1282-8555 GCA_001418405.1 Streptomyces diastatochromogenes | reverse complement strand
GCCGGCCCCGCACCGCCCGGCCGCCGAACTGGCCGGCCGCCGCGTCCTGGTGGACCCGGACCGCTGGCTGGGCGGCCCCCGCCCGGCGGTGGACCTGGACGAGTTGCAAAGGGCCGTCTTCACCGACCGGCGGCTGCGGATCCGCTACCGGCACGGCGGCGAGACGCGGCTGCGCACCTACACCGTCGACCCCTACGGCCTGGTCGCCAAGGCCGGGACCTGGTACCTGGCCGCCGACCGGCGCGGCCGACCGCAGCTGTTCCGGGCCGACCGGGTGGCGTCGGCGGCCGTCACCGACGCCCCGGTGCGGCGGCGGGCCGGCGTGGAGCTGGCGGAGGTCTGGGCGCAGTTGCGGCGGCAGGTGGAGGAGCGGCCGGCGCCGGTGCGGGTGACCGCCCGGATCCGCCGGGAGCGGCTGGACCTGGCGGTGCGGATCCTGGGCGGCGCGCTGACCGCTCCCCCGCGGATCGTGGAGCCGGCGGAGGCGGAGCGGCACACGGACGGGACGGGTGAGGCGAACGGGACGAGTGGGTCCGACGCGACGGGCACGTCGGACGGGACGGACGGGGCGACGGGCGGCTGGGCGGTGCTGGAACTCGGCTACCCGGTGCTGTCCGCCGTCCGCCAGCTGCTCCAGTTCGGCGACTCCCTGGAGGTGCTGGACCCCCCGGAGGCCCGCCGGGTGCTGGCCGACGCCGCGGCGGCGCTCACCACCCTCTACGCGGCGGACCGCGCCCCGCACCGATCCGAGTGATCGCGCAGGTCAGGGGCGTCACAGGACCGGGCATCCGCAACCTGTGAGGCGTCTGTGACGGCCCGTGTCCACACTCCGACCGCCCGTCATCTCACCGGCTGGACGCTCCGCCCTGCCCCCGTTTGACCCTCTAGGCTTCCTCCGTGGCTGATATCCAGATCCCCGCTGACATCAAGCCCGCCGACGGACGCTTCGGCGCGGGCCCCTCCAAGGTGCGTACGGAGGCGCTCGACGCGCTGGCCGCCACCGGCACCTCACTGCTCGGCACCTCCCACCGCCAGGCCCCGGTCAAGAACCTGGTCGGCTCGGTGCGCCAGGGCGTGCGCGACCTCTTCCAGCTCCCCGAGGGCTACGAGGTCGTCCTCGGCAACGGCGGTTCCACCGCGTTCTGGGACGTCGCGACGCACGGCCTGATCGAGAACAAGTCGCAGCACCTGTCGTTCGGCGAGTTCTCCTCGAAGTTCGCC
Source organism: Streptomyces diastatochromogenes (assembly GCA_001418405.1). Lineage (GTDB taxonomy): Bacteria > Actinomycetota > Actinomycetes > Streptomycetales > Streptomycetaceae > Streptomyces > Streptomyces albulus_C. The sequence goes on along the minus strand of LIQL01000507.1, from coordinate 7,334 downwards.
AAGGCCGCCAAGCTGGCGCCGTGGCTGGCCGAGCCCACCGTCCTCTCCGCCGACCCGGGCACCCACCCGGAGCCGGTCGCCGAGGCGGGCGTGGACGTCTACGCCTTCACCCACAACGAGACCTCGACCGGTGTCGCCGCCCCGATCCGGCGGGTGGCCGGCGCCGACGACGGCGCCCTGGTGCTGGTCGACGCGACCTCCGGCGCCGGCGGCCTCCCGGTGGACATCGCCCAGACCGACGTCTACTACTTCGCGCCCCAGAAGTCCTTCGCCTCCGACGGCGGGCTCTGGCTGGGCGTCTTCTCCCCGGCCGCCCTGGAGCGCGCCCGCGCCGTGCACGCCTCCGGCCGGCACGTCCCGGAGTTCTTCTCGCTGCCCACCGCGATCGACAACTCCCTGAAGAACCAGACGTACAACACCCCGTCCCTCGCCACCCTCTTCCTGCTCAACGAGCAGCTGGAGTGGATCAACGGCCAGGGCGGTCTGGACTGGGCGGTCGGCCGCACCGCCGCCTCCTCGCAGGCCCTCTACGGCTGGGCCGAGGACTCCAAGTACGCCACCCCGTTCGTCACCGACCCGGCGAAGCGCTCGCAGGTCATCGGCACGATCGACTTCAACGACGACGTCGACGCGGCGGCCATCGCCAAGGCGCTGCGCGCCAACGGCATCGTCGACACCGAGCCCTACCGCAAGCTCGGCCGCAACCAGCTGCGGATCGCGATGTTCCCGGCGATCGACCCGGCGGACGTCACGGCGCTGACCGCCTGCATCGACTACGTGGTCGGCCAGCTCTGACGGCACCGACGCACCGAAGCGGACGGGCCCCGGCACGGCGCACCGCGCCCCGCCGGGGCCCGTCCGCGTGCCGGGGCGCCGCCCTGGTCGGCTAGGGCCGCGCGAACCACACCTCGGCGAGGTTGTCGGCGCCCTCCTGCGAGCGCCGGACGCGGAAGTACGAGACGTGCCGCTCCTCGACGCCACCGGCGGGGCGGCGGTGCAGCCCGAGGGCCAGCACGCCCAGGTCGGACCAGGTGCGGTCGCACGGCGCGTCGTCGAGGTCGAAACCCACCTCGGCCGCCGTCTCCCGGTCGACGCCTATCGCCCGCAGCACCTCCTGCGGGTCCCCGGCGAAGCTCCAGCCGTCCTCGTCGTCGCAGTCCCAGCCGCCGGCGAACACCTCCGGGCCGCTCGGCAGGAGCACCTGCTCCTCCAGGTAGCGGTTGCCGTAGTCGAGTTCGACCGAGCCGACGATGCGGGCCTCGGGGTGCCGGGCGCGCTGCCGCGCGACCTCCGCCGTCATCGCCTCGCAGAGCAGGTCGCTGCCGAGCGCCGGCTCGAAGACCATGACGACGCCGCCCCAGCAGCCGACCGCGACGAAGTCGAGGTCGGCGCGGACCGACGGCCAGGCCAGGTCACCGACGGGGCGCTCCGGCAGCTGCTCCAGGACCTCGGCGACGGTGCCGAGCTCCTCGACGACCCGGCGGGCGCGCACCGGGTCGTGCGCCGGCAGCGGCTCCCGCTCGGTGACGTCCGGGTCGGGGAAGGGTGGGAAGAGCAGGGTCAGGGTGACCTCGCTGTGCCGCCAGGGCTGCACCTCCTCGTCCGGATCGTGCTCCGCCTCGTCGTCGTGCACCGGGCCCCCGTGAACATCCGCATCGCTCATGCCGCCAACGTAACTCCCCCCACTGACAACGCCGTTGGCGGGCCGGCGCCCATCGGGAGCGGGAGGTCAGCGGCTCGGACGCCGGGAGCGGCGCACCGCCCGCACCCCGTCCGAGTCCCCCGGCGGTCGTCGCCGACCGCGCGCCCCACGGCGGCGAACGCGCCCCCGAACGGACGCACCACGACCGGCCGCCACACCGGACGCACCGCGACGAGACGTGACGAAACGGTCCGAATATGCCTCCATGGAGGGATGCGGACCCCTCCCAGCCCCGGCCTCGCCCCCTTCGAGCGCCAGGGAACGATCCTGCTGACCACCTACAAGAGGGACGGCACCGGCGTCGGCACCCCGGTCAACCTCGCGGTGGACGGCGACCACGCCTACTTCCGCACCTTCGGCAGCGCCTGGAAGGTCAAGCGGATGCGCAACTTCCCCGAGGTGGAGTTCTGCGCCTCGACCTGGCGCGGCAAGCCCACCGGGCCCACCGTCCGCGCCCGGGTCCGGCTGCTGGACCCCGCCACCCGCGAGTACCGGCGCGCCGAGCGGTCGTTGACCCGCAAGTACCCGCTGATCCACGGGCTGGTGGCGCCGCTCGTGCACCGGCTGCGGCGGGAGCCCACGCTCCACTACGAGCTGCGGCTGATCGAGGACGGCCCCCAGGCATAGCCGGGACGGCCCGGACCGGGCCGTCCGCGACCGCTACCGGCGGCCCCGCCGCAGCAGGCTCCGGACCCCCAGCACCAGCGCCGTCGCGCCCGCCAGCACCAGCGCCCCCTTGCCGTAGCTGGGCGCCCCACCGGACGACTCCCCCGGCCGGCCGTCCGCCGCGCCGCCGCCCGACGTCCCGCCGTCCGCCGCGTCGTCGTCCCGCCGCGCCGCGTCCGGGAGCTGGTCCCCGCTGAGCGCCACCGGCTCGACCTGGCTGTCGCGCCCCTCCGACCCGTACATCAGCGTGCGGCCGTCGGGGGTGAAGCTGACCGACTCGCCCTGCCGTTGCAGCGGCACCGCCACCGGACCGAGGGACTCGGGGCGGCCGTCGCGCCAGCGGTACGCCTGCGCCCCGAAGTAGCCGCGCAGCACCAACCGGCTGCCGTCCGGGGAGAACGCGCCGTCGGTCACCCACAGGTCGATCGGGGCGACCTTGCGGAAGGTGTTGCTCCCGGAGGCGGACAGCCGGGCCGGGCCCTCGTAGAGCGCGGCCCCGCCGCCCTGCTTCTTGCTCGCGAGGTAGACCCGGCCGGTCTTCGGGTGCACCATCAACGCCTCGGCGTCCCGCGGCCCGTCGGCGTAGCGGACGGTGAACTGCTCGGCGGTGACGGTGGTGTCGCGCAGCTGCGCGGGCTCGGGGAAGCGGTAGATCCAGACGTGGTCCCAGCTGCCGCCGAGGTTGTCGCCGATGTCGCCGACGTAGATCCGCCCGTCCGGGCCGACCGATATCGCCTCGACGTCGCGCGGCGCCCCGATGCCGCGCAGGGTGACGGTGGCGACCGTGCGGCCGGTGGCCGCGTCGACGGCGTAGACGTAGGGGCCGTCGTCGCTGTCGTTGTGGGTCCAGTAGACGCCGGGGTGGGCGCGGCTGGCGGCCAGGCCGCTGGACTCGGTGATCCGGGGGTCGGTGAGGGTGAAGGCGTCCGGCTCCGCGGCGGCGGCCGGCCCGCCGGCCGCGGCCAGCAGGGCGAGCGCCCCGGCCGCCACCCCCGTCGCGTACGGGAGCGGACGGCGGGGGCTCCTGGGACGACGCACGGCGGCACACATGGGGCACAGCCTGCCACGGCGCCGGCCCGCCCGGGGCCGCGTGGCCAGCGTCACGTACCCGCAAGTAGCGCCGTCGGTCATCATGGCCGGATGAGGATCATGTGCGTCGGGGACTCCATGACGATCGGCAGCTCCGGCGACCACACGTGGCGCTACCGGATGTGGCAGCACCTCAACGCGACGTACCCCGGCCCGTACCGCATCGTGGGCCCGCGCCGCACGCTCCACGACCCGGCCACCGGCGAGGCGGACTCCTACGCCTACGCCGACCCGGCGTTCCCCGAGAAGGCCCGCAACCACCTCGCCGGCTGGGGCGAGGGCTGGCTGCACATGGCGCCGCTGATCGAGGACGCGGTGCGGGAGCACCGGGCCGACACCCTGCTGGTCTCGCTGGGCCTGATCGACCTCGGCTTCTACACCGACCCGGAGCAGACCGCGCAGAACGTGCGGCTCTTCGTGGACCGGGCGCGGGCCGCCCGGCCGCACGTCCGGGCGGTGGTGATGCCGGTGATACCCAACGTGCGGGCGCTGGTGGACCCGGACTTCGGCGCCCAGTGCACGCGCTTCAACGAACTGCTGGCGAAGGCGGTGGCCGACCTGTCCACCCCCGGCTCGCCCCTGCTGCTGGCCTCCGTACCGGAGCGCTGGGACGTCGACCGGTCCACCTACGACGGCACCCATCCGTCCGAGCTGGGCGAGCACCTGCTGGCCGGCGCGTTCGCCGACGCGATGCACCAGGCGTGGGACGTCGGCGGCCCCTACACCGCCTGACCCCTTGCTTCGAGCGGGCTCCAAGGGCTTGGCTGGACGACCATGGAGTACACGCAGCTGGGACGCACCGGACTCAAGGTCAGCCGCATCGTCCTCGGGACGATGAACTTCGGGCCGCAGACCGACGAGGCGGAAAGCCACCGCATCATGGACGCCGCGCTGGACGCGGGCGTCAACTTCTTCGACACCGCCAACGCCTACGGCTGGGGCGCGAACAAGGGCCGCACCGAGGAGATCATCGGCTCGTGGTTCGCCCGCGGCGGCGACCGGCGGGACAAGACCGTGCTGGCCACCAAGGCGTACGCCAACATGGGCCCGGACGGCGAGCCGGTCTGGCCCAACCACGACAAGCTCTCCGCGCTCAACATCCGGCGGTCGGTGGACGCCAGCCTCGCGCGCCTGGGCACCGACCACATCGACCTGTTCCAGTTCCACCACGTCGACCGGGCCACGCCCTGGGACGAGATCTGGCAGGCCGTCGACGTCCTGGTCCAGCAGGGCAAGATCCTCTACGTCGGCTCCTCCAACCACGCCGGCTGGCACCTCGCCCGGGCGAACGAGACCGCCGCCCGCCGGGGCTCGCTGGGCCTGGTCAGCGAGCAGTGCCTGTACAACCTCGCGGAGCGGCGCGCCGAGATGGAGGTCATCCCGGCGGCCCGCGAGTACGGCATGGGCGTCATCCCCTGGTCACCGCTGCACGGCGGACTGCTGGGCGGGGTGCTGCGCAAGGAGCGGGAAGGCACCGGCGCGGCCCGCTCGACCTCCGGCCGCTCAGCCGACTCCCTGGCCAACTCGACGATCCGGGCGCAGATCCAGTCCTACGAGGACCTCATCGACGCGCACGGCCTGGCGCCGGGCGAGGTGGCACTGGCGTGGCTGCTCAGCCGGCCGGGGGTGACCGGCCCGATCGTCGGTCCGCGCACCGCCGACCAGCTCGCCTCGGCGCTGCGCGCGGTGGAGCTGGAGTTGTCCGCGGAGCTGCTGGCGGGCCTGGACGAGGTCTTCCCGGGGCCGGGGCCGTCGCCGGAGGCGTTCGCCTGGTGAGCCGGCCGTCCGGGCCGGCGGCGCGCCGCGGCGGGCGGCGCGGCGGGGTCAGCGCAGCGCCGCCGCCACGATGACGACGATCAGCAGCACGGCGAGCAGACCGGACATGATCCGGTTACGGGTCTTGGGATCCACCCTTTGAGCGTAACCGGGGCGGAACCGCGCCCTGCGCCGACCCGGTCCGTTCGCCGTCCGGGCCGCTCCCGGCTCAGCCGCCCAGCGGCCAGCGCGCCACCGGCTCGTAGTGCGGCTGGCTGCCGGGGACGCCGGGCGCCGGCGGGTGGCTGCGCATCAGGGCGATCTCCTCGACCCTCCAGACGCCGCTCGCGAAGTCGGCCAGGGCCGCGGTGTACGGGACCAGGTCGAGGCGGCCGGAGCGGTTCCGGGCGAGGGTGAGGTGCGGGGTGTACGGGCGGTGCTCGCCCATCCGCAGGCCCGCCCGGCGGCCGGCCGCCTCGGCCGCGTCCGCGAGGTGGCGCATGGCGGGCCGGTCGCCGTCCGCGCCGGCCCACACCACCCGGTCCCCGAACCGGCCGCCGCCGGCGATCCGCAGCTCGTAGGGGGCGTGCCGGCGCGCGGCGCGGCCGAGGCGTTCGTGCAGTTCGTCGAGGACGTCCGCGGGCACCTCGCCGTAGAAGGCGAGGGTGAAGTGCCAGCCGTCGTGGCCGGTCCAGCGCAGCCGTTCGGCGTCCGGCAACTGCTTCAACCGGCCCACCTCCGCGGCCAGTTGGCCGAGGGGGTGGGCCGGCGGCAGCACGGCGGCGAAGAGTCTCATGGGGTCAGTGTTGCCCCGTGTGGGCCGCCGTGCCCGCCGAACGG
>LIQL01000507.1:626-1193 GCA_001418405.1 Streptomyces diastatochromogenes | reverse complement strand
CGCGCATCGCCGGGTCGGTGGCCATCTGGACGCTGGAGTTGGCCGTGACGTTGATCGTCAGGCCGACCATGCCGATCGGGGCGAGCAGCGCCGCGAAGACCCAGAACCCGGGCGACAGGGCCGCGACGCACTCCAGCAGGCCGAAGACCAGCGCCGCCCCGACGAGCATCCGCAGCCGGGATCCGGACCGGCGGGCCGCGAGCAGCGCACCGATCAGCGAGCCGGCCGCCATCAGGCCGTTGAACAGCGCGTACGTGCCGGCCCCGGCGTGGAAGACCTTGTAGGTGAAGGCGGTCAGCCAGATCGGGAAGTTGAACCCGAAGGTGCCGATGAAGCCGACCAGGACGATGGGCCAGATCAGTTCGGGGTGCTGGCGGACGTAGGCCAGGCCCTCCCGCAGCTGCCCCTTGCTCCGCGGGACCCGGTCCACCTTGTGGAGTTCGGCGGTCCGCATCATCAACAGGCCGGTGAGCGGGGCGAGGAACGACAGGCCGTTGAAGAGGAACGCCCAGCCGCTGCCGAAAGCGGTGATCAGGACGCCGGCGACGGCCGGGCCGATCAGCCGGG
>LIQL01000507.1:0-599 GCA_001418405.1 Streptomyces diastatochromogenes | reverse complement strand
GCCGGCCAGCGCCAGGCCGGTCAGGCCCATCGCGGACTGGGTGCACAGCAGCAGCTTGCGCTTGGCGAAGCGGTCGGTGAGGACACCGCCGTAGAGGCCGAAGAGCAGCATCGGCAGGAACTGCAGCGCGGTGGTGATGCCGACCGCACCGGACGAGCCGGTGAGGCTGAGCACCAGCCAGTCCTGGGCGATGCGCTGCATCCAGGTGCCGGTGTTGGAGACCACCTGACCGGTGGCGAAGAGACGGTAGTTGCGGATGCGGAGGGAGCTGAACATGCCCGTGCGCGGTGTGGCGGCGGGGCCGGGGGTCGTGCCGGCCGTGGCAGTCCCGTTGGGGTTCGGGGCTGCGGCGTCACCGGGGGCCTCGGTGGGGCCCGGGGTGGTCGCGTTCGCGTCGTCGGTAACCGTGTCGTGGTGGGAGTTCGGTGCGGGGGCGGAGTGTGCTCCGGGTCCCGTACTCAAAGTGGGTTCGCCTCCTCGGGCCAGGGTCTACAGCTGTGCGAGCTTCTCCAGGACGGGAGCGGCGTCCCGCACCTTGGCCCACTCGTCGTCGTCCAGCCCGGCGGCCAGTTCGGCGAGCCAGGCGTTGCGCTTGCGGC
>LIQL01000506.1 GCA_001418405.1 Streptomyces diastatochromogenes | reverse complement strand
AGATAGGTATAAGAGACAGGTGTAGCGGAGGGTGTCGTGGGCCGGGGTGAAGCCGGCCCGCTGGTAGGTCTCCTGCTGGGCGGGGACCGCGTCCAGGCCGATGGTCCGGCTCCCGGCGTGCGGGAGGGCGGTGCGCCAGGTGGCGAGCCCGAGGCCCTGGCCGCGCAGGCCGGGGGCGACGAGGTAGAAGCCCAGGAAGGCGTATGCGGGCGAGTAGTTGACGAGCGAGACGGCGGAGACCGTGCGGTCGCCGAGGCGGCCGAGGTGGAAGCCGTCGGGGTCGGTGGGGTGGAAGGTGTTGATGTCGCCGTCGCCGGGGTTCCAGCCCTCGTCGGCGGTCCAGTCGACGATCTCGTGCCAGTGGTCCAACGGGGCTGCGGCGACGCTGAGTTCGCCGGCGCCCGTCGGGGCGGTGCGGGGGGTCGGTCGCATCGGGGGTGCGTCCCTTTCTGCTGGTGGCTCTTCGGTCAGATCAGGTCCATCGCGGCGACCTCGTCGGGGCTGCCGTAGCTGACCGGGCCCTGGAAGCGGCGGCGGGCGGTGGCGAACCACCAGACCGTGGCGATCACGAGGACCACCGCCAGGGCGATCGGGGCGTAGTTGAAGGACTCCGGGGTGACCGGGTACTGCTGCGGCAGCATGAAGAGGAGGTTGCTCACGACGATCCAGAGGACGGCGATCGCGGCGACCGGCTTGCCCCAGCGGCCGAGGTTCCAGGGGCCGGACGGGAAGTCGTCGAGGCGCAGCCGCAGGAAGATCGGCACGCCGTAGGAGAGGAAGAGGCCCACGACGTTGACGCTGACGACCGCGGTGAAGGCGGTGTGCGACCACCAGCCGGGGACGACCAGGACCAGCGAGGAGACGGCGGCGAGCCAGACGGCCTTGACGGGGGTGCGGGTGCGGTCGGAGACCGAGTGCCACCAGCGGGAGCCGGGCATCGCGCCGTCGCGGGAGAAGGCGAAGATCTGGCGGGTGTTGCTGGTCATGTTGGCGAGCCCGCAGAAGAGCATGGCGCCGATGACGATCAGCAGGAGGAACTTCGCGGTCTGCACGCCGAGCGCGTCGATGAGAATCTGCACCGGCGGGGCGTCGGCCTTCGCGGCGTGGTCGTAGTCGCGAATGGCGTAGACCAGCGCGAGCATGAGGATCAGTCCGGTGATCGCGGAGCAGCTGATCGCCCGCATGATCCCGCGCGGGGCATTGACGGTGGCCTTCACCGTTTCCTCGGACATGTGGAAACTGCCGTCGAAGCCGGTGAACGTCCAGCTGGTGACGAGCAGACCGAGCATTCCACCGTAAATGGCGTTGGTGAAGCCGGTGTTGTTGGCGAAGTGGGTGACGAAGGACGGTTCTTGGTGGTGTGTCGGAATCAGCGCGAGGGTGACGACGATCACCACCATGCCGACCAGCAGCCACCACACGGAAATTCGGTTGAGCAGTGCAACCAGCCGCACGGTGTAGGTGTTTGCGAGGGCTTGCACCAGCAAAATGGCCGCGGTGATGCCGACGGTCTGTGGTGCGGTGGGCACGTACGAGGGCCATTGCATGGCGATGAACGCCTGGATGAAGGTGGCGGCCGCGAAGTTGGTGGCGGCGGTGCCCCCGACCTGGCCGACGAAGTTGAGCCAGCCGGTGTACCAGGACCAGGCGCCCTGGTGGCGCTTGGCGAGCTTGCCGGCGGAGAAGTAGAGGGCGCCGCTGGTCGGGAACGCGGAGGCGATCTCGCCCATGGCGGCGCCGACGAACAGCACCATGAGGGAGACCGCGATCCAGCCGAATATCAGGATGCGCGGGCCGCCGGCGTTCAGGCCGAAGCCGAACGAGGAGAAGATGCCGGAGATGATGTTGATGATGGTGAAGGAGATGGCGAAATTGTCGAAAGCGCGGAATCTCCGGGTGAGTTTCCGCGGATACCCCATGGCATGCAGGGTCGCGTCATCATCGAGGGCGGCGAGATCCGGGCCGTTCTGGATATTCGAGCGGGATGCGGAGCGGGCTGGGGTGGACGTACGATCGGGCACTACCGAAACCTTTCTGTTGGTGGGGACAACGGTTCGGTGGGGGGTGCGTTCAGTGCGTCACGGATCGTGCGGAATGGGGAGCCCGCACGCCCTTCTGGCTTTGGTCAATTGTTCTTCCGGATCACCGAAAACACTCCAGGGCATCCGTGACGCATAAGGCCCCATGGCCGTGAGGACTTCCCGGGCCTCGAATTCACACTTCGCCATGAACAACGCATGGGCGAGGTAGGCCAGGTCCACGACCGGGGTGAAGCGGTAGCCGGCCACGGTGGGGAACCAGTTGCGGTAGACGCCGGTCGCGGCGGTGATCCACTGTGGTTGTTCCCAGGTGCGGTCGGCCAACAGCGCGGCGGGGTTGTAGTCCTCGACGAGTGCCACCAGGGGCAGCAGTCGGAGCGGTGAGGACGCCGCGGCGCGCTGGCTCAGGAAGGCGGCGACGTCCCAACTCGCGCTGGACGAACCGCCGTATCGGGTGAAGAAGAAGGACAGGAAGCGGTGGTGCGCCTCGCGGTGCCAGGGGTCGAGGCGGAGGATGTGCGCGAAGAGGTACCAGGGCCCGGTGGGCGCGGTCAACAGCCCCTGGGGAGCGGGGTCGTGGGGGCGGTCGAGACGGGCCAGGGCGAGCTGGGCCACCCACGGGGTGGGGTCCCCGGGCGCCAGTTTCGCGGCCCGTTCACAGGCCGTGCGCGCGATCCGGTCCAGTGCGCCGGCCCGTCGGTCGCCGGCGTCGGCCATGCGCAGTGCCCGGAGCATGGCCACCCGCGCCCATAACAGGGCGGCGTCCGGCCCCGGTTCTTCGGCGAGCCAGCGTTCCGCCAGGTCGGTGCCGGCCGCCTCGGAGGCCAGCACCAACGACCGGTGGGCCCGCAGCTCGAAATCCTGCCGGGTCTCCCGCAGCACCTCGTGAGCGCTCAAGTAGCGGCCGGCACGGACATCCATACACGCTCGCGCCAGCGCCCGGTCATCGGCTGCTGGACTCCATACGTAGTGCCCCTCGAATGAGCCACCCGGCATGTTCCCCTCCCGGTGCACGTGGGTACCTTGCGGCACCTACGCATTCCGTCCATGCCGAATTCGGCTGGACCGCCGCCGCTGGTCAGTCGGCAGCGGGGCACACCCTACTCATTTCCTCCTCATTTCGAAAACAGTCGTCTGGAATATCTGGTTCCGCACCTTTTCGCCGTGGCAAGTTTGAAACGCAAACCAGCCCGACGGGCGCTTATGACTGGCATATTCAGTCCCGCCTGACGGCCAGTCACGCGAGCGGGGCGCGGGCACGGAACGGCTCGAACGGCGCCCGCCGCCCGGCCCGCACGGCGCTCCACGAGGGCGAAGGGGAACGGCGCTACCACACCGCGACGGGACCCGGCACGGACGAGCCATCGCGCCAGTCACCTCCGGCCACGCTCCGGCCGGCAGGGCCGCGGTCCGCCGTGTGAGCGCCCTCACCCACTCCCCGCCGACCGATACCGGACGCGGATCCGACCGGGGTGCCGTCGCGCGGCCCGCCCGGGCGAGGCGGTCCGCACCGGCCGGGCCGGCCCGCGCGGACCGGGCCGCCGGACACCCGGCGAATACGGCAATGCCTTCGGGGAGTTCGGCCGCCCGGCGCGGTGACGACGGCACCGCACCGGGTGGGAGACGGAGAGCGATTCATAAGGAAGTGGTAAAGAAATCGATGCACAATGCATCGCTTCCTGACCGCCTTCGACGCGACGCGCCTGGTCACACGGGCCGCGAACGTCGGCAAACACGAAATCGGCTCAAGAGCAACCGTGATTAGCGGAAGCTACTATCCGGAAGCGCGCGATCACATGTAGCGTTCGGTCAGACCGGTGACGTGACGGTTGTTCACGTCACGACCGCGCACGGGCACGGGCGCGAACGCCCCTCCTAACAGGGACGGAAGGGCGATCGGCCCGCTGGACGCACCCGCATCACGAGTGCCGGTGCGCCTGCCCGGCTCCACACCGGCCTGCGCAGCGAGTGCGGCGTGGCCGAACCGCACGCCGCACGTCGAGCACCGCCATGTCTGTCCGAACACGCCTGCTTTGCAAGAGGAATGGGCCCAGATCATGTTTATGAACGCGTCGACGACCCCCCTTGCGTTGCGACCGGATGCCGATTTCGGTCGGCCGGCAAAGGTCGGCTCCGGCGGAGGGCCACCCTTGGCGGTCGACCGGCTCCCCGACGGCAAGTGGCAACTCACCTTGCACGATTTGGAGCCCGTGTCGGTGCATCGATTGACCTCCGACAAACTCCACATCATCCTCGCCCCGCCGTGTGCGCAGCCGCCCTCGGCGGACACCGGTGCACAACCGGCCGGGCCGGCCGCGGCGGACCCGATCCAGATCGACACCGCGGCCCGTACCGTCGTCATCGACGGGCGGCAGATCGACGTCCCACGGCTGGAGTTCGACCTGCTCGCCCACCTGGTGCTGAACCCGCGGCGGGCGTTCACCCGGCAGCAGCTGATGGCCGCGGTCTGGCCGGACTGCCGGTCCAGCGACCGCACGGTGGACGTGCACGTCGCCCGGCTGCGACGGCGGCTGGGACCGGGCCGACGGAAGTTGATCAGCACCGTCTTCGGCATCGGGTACAAGTACCTGCCCACGCCGTGACGCCGGCCGGGTAGCCGGTGCGGGCCGGTGACCGGCACGCGTACGGTCACCGGCCCGTTCCGCGGGCGGTGCGCACGGTCAGTCGACGCGGCGCGCGGTGCTCCCGCCGTACCCGGCACCGGCGTTCAGGTGCTCCGGGGTGCCGGTCACGGGCTCCTTGCGGACGAAGGCTCGACGCAGCGCGTGGTAAGGGGCGCCGGGATCCTCGAAGGTGCGCCGCATGCGGGCGAGTTCGTCCGCCCGGTAGGCGGCGAGCGGCCGTCGGGCCTCGTCACCGTCCCGAGCGGCCTTCTTGGCGGCGATGCGCGCGTGGACGCCGGGGGACGCCGCGAGCCGGCGGGCGAGCCGTCCGGTGTGGTCGGGGAACTCCTGCGCGGCGCAGTCGACGATCCGGTCGACGAGGCCGAGCCGTTGCCCGTGCGCCGCGGTGACCGGTAGGGCCCGGGCCATCAGGGCCGCGGCCGTCTCGGCGCCGACCCGGCGCGGCAGGGTGTACGTCCAGTACTCCGAGCCGTGGAGTCCCATCAGCCGGTAGTGCGGGTTGAGGACGGCGGCGGAGCGGCACCAGACGTCGTCGGCGGCGAGCGCCAGCATGGCCCCGCCGGCCGCCGCGTTGCCGCCGAGGGCGGCGATCACCACCCGGTCGGTGGTGGTCAGCACCGCCTGCACGAGGTCGTCGATGGCGTTGATGTTGGCCCAGGACTCGGCGGCGGGGTCGGCGGACGCCTCGATGACGTTGAGGTGGATGCCGTTGGAGAAGAAGTCCCGCTGGCCGCCGAGGACCAGGACGGTGGTGGGGCGGGTGCAGGCGTAGCGGTAGGCGGCGAGCAGCCGTCGGCAGTGGTCGGTGCTCATCGCGCCGCCGGGGAAGGAGAAGCGCAGGAATCCGGCCGGTCCGTCCTCGTGGTAGCGGATGTCGGTCCAGGTACGCGGGCCGTCGCAGGTCTCCAGCGGGGCCGGCACCTCGGGCAGCGGCGGGAGCCGGTCGCCCAGGGCGAGCGTGGCGGGCAGTTTGACGGGGGTGGGCTCCCCCGGGGCCCGGGCCGGGCGGAGTTCGGGGATCCAGACGGCGCCGTCGACGGTGGCCCGGCAGAGCGCGCCGTGCCGGGTGGCGAGCAGGTCCCCGGGGCGGCCGGTGAGGGTGCCCTCGGGGTGGCCGCCGTGCAGGAACCAGGTGCCGCCGAGGAGTTCGTCCCGTACACCGGGGCGGGAGTCGGCGGCCCGGAGGGTGCGCAGGACGGTCTCGGTCGGGTCGGTCGACCAGTCGATGCGGCGGTCGGCCTGGCGGAGCGGGGGCCGGGTGCGACCGGGCAGCCGGCCGGCGGGGAGGTCGTGCTGCGGTTGCGGGCGGTGGGTGCCGGAGGCGAAGCGGGCGACGGCGGTCAGCAGCGCCTCGATGGCGGCGTCGGCGATCTCGTTGCGGTACAGGTCGCTCTTGCCGACCTCCGGGACCGGGCACTCGACGGTCGCCCAGACGTCGCCGGCGTCCATCTCGTCGTTGGCCTGGAGGACGGTGACGCCCCACCGCTCGGCGCCCAGGTGGACGGCCCAGTCGACCGACGACGGTCCGCGGTCGCCGAGCGGGCCGGGGTGGACGATCAGGCACGGCCAGGCGGACCAGACCTCGCGGGGGACGGCCGTGGTGAGCATCGGCGCGACGATCAGGTCGGGGGCGTGCCGGGGCACCAGTGCGGCGAGTGGCGTCCCGCGGGTGACCAGTTCGACGCCGAGGTGGTGTCCGCGGTCGGCGAGTTCGGCGTAGGCGCGCTGGGTCAGACTGTTGAACGCGCCGGCGAGGAGCAGGATGCGCACAGCGGGCTCCCTGGGGTGGGGGGCGTGGACGGTCGTGATCGTTCCCCGTCGGTGGCGGGCGGGCGGCGGACCCGCTGGGGAGGTCACCCGAACGCATCCGGTCCGGTGCCGCCGGGCGGCGGGCCGCGGTCCCGGGGCCGCGGAGTCCCGAATTGAGCGGGCGTCAGATAGTTCCGCGGTCGCTCGCCGTGACGGCATCTCGCCAAAGTTGGCGCACCGACCCGCATCCCCAGCGCCCGACATTGCCTTTCATTGACATTCACTTGAGGAGCCTTTTACCTTCGAGGAGTCGGCGTCGGCGCAGGTCATCACCGCACCGCCGGGCGCCGCTCCCCCATCCCCACACCTATGGAGGTCCCCATGGAGCAGCTCATCAAGAAGATGGCCCAGGACGACGTCTGGCAGAGCTGGGTGGCCGCCAACTCCGCCGGACAGGACCCGCGGACGGCGAAGAACGGCTGCATCAGCGCCGCACCCAAGGCCGGCTGCATCAGCGCCGCCCCCAAGAGCGGCTGTATCTCCTGACACCCGGGTGACGGACCCGGCGGGCCGGCGACCGTCCGGCCGCCGGCCCGCCGACCGGTCCAGCACACCCGACGTCCCGGGCGGGTCCCCGCCCGCGCACACCTCCGAGGGATCCCATGGAAGGCCAGCCGACCGCCGAGTTCATCGAGCAGATCCGCGACATCCCGATCTACCGCGCAGCACTGGCGAAGGGCCACTTCCCGGTGCTCGACAAACCGGAGATCGCCCGCGGCTTCCCCGACAACTGGATGACGCCCCGGCTGGCCGCCGCGCTGGAGTCCGGCGAGGCCGAGTTCGTGCTCTCCACGGGCACCAACCACGCCCGGATGCAGCTCATCCGGCCCCCGTACTTCCTGCTGCGCTCCTACTACCAACTGTGGAGCGAACACGCCGACCTGGCCGCCACCTGGGAGGCCGGTTGCCGGCGCGTCTCGCTGACCACCGTCCTGGCGACCGAGCACGTGGCACGGGTCAACGCCGCCAAGCGCGGCGCCGCGCCCGACCCCGTGCCGAGCCTCGACGACCGCCGGCTCGACGACCGCACCAGCTACCTCAACCTGCGGCTCGATCCGGCGCTGTGGAGCCGCGACGACGTGGTCCGCATGCTCCACGAGATCCGCACCGCCGCCGAGGCCCACCCGCAGGGCTGGTACCACCTGGACTGCTCCGGATACCACCTGGCGCACCTGGTGCGGAAGGTCGGCGAGTGGGGGTTGTGGGACGACTTCCCGCCACCCGCCAGCATCATCCACGCCTACGAATACACGCCGGTGAACGTCCGGCGCTTCCTGCACCAGCACTTCGCCTGCCCGATCATCGACCTGTTCGGCAGCACCGAACTCGGCTACCTCTACTCCAGCGACCGACGCGGCAACTACCGCCCGCACCTGGAAAAGATGAGCGTCGAACTCCACCCGGTCACGCCCGGCAGCACCCTGTACCACCTGATCGTCTCCAGCGTGCGCAACCCCTACATGCCGCTGATCCGGTACCGGTCGGGGGACTGCGTGCGGACCACCAACGGCGCCCCCGACCCGGACCGGATCGCCCAGTTCGCCGGCCGCCACAAGGAACTCCTGGACACCCGGCACGGTCCGGTGGCCCAGGGCGACCTCGACCGGTGCGTGGGCGAGACGACCGCGCAGATCTTCGTCCACCAGCTTCGGCTGGTGGGCGCCACCGAGGCGCGCCTGGCGTACACCACCTTCAACGGCGCGCCCCTGGCACCGGCGGACTCCGCCGCGTTGGAACGGGGCGTCGCCGAACTCACCGGCCGGACCTGCCGGCTGGACCACCGACCGCACATCCCCATCGGCCGGTCCGGGAAGTACTCCTGGCTGGCGAGAGGAGAGGCATGACCCACCGGACCGCGCCGGCGGCCGCGGCCACCGCACCCGCCACGGCGGCCCCGCACCGGGCGCTCACCGCCGAGGACCTCCAAGACCTCCTCGGCGCCGCGCTGCACGCCGAAGTCCTCGCCCACTTCGAGGAGACGACCGACGCGCCGCGGGACCTCGTGGTGCGCCGCGTCACCGAATGCCTGCGCTACCTCTACCTCGTCTCCCGCTACCGCGAGCGGCTCGGCGGGCTGTTCCTGCCCGTCGAGCAGGACGTCGACGAGGTCTGGCACTACCTCATCCTGCAGACCCGGGAGTACCGCGCACTGTGCGAGGAGCGCCTCCCCGGCGGGTTCTTCATCGAGCACCGCAGCATCGGCTACGAGGCGTACCAGCAGGAGCCCGGCCGCGCGCAGGCGCTCGACGAGGCGTTGCGCTGGATCCCGCTGTACTGCCGGGAGTTCGGCCCGTTCGACGAGGACGCGCTGCCGCACTGGACCATCGTCCGCTTCCTGCACCAGCGGATGGGCATGTCCCTCGCGGACATCGCGGCGCTGGAGCCGCTGCCCGCATGACCGGTGCCGCACCCCGGCGGCCGTTGGCCGTCCTGGTGTTCTCTCAGGTGCTCAGCGGGGCGGGACTGGCGGCCGGGATCACGGTGGGGGCGCTGCTCGCCGAGGACATGCTCGGATCGACCGGGCTGGCCGGGGTACCCAGCGCACTGTTCACCGCCGGCGCGGCGGTCGGCGCCGCGGGCATCGGCCGGCTCTCCCAACGCCGGGGCCGGCGCGCCGGGCTCGTCCTCGGATACGGGGCCGGAGTGCTCGGCAGCCTGGGCGTGGTGGCCGCCGCCGCGCTCGGCAGCGTCCTGCTGCTCTTCCCGTCACTGCTGGTGTACGGAGCGGGCACCGCCACGAACCTGATGGCCCGTTACGCGGGCGCCGAGTTGGCTCCGCCCGAGCGGCGCGGACGTGCGGTCAGCACGGTGCTGTGCGCCACCACGCTCGGCGCGGTGGCCGGTCCCAACCTGGTCACCGCGACCGGAGACCTGGCCCTGGCCTGGGGCGTGCCCCGGCTGGCCGGTCCGTTCCTGCTGGCCGCCGCGGCGTTCGGCGCCGCGGCCGTGGTCCTGGCCGCTCTGCTGCGGCCCGAACCGCTGCCGCAGCCCGCGGCGCCGGCGGCGCCCTCGGCCCCCGGGCCGACGGGCGGACCGCGGCGCGGCCTGCTGGCCGGCACCGCGGTGATGCTGCTGACCCAACTGGTGATGATCGCGCTGATGACCATGACCCCGGTGCATCTGCGGGCGCACGGCCACGACGCCCAGGCGGCCGGGCTGGTGATCGCGCTGCACGTCGGGGCGATGTTCCTGCCGTCCCCGCTGACGGGGCGGTGGGTCGACCGGGTCGGGCCGCAGCGGGTGGCCGCGGCGTCCGGAGTGACGCTGCTGGCCGCCGGATTGCTCGCGATGCTCGCCCCGCCGCACTCGGTGGCGGGGCTCGCCGTGGCGCTCGTACTGCTCGGCCTGGGCTGGAACCTCGGGCTGGTCAGCGGCACCGCCTGGGTCACCGAAGCGCTGCCGCCGGCGCGCCGGGCCACCTCCCAGGGACTGGTGGACGTCGGGATCGCGCTGGCCGGCGCGACCGGGGGGATGGCCTCCGGGCCGGTGCTGGCCGCGGGTGGCTTCCCGGTGCTGGCGCTGGTCTGCGGGGTGCTCGCGGCGGTGGTGGTCCCTGTGGCCGCACTGGGCGCCCGGGGAGCCGGCGGCGCCCGTTAACCCCTGAGAAAGCACGCAACATGGCGTCATTTCTCGTTTTCATACTGGAAACCTGGATGCTGCACTATGGGGAACGCGGTTCCCGCAACCATGGTCGACGCCGAGCGCACCGGACCGGAACCGCGCCCCGACGACCAGGACCGTGCACAGCCGCGGCCCGCCCCGCCACGCGCGCGGCCGGCCCCCTGCCGAACGACCCAACGGCCCCCACGACACGGGGCGAAGCGGAGGACGACGATGCGGAAGGACACCGGCATATCGGGGGCACGCCCCCCGATGGCGGCCTGGTGCCGTCTGCCGCTGACCGCGCTCCTCGTCGTCCTGACGTTCCTGCTCGGCGCGGCGGCGCCGGCGTGCGCGGCCGCGGCGGCGCGCCCGGCCGCCTCCGCTTCCGGCGCCACCGGCAAGTCGGCCGCCGCGAACTCCAGTTCCGAGGAGGAGAAGCACTCCAAGCGGGAGTCCGAGCGCAGCCGCCCCCGGCGCATGGCGCCGGCCGCGGAGGGCGTGCCGCCGGCCCGACGTCCGCTGCCGCCGCACCTGAGCGGTGTGGCCGGTGACGACGGAGCAACCGGCCGGGCACCGACCGCCGACCGCGACGCGGCAGCCTCCAGACCGTCCGAACTCCCCCTGCTCCACTGCGTCTTCCGCTGCTGAGCGGCTCCGCGGCGGGCCACGGCCGGGCGCCGTGCACCGCCACGCGAGTGCCGCACATCCTCGCCATCCCCACGGTGGCATCACACTTCAGCAGGAGACCTCCTCGTGGAGACCTTCATCCAGCACGCCCGGGGCCTGACCGCCCGTATCGCCGCACAGCGGGAAGAACAGGAGACGTACGGTCGGCTCGCCGCCGGCCAGTCCCCCCTCGCCCTGTTCATCACCTGCTCCGACTCCCGCGTCATCCCGTCCCTGATCACCGGGGCCCGGCCCGGGGAACTCTTCGAACTCCGCACGGCCGGCAACGCCGTGCCCGCCTACCGGGACGGCATGGCGGCCAGCTCGGAAGCCGCCACCATCGAGTACGCGATGCGGGTGCTCAAGGTCGCCGACATCGTGGTCTGCGGGCACTCGCACTGCGGTGCGGTGGGCGCCCGGGCCCGCCGCGAGGACCTGACCGGGGCACCCGCCGTCCGCGACTGGCTGGCGCTCCAACTCTCCGACGAACTACCGGGCGACGACGGGCCGGCCGTCACCGCGGCCGTGCAGCGCCACGTGCGCCAGCAACTGGACCGGCTGGGTGACTACCCGTGCGTCCGGGAGCGGCTGGACGCCGACGAGGTCCGGCTGCACGGCTGGTTCTACGAGGTCCACACCGGGTCGGTCTCCGTGCACCGGCCGGCCGCCGACGCATTCCTCCCTCTGTGAAGGCAGGCTGTACGTGATGAAGCGATTCCCTTTCCTTCGGGCGGACTTCACCGCCTCCCTCGTGGTCTTCCTCGTCGCCGTCCCGCTGTGCGTGGGGGTGGCGGTCGCCTCCGGCGTCCCGGCCGAACTGGGGCTGGTCACCGGCATCGTCGGCGGGCTGGTCACCGGGCTGCTGCCCGGTAGCAGCCTCCAGGTCAGCGGCCCGGCCGCCGGCCTGACGGTGCTGGTCTTCGAAGCGGTCAAGGCGTACGGCCTGGGCGCGCTCGGCGCCCTGGTACTGGCCGCGGGACTGCTGCAACTGGCCATGGGCGCAATGAAGTTGGGGCGCTGGTTCCGGGCGATCTCGGTCGCGGTGGTGCAGGGCATGCTGGCGGGCATCGGGTTGGTCCTGATCGCCGGGCAGCTCTACGCCCTGGCGGACGCCAAGGCACCGGGCAGCGGACTGGCCAACATCGGGTCGTTGCCGCAGCTGGCGTGGGACACCGCACGGTCCGGCCCGGCGCTCGCCGCACTCGCCGTGGGGGCCGGCACCGTCGCCGTCCTCGTACTGTGGCCCCGCTGGCGGCGCGCGGCCCGCGTCCTGCCGGCGCCGCTGGCGGCCGTCGCCCTGGCCACCACCGCTGTCTGGGCGCTGGACCTGCCGATCGCCCGGGTGCAGGTCAGCGGGTTGTTGGACGCGATCCAGCCCCCCGGGTTCGCCGACATCGGCCGACTGACCGAACTCGGCGTGCTGGGAACGGTGTTGGCGTTCACCCTGATCGCCTCCGCGGAGTCGCTGTTCAGCGCGGCGGCGGTGGACCGGCTGCACGACGGGCCGCGGACCGACTACGACAGGGAGCTGATGGCCCAGGGCGCCGGCAACACGCTGTGCGGGGTGCTCGGCGCGCTGCCGATGACGGCGGTGATCGTGCGCAGTGCCGCCAACGTCCAGGCGGGTGCCCGGACCAAGGCGTCCCGGGTGCTGCACGGGGTGTGGCTGCTGCTGTTCGCGGCGGCGTTCCCGGCGGCGCTGGGCGTGGTGCCGGTCGCGGCTCTGGCCGGTGTGCTGGTGCACGCGGGGTGGAAGCTGATCCCGCTGCGGGAGCTGCGGCCGCTGTGGCGGGCACACCGCGGTGAGGCGGTGGTGCTGTGCGTCACCGCGCTCGCCATCGTGACGGTGAACATGTTCGAGGGGGTGCTGATCGGCCTGCTGCTGGCCGTGGCCAAGACCGCCTGGGAGACCTCCCAGGCGCACCTGGAGGTGCACGTCCCCAGCGTGCCCGGCCCGGTGCGGGTCAGGGCCGTCGGCAACGCCACCTTCCTGCGGCTGCCCAAGCTCCTCGACCAGTTGGAGGCGCTGCCCGCCGACCGGGACGTCGAACTGGATCTGAGCGGGCTGCGGCACGTCGACCACGCCTGCGAGGCGGCACTGGCGAACTGGGCCGAGCAGCACCGCCGCAACCGGAGCCGGGCGGTCGAGCTGGTCTCCTGAACCGGGCGCCCGATGCGGCGCCACGGGGCGCGCCCGGCCGGGAACAACGGCGTTCCCGGCCGGGCGCGCCGGCCCCGGACACTGCGGCGGACGATCGCCGCG
This sequence comes from Streptomyces diastatochromogenes, assembly GCA_001418405.1. GTDB lineage: Bacteria > Actinomycetota > Actinomycetes > Streptomycetales > Streptomycetaceae > Streptomyces > Streptomyces albulus_C. The sequence goes on along the minus strand of LIQL01000506.1, from coordinate 2,539 downwards.
GCGCCGGCGGAATGATCCGCCCCCGCTCCGTCGTTCCCCCCACACCGGAAGACGTCGACGAAAAGGTGGACGACATGCCCCTGCAGGGAGAGTACGAGCCGAGCCCGACCGCGTGGGTCCGCGATCAGGTCGAGTTGTACGAAGGATCGGGGGGCACCCGCGGCACGACGCTGCGCGGGCTGCCGGTGATCGTGCTGACCACCCGCGGCGCCCAGTCCGGCAAGCTGCGCAAGAGCCCGCTGATGCGGGTGGAGCACGACGGGGCGTACGCCGCGGTCGCCTCCCAGGGCGGCGCGCCCAAGAACCCGGTGTGGTACCACAACCTGCTCGCCGACCCCCGGGTGGAGCTCCAGGACGGCCCGGTCCGCCGGGACATGACGGCCCGCGAGGTCACCGGCGAGGAGAAGGCCGCGTGGTGGGCCCGGGCGGTCGAGGCGTTCCCCGACTACGCCGACTACCAGCAGAAGACGGACCGTCACATTCCGGTCTTCGTGTTGGAGCCGGCGGCGACCCCGCACTGACGCCCGCGCACCGCGCGCCGCCGTCCGTCAGAGCGTCACCAGGGTCACCTCGGTGGCCTTGACGCTGGTCCAGACGGCGGCGCCGTCGGTGAGCCCGAGTTCCAGAGCCGCCGCCGGCGTGATCTCGGCGACGAGATCGGGCGCCGCGGACGAGCTGATGACGACCCGCAGCCGGCTGCCCGCGGCGGTGATCTCCCGTACGGTGCCGGGCCAGACGTTGCGCGGACTGCCCTCGGGCTTCTCGACGTGCACCGCGACCGCCTCGGGAGCGATCACCGCGAGCGCGCGGGTGCCGTCGGGGAGCGGGTCGGCGGCGACCAGGTGACCGCCTTCGGCCAGCGTCAGCCCGTCGCCGGCGGCGGTGCCGGGCCAGGCGTTGCGGCCGAGCATCCGGGCCACCCACGGGGAGCGCGGCTGCCGGGTGACCTCGGCGGGCGGGGCGTCCTGCAAGGCCCGGCCGCCGTCCAGGACGAGGACCCGGTCGGCGAGCGAGACCGCCTCGACGGGGTCGTGGGTGACGATCAGGCAGACCCCGCCGAAGCCCGCGAGGTGGCCGCGCAGGGTGTGTCGGACGTGCGCCCGGGTGGTCTGGTCGAGGGCGGCCAGCGGCTCGTCGAGCAGCAGCAGCCGCGGCCGGGCGGCCAACGCCCGGGCCAGGGCGACGCGCTGGGCCTGGCCACCGGAGAGCTGGGCGGGCCGGCGGTGGGAGAGCGGGCCGACGCCGAGCCGGTCGAGCCACTGCTGTGCGGTGCGCCGGGCCTCGCCGCGGGAAACGCCCTGGGCGCGCAGCCCGTAGGCGGTGTTGGCCAGTGCGCTCAGGTGCGGGAAGAGCGCCCCGTCCTGGGGGACCCAGGCGACGCCCCGCCGGTGCGGGGGCAGTGCGGTGACGTCGGTCTCCCCCAGTTGGAGGGCGGCTCGGGCCCGCGGCGTCAGTCCGAGCAGGGCGCGCAGCAGGGTCGTCTTGCCGGCGCCGTTGGGGCCGACGACGGCGATGGTGGTGCCCGGGTCGGCCCGGAGCGAGAGTTCGGTGAAGCCGGTGACGTCGGCGTGCAGCGGCCAGCGCTCCGCGGGGGACGGCACCGGCACGGACGGCTCCCGGCGGCCGTCGCCCGAGGAACCGTCCGCCGGCTGCGGGCCGGTCCCGTCCGGCCCGGCAGGGACGCCGTCGGCCGAGGCGGCGCGCCGCCCGGCGCGGGCGGCGCGGTCCGCGGGCCCGCCGGTCCACCGTCCGCGCAGGCACACCAGCACGGCCATGGCGATGACGAGCAGCAGCAGGGAGACGGAGGTGGCGGCCTCCGGGGAGTCCTGGAGCAGGAGGTAGACCTGGAGCGGAAGGGTCTGGGTGGTGCCGGGCAGGTTGCCCGCGAAGGTGATCGTCGCGCCGAACTCGCCGAGCGCGCGGGCCCAGGTCAGCGCGGCGCCGGCGGCCAGGCCGGGGGCGACCATCGGCAGGGTGACGGTGCAGAAGACCCGCACCGGCGAGGCGCCGAGGGAGGCCGCGGTCTCCTCGTAACTGGGGCGGAGGCCGGCGAGGGTGCCCTCCAGGCTGATGACCAGGAAGGGCATCGCGACGAAGGTGGCCGCGATCACCGCGCCCGAGGTGTGGAACGGCAGGACGATGCCGAAGGTGTTCTCCAGCCAGGGGCCGAGGAGCCCGCGGCGGCCGAAGCCCAGCAGGAGGGCGACACCGCCGACGGTCGGCGGCAGCACCATGGGCAGCAGCACCAGCGAACGGACCAGCACCTTGCCCGGGAAGTCGACCCTGGCCAGCAACCAGGCCAGCGGGACGCCCAGCAGCAACGACAGGCCCAGCGCCCAGCACGACACCAGCAGCGACAGCCGGAGCGCTTCGAGCACGCCGGGGCTGGTGAGGTGGGTGCCCAGGTCGCCCCAGCTGGTGCGGGCGAGGATGCCCAGCAGCGGCATCAGCAGGAAGGCGACGGCGAGCAGCGCGGGGACGGCCAGCGCGGCGGGGGTGCGGGCACCGGGCACGCGGCGGCGGCCGACCGGCGCGTGCC
>LIQL01000505.1 GCA_001418405.1 Streptomyces diastatochromogenes | reverse complement strand
CGCCGCACCCGGGTGCGGCGGCAGACCGCGAACGCCGAGCGCAGCGTGGCCCGTTTCGCGATCTCCTGGTCGTTGGTGTCGGCCGGCTGCCCGGCCGGGTCCCCGGCGACGACGATGCGGCGGCTGGCCAGCATCCGGTCGCGGATCTCGTCGCCGGACAGCTCCGTGCCGTAGAGGGTGCGGGAGGCCGCCGGGCTCCGGTCCAGGGCCAGGTCGTGCAGTCCGCGGAAGTCGTGCGGCCGGGTCGCCCGCCAGATCCGGCGGCGGGACGGTGCGAAGAGCAGCCCGTCGCCCGGTTCGGACAGTTGCCGGACGGCCTGGGCGACCGCGGTGACGTCGTCGACCCGGCTGTCCGGACTGCGCAAGTGGACGTCCACCGGGAGCAGCGCGGCCAGGACCAGCACCACCGCCGCCGACCGCCGCAGCCGCCGGGCGGGCGTCTGGCCCGCCACGCCGGCCGGCCGCAGCAACCGGGCCGCCGCGGCGCCCGCGACCAGCGCGAACCCGACGACGTAGTAGAGGACGTAGCGGTCCACGTAGGCCGGCTCGACGTTGGACAGGAGCAGCAGCAGGACCGTCGGCAGGAGCAGCAGCGCCAGGCCGAGGGCGCGCAGCCCGATCGGGCCGCGGGAGCGCACCGGGACGCGGGCGCAGAGGCAGCCGAGGACGGCCAGCACGGCGAAGGTGAGCAGTTGCAGCGGGTCCGGCCACATCAGCCAACTGATCTGGTCCGACTGGCTGGTGCTGAAGACGGCGAGCGGGGCGAGGACGGCGAGCACGGTGCCGGCCGCGAGCAGCCAGGCGCGCCGGGTCCGGCGCGGCATCCGGGCCAGGGCGACGGCGGCGCCGTGCGCGGGCAGCGCCAGCGACGCGAACTCGTGCAGCAGACAGGCCAGCACCATCAGCGCGGTGTACCCCCACCACAGCACGCGGCGCGGTCGGGGGCCGGCGGCCAGCACGAGCAGGTACGACGCCCAGACCACCAGGGCGCAGACCAGCGCGTACGAGCGGCCCTCCTGCGCGTACTGCTGGACGACCGGGATCAGCGCGAACACCAGCCCCGCGCACAGTCCGGCGCGCCGTCCCACCAGGCGCTCGCCCAGCAGGGCCACCCCGGCGGCGGCCGCCGTCATGGCCACGGCCGACGGCAGCCGCAGGCCGATCACCGCGCCGAGGGCGTCGCCGAGGGTGGCGTCGTAGACGGCGAACCAGCAGTGCATCAGCGCGTAGTACAGGCCGTGCACGACGTCGACGTGCAGCAGCGTCGCCGCGAGGTCGGGCAGGCTGCGGTGCGCCATGTCGTAGGTGACCGCCTCGTCGCGCCAGACGGCGTCCTGGCGGCGGATGCCCCACGCGCTCAGGAAGAACATCAGCCCCGCCGGCACCAGCACCACCGCGCTCCGCGCGGCCCACTCGGAGCGCGCGGCGACGGAGCGGGCGCCGGACCCGTACGCCGGGTACCCCGAGGCCGGGGCGGTCGCCGGGGCCCCGGTGGACGCCCCGAACGCCCGGGCCGCCTGGTGCGGCTGCGACGGCTGGTGCGGCTGCGGCGCTTGCGGGGCGTCGATGGCGGGCTCCGGTCACATCGGGGGCGGCGGCCGGCCGCCGGAGCGGCCGGGGGAACGGTCGGGCAGGGGCCGCGCGGACGGAAAACGACCGGACGGAAAAACGGCCGGACGGCCGGGGGATGTGAAACATCCGCCCGACCGTCCGGCCGTGGGCTCACCCCAGTCGGGTCAGCTTCGCCCCGAAGGACGGGTTGCTCAGGGCCGACTGGAGAGCCACCGGCACCTTCTGCTGGCTGGCGCCGTTGCCGACGGTCAGCTCGCCGACGACGGTCCCGGCCGCGGCCTCGTGCGGGATGGTCTTGCCGTCACCGCCGACGCTCAACTGGAGCTTCTGGCCCGGGACTCCGACCGCCTTCAGGTCCTTGGTGGCGACGACCGGCGTCAGCGTGCCCAGACCGTCGTCGACGTAGCCGACGACCTGCCCCTTCTGCACCGCCGTGGCCGAGTCCAGCGCGTCGCGCACCGCCTCGATGACCTTCTTGCTGTTGTCCTTGACCAGGGTCAGGCTGTTGGCGGCGTTGGGGTCCAGCCCCTTGAAGTGCTGGTCCATCATCGTGCCCAGTATCAGGCGGTCCTTGCCGTCCACCGTCTTGTACGCGGCCCAGGACAGGGTGCCGCCGGCCGCCGTGCTGGAGCCGGTCTTGATGCCCTTGACGCTCAGCCCCGCCAACAGCAGGTTGTCGTTGTTGTTGTTGATCCGCTCCGGCAGGCCCGGGATCTCGGCGTTGGGCATGGCGACGATCGGCCGGAAGGCGTCGAACTTCATGACGGCCTCGGCGAGCTTGATCTGGTCGACGGCGGTGCTCACCGTCTTGGGGTCCAGGCCGCTGGGGTCCGTGTAGGTGGTCTTCGTCATCCCCAGGTCCTTGGCGGCGGCGTTCATCTTCTTGACGAACGCGGCCTCGTCGGCGGACTGGGTGTCCCAACGGGCGAGCAGCCGGGCGATGTTGTTGCCGGACGGGATCATCAGCATCTTGAGCATGTCCTGCTCGCTGAACTTCTGCCCCGCCTTGAGCCCCGCGATCCGCGACTCGCTCTCGGAGTTGCCCTCCTGGACCGCCTTGTCGTCGACCTGGATCTGCGGACCCTTGTCGTTCTTGTCCTTCAGCGGGTGGTCCCGCAGGATCACGTAGGCCGTCATGATCTTGGCGACGCTGGCAGTCGGCACCGACTTCTGCTCACCGAACGTCCCGACCTCGCCGGAGCCCACGACCTTCACCGCCGCCTGCCCCTGCTCGGGCCACGGGATGGAGAGCTTGCCGCCCGCGAAGGTGAACGAGGACCTGGCGTCCCCGAGGACCAGCGTCGGGGCGGGCAGCGGTCGCACCGCCTGGACCACCATGAAGACGATCACCAGCAGCACCGCCAGCGGAGTCCAGATCTTGAACCGTCGGACGACGGTGCGCATCGGGGTCTCGGGCGGCGGCGGGGTGTTGGTGAGCTTCGCCAGGAGGTCCAGCGGCGGCAGCGGCTCCTGCCGGGTCCGCTCGGCATCGGCCTCGGACGCGGCGGGCGCGGCGGCACCGGCGTCGGGCTTGCCGTCCGGCTTGGCCGGCGCGGCCGCCGGCATCGCACCGGAAGCCTTGCCCGGCCCCTTCTCCGGCGCCTTGTCCGACGCATCGCCGGACTTCCCGCCGGACTTGCCGCCCGACTTCCCGCCCGACTTCCCGCCCGCGGCGGCATCCTTGTCAGCGGTCTTGCCGGCAGTCTTGTCGCCGGCCCTGTCAGCGGCCTCGTCGGCCGCCTTCTCCTGGCCCTTGTCCGCGTCGTCAGCGGCGCCGCCGGGCTTGCCGAGCGGCGCCTTGGGCGCGGTCTTGCCGATCGAGCGCTCCGCCGAACCGTCGTCCGACGACTTCAGCGCCACGAACTGACTGGTCCGCTCGGCGTCCCGCTCGACCGCGGCGGCACCCTTGGCCTTCGCCCCGGCATCCTTGGCAGCGGGCTTCTCGTCGGCCTTCTTGGCGTCGGCCTTGGCGTCAGCCTCGTCGCCGGCCTTGGCCGCGGTCTTGGCGTCGGCCTTCTTGGCGTCGCCGGCCTTGGGATCGGTGTCCGTGCCCAGCTTGAAGACGGCGGTCGGCTGGTCGGCGGGCGGTTCCGCCGCCTCCTTCTCGGACGCCTCCTTCTCGGACGCCTCGGACTTCGCGGCCTTAGCCGACTTCGCTGTCTTCGCTGTCTTCGCAGACTTCGCTACGGCAAAGACCCGCGTCGCGTCGTCGGCCGGCTCCTCCTCCGCGCTCTCGCCGGCGCCCTTCGCGTCCATCGTCTTGAAGACGGCGGTCGCCCGGTCCACGTCCTCCGCGCCGTCGGCCGGCGCGCCCTTCTCCTCGGAGGCGCCCTTCTCCTCGGAGGCAGCCGACTTCCCAGAAGCCGGCTCCTCGGCCGACTTCCCGGACGCCCCGGACTTCTCGGGGGCGGCCGGCGCCTTCTCCTCGGCGGTTCCGGCCTGCGCGTCCGCGGACGCACCGGCCTTCACACGGCCCGCGCCAGCCTTGGCCTTCCCTTCACCCTCAGCATCGCCCTCCGCGGCCTTCTGGGCCGCCTCAGGCGCCTCCTCGGGCTTCTCGGCGGGCTCTGCCCCGTCCGCCTCCGCCGACGCCTCCGCCGACGCGTCGGGCTTCGCCGTCCCGGACGCACCCTTACCGGACGCCTTCTCCGTACCGGCCGCCTTCACCCCGGAAGCCTCCGCGTCGCCCACGTCCGACGACTTCGCACCGGCCGCCTTCACGCCGGACGACTTCGTCTCGGGCGCCTTAGCCCCGGAAGTCTCCGCCTCGGGCGTCCCGTTGCCGTTGCCGTTGCCGGAAGCCCCCTCCTCGGGCGCCTTCCCCGCCCCGTCGTCCCCGGAGCCGTTCCCGGCCTTCTCCGCGCCGCCCCGATTCCCCCGCTCGTCGCGGAGGATCGACAGCCGCGGGTCCCGTTCGGTGCGCGCCGTCTCCCCCGACGACTGCTCCTTGCCCGACTTCTTGTCCGACTTGTCGGGGGACTCGCCCGCCACCGATGTCTCCTTCACTACGTCGCACTGCCCTGCCTGGTGCCATCTGGTACCGAACGGAACCAGTGTTGCCAAGTCTCCTGTGTCCGGGCGGCCGCTTCCCACCGCCACGCGAACCCGTTCGTGCCGCGCCCCTAGGAAGATGTCGCCGACGTGCTAGACGAGAACGACATACCTACCGGTTCCCTACCGAACCCACCACGCACCCTCGACAGATGAATGTGAGAGGGGTCACCCTGTCATTCATCCACGCGGGGAGGCTTGGATGGGCAGGAGCCGCAGAACAATTCCGGAGGAGCTTCTGCTGCTGGCTTTGGACCCGACCACGGGCACCACAGCACAGCCGCAGTCGCTCGACCTCGGCCTGGCCGGGGCCCAGCTAGTCGAGCTGGCTCTGGCAGGACGGATAGCCCCAGACGGGGATCGTATCGCCGTGGTCATGGCACGGCCGACAGGAGATCCGACTCTGGACTCAGCGCTCGAACTGCTGCGCCGTCGCGGCAGTCCGGTGCGCGCGGTCCACTGGATCGGCGGGCCCCGACTGGGGCTGCGCCAGACGTACCTCACCCATCTCGAACGGTGCGGCATGGTGCATGCCGTGGCGGGCCAGATGTGCGGGGTGCTGCCGACGACGCGCTACCAAGCGACGGAGACGGCCATCAGCCGGGAGATCAGGACCCGGCTCGACAACGCGATCCGCACCGGAGTCCCACCGGACCCGCGGACCGCGGCGCTCGCCGCACTGGCCCACGCGGTCGGCCTCGGCAAGCACCTCTACCCGGGGAACGAGGGGCGCTCATCGCGCTCCCGCCTGCGGGACCTGATCCGGCACGACCCCATGGGCGGGCTGGTCGCACACGCCGTCATGGACGTCCAGAACGGCGTCGCGGCACAGCCGCGACGCAATGCCGGACCGGGCGGCGGCTCGGGGACACGGACGGCGGCGGCCCACCCGACGGCCGACGCCACCGGCGTGCCCGGCCAGTCACGACGGCACGGGCACGGCAGCATGGCCCGGGTCGGCGCCCGCTGAGACCACCGGTACCGCCGAAGAGCGCCGGCCCGCGATGCCCGGGCCCGGCGCGCACCACCGGGTGCCGCCGCGCACCGACCGCACCACCAGGGCAGCCCCCGCGCCGCGGAGGCACCCACCAGCGCCACCGCACCGCCCCTTCCCGGACCGTTCGGGAGCCGCAGTGAGAAGCGCGGGGTGGCGGACCGAGCCGTTCGGACGACGGCCCCGGTCCGCCACCCCGCGCACATGTGCGCTCGCCTACTGTGTTCATTTGACTGCGCGGCGTCCACATGAAGTGGCAGTCTGCTCAACAAGAAATGACAGCAGTACGGAGCCGGAGGTGCACGTACCGTGGCGTCCAACGTCAACCCCACCGTCAGGCGACGCCGATTGGGCCAGGAGCTTCGCCGGCTCCGGGAGGACAAGGGCCTGACGGCGGAGCAGGTGGCCGAGCGGTTGCTGGTCTCCCAGTCGAAGATCAGCCGACTGGAGAACGGCCGCCGCAGCATCAGCCAGCGCGACGTCCGCGACCTGTGCGGGGTCTACGAGGTGGACGACCGCCGGATAGTGGATTCGCTGATGCAGATGGCCAAGGATTCGCGGCAGCAAGGCTGGTGGCACGCCTTCGGCGACATTCCGTACAGCGTCTACATCGGACTGGAGACCGAGGCGGCGTCCCTGCGGACCTACGAGTCCCTGCTGGTGCCCGGTCTGCTGCAGACGCCCGGCTACGCCGAGGCGGTCATTCCCGGCGCGGTTCCGGAGCTGGCGCCGGAAGACCTGGAGAAGCGGATCCAGGTGCGGATGCGACGCCAGGACCGGGTCCGCGACCAGGAGCGCCCGCTGCGGCTGTGGATCGTCCTCGACGAGAGCGCGCTGCGCCGGGTGGTCGGCAGCCACCTGGTCATGCGCGAGCAGTTGGAACACCTCGTCGAGGTGAGCACGCTCCCGCACGTGACGGTGCAGGTGCTGCCCTACGACACCGGTGCGCACGCCGGGATGTCGGGGACGTTCTCGATCCTGGAGTTCGACGACGCCGCGGATTCCAGCGTGGTCTACATCGAGGGCGTCACCAGCGACCTCTACCTGGAGAAGACCAACGACGTGCACAAATACACCATCATGTACGAGCACCTGCGGGCGCAGGCGTTGAGCGCGGACGCCAGTCGCGAGTTCATCGCCGAGGCCGCCAAGCGCCATGCGGACGCGCTGAGTTGAGGGCGCCGGGGCGGGTTCGGCGGGGCGGATCGCACGGAATGTTGAATTCCGATGAACGCGGCCGCACGGTACACCTGAGCCTCGACGCCTGAAAAGAGATCGCGGAATATGCCATTCGGATGGGTGAACGGCCCTCTGCGGCCGGTGATGTTGGCGCGTAGCGTCGTCCTCACCGAATCCGCGGTAACTCAGAGTAAGGTGGAGTGACAATGGCCGTTCAGCCCAATTCCGCGTTCTCCTGGACCAAGTCCTCGTACTCCGGCGGGAATGGCGCCTGCGTGGAGATCGCCGCACCGGCCGTCACGGCCATCGCGGTGCGCGACTCCAAGGTCCCCGACGGTGAGCGTCTGACCTTCGGCAACTCCTCCTGGAGCAGCTTCGTGGCGGACGTCGCCGCGGGCACCTTCGACCTCTCCTGAACCGAGTCGTCACCGCCCCGCAGTCCTTGTGACGCCAGCGCGGATACGAGCCCTCTCGACTGGATCGCCGTCCCGGCCGAGGGGGCTCGGCCATGTCCGGGCACGGACGGTCTCCGGGGACCGCCACGCACGGTCATCGGCGCCGCCGCTCAACGGAGTTCGGACACGTAGCGGTCGGTGCCCGGGACGGTGGGCACGAAGGGCGCCACCAGCTCGACGCGGCCCAGGCCGGAGGCGGCGACCTCGGCATCCAGGCCGGTGAAGTGCCCCGCCCAGGCGCGCCGCGGGTCCTCCTCCAGGAACCACAGCAGGGTGAGCCGGGTGTCGACCCCCTCGACCTGCTTGACGTAGGACATCCGGTCGCCGGGCAGCGGCGTCGGCCGGAAGACCGTGACCAGCGCCGACGGCGAGTCGGCCAGGCGCCGTGGCAGGTGGTCGGAGCGCAGCCAGTCCAGCAGGGCGACGCGCGATTCCGGGCCGTCGGCGTCGATGACCTCCAGGACCAGTGCGGCGTAGGGGTGGTCGAGGGCGTGGAAGTCGCGGGGGCCACAGGGGCCGTCGCGATAGACGGTCGCCGCGTGGTCCTGGAAGGCGGTGAAGACGTGCGTGCGGTCGTGGTGGACCCGGCCGTCGCGGTTGAGGCGCTGGTTGATGGCGACGGTCCACCGCATGTGGGCGTCGTAGCGGCCCTCGGTGAGCCAGTAGGTGGAGAGGTAGCAGCCGGCGGTGACGGGGCGGGCGACCGCGGAGTGCTCGGGGTAGCGCAGGAGTTGCAGGTCGCGGGTGGCGACCCAGCGGCGGCCGGCGAACATCCAGGGCATCGCCATCGCGCCGGCGATGTAGTGGTCGTCCTCGTACCAGCGGTTGTAGGCGCGTTCCTGGCCGGGGTGGGGTTCGACCATGGTGATCAGGGCGTGGCCGGGGCGGACGCCGTAGGGGCCGGTGGCGGGCAGGGCGGCGTAGGCGGCGAGTTCGTCGGCGGCGCGGTCGGCGGCTTCCCGGTGGGCGCGGTGGTCGTCGGTCGTCATGGCGGTCAGGTTTAGCTGACGTTGCGTCAGAAGGGGAGGGGTGCGGATGGGGAATCGCGGCGGTGGTTCACGATGCGGGCACTTGTGTCCGGTTGGGTGGAACGCGTCTAAGCTGCCCGGCAGCTGCCGCTAACGATGGTTAACGCAGCGCACGAGCGAATGGAGCTGCCCATGTCGGACCAGGCCCTGCCCCTTGCCACCGCCCCCGTTCCCGAGCTCGCCGCGCGGGCGGTGCGGACCGGCAGCTCGCCCGTACGCGACATCCTGGCGCTGACCGCCCGGCCGGAGGTGATCTCGTTCGCCGGCGGACTGCCCGCGCCCGAACTCTTCGACGTCGAGGGGATATCAGCGGCGTTCCGGGAGGTGCTGGCGCGGGCGCCCCGGCAGGCCCTGCAGTACTCGACCAGTGAGGGCGATCCGGCGCTGCGGGCCGCCGTGGCGGCCCGCACCACGGCGCGCGGGCTGCCCACCGACGCCGACGACCTGCTGGTCACCACCGGCTCCCAGCAGGGCCTGACGCTGCTGGCCGCCGCACTGCTGGAGCCGGGTGACGTGGTCCTGGTCGAGGACCCCTGCTACCTGGCGGCGTTGCAGATCTTCTCGCTCGCGGGCGCCCGGGTGGTGGCGGTGCCCACCGACGACGAGGGCCTGGACCCGGTGGCGCTGGACGAGTTGGCCGCCCGCGAGCGCCCCAAGCTGCTCTACGTCATCCCGACGTTCCAGAACCCCACCGGGCGGACGTTGGGTGCCGAGCGGCGGGCCGCGGTCGCCGAGGTGGCCGCCCGGCGCGGACTGTGGATCGCCGAGGACGACCCGTACGGGGAGCTGCGCTTCGAGGGGGAGCCGCAGCGCTGGGTGGCGTCCTTCCCGGGGGCGGAGGACCGCACGGTGCTGCTCGGTTCGTTCTCCAAGGTGATGGCGCCCGGGCTGCGGCTGGGCACGCTGCGGGCCCCGGCGGCGCTGCGCCGGGCCTGCGTCGTCGGCAAGCAGGCCGCCGACCTGCACACCTCCACCATCGACCAGGCCGCCGCGGCGCGGTACTTGGCGGCCTCGGACCTGGACGCACACCTGGCCCGGGTCCGGGACGCCTACCGGGAGCGGCGGGACGCCCTGGTGGACGGGTTGGCCGGGGCGCTCCCCGAGGGCTCGCGGTGGAACCGCCCGGCGGGCGGGATGTTCGTGTGGGCGACGCTGCCCGCGGGGTGGGACGCGGCCGCGCTGCTGCCGGAGGTGGTGCGGCACGACGTGGCGTACGTCCCGGGCGCGCCGTTCTTCGCCGGGCGGCCGGACCCGGCGGCGATCCGGCTGTCGTTCGTGACCCACCCGCCGGAGGAGATCGCGACGGGGCTGCGGCGACTGGGGGCGGCGCTGACGGCGGCGCGGCGGGCCGCCTGACGACGTCGGGCGGGCCGGGGCGCGGGCCCGGCGGCGGCGGAAAATCCGCTTCCCGCGGGCCCGACCCTCGGCGGCCTTCCCTTCGCGGTGCGGCGCGCCTACCCTGGCCATTCGCCCATTAACTGACGCCTCGTCAGGTCATGTTCGGCCAAGACCTGGCGCGGGCCGGCCGGCAGGAGGGTGCCGCATGCTGCTGCGCGACAAGACCGTCATCGTCTCCGGGGTCGGCGCCGGGCTCGGCCACCGGGTCGCGGCGGCGTGCGTGCGGGACGGCGCCCGGGTCGTGCTCGGTGCGCGCACCGAGC
>LIQL01000504.1 GCA_001418405.1 Streptomyces diastatochromogenes | reverse complement strand
CCTGGCAGCATGGCGGGGTGACAGCAGCAACGGACGCCACTCTCTTCCCGCAGGTTCCGGGCGGCTCTCCCCACGCGCTTCCGCCGAGCGGGGCCGACGCGGTGCTCCAAGGGCTCGACCCCGAGCAGCGGGAGGTCGCCACGGCCCTGCACGGACCCGTGTGCGTCCTGGCCGGTGCCGGCACCGGCAAGACCCGCGCGATCACCCACCGCATCGCCTACGGCGTCCAGGCCGGCATCCTGCAGCCCGCCAGCGTGCTCGCGGTCACCTTCACCGCCCGCGCCGCCGGCGAGATGCGCGGCCGGCTCCGGCAGCTGGGCGCGGCCGGCGTCCAGGCCCGCACGTTCCACTCCGCGGCCCTGCGCCAGCTCCAGTTCTTCTGGCCGCGGGCGGTCGGCGGCGAGCTGCCGCGGCTCCTCGACCGCAAGGGCCCGCTGATCGCCGAGGCCGCCGCCCGCTGCCGCCTCCGCCTCGACCGCAACGAGCTGCGCGACGTCACCGGCGAGATCGAGTGGTCCAAGGTCACCCAGACGGTGCCCGCCGACTATCCGGCCGCGGCGGCCAAGGCCGGCCGCGAGGCGCCCCGCGACCCCGCCGAGATCGGGCAGATATACGCCACGTACGAGCAGCTCAAGCGGGACCGCGGCACCATCGACTTCGAGGACGTGCTGTTGCTCACGGTCGGCGTGCTCCAGGACCGGCACGACATCGCCGAGCAGGTCCGCTCCCAGTACCAGCACTTCGTCGTCGACGAGTACCAGGACGTCAGCCCGCTCCAGCAGCGGCTGCTGGAGCTGTGGCTCGGCGACCGCGACACCCTGTGCGTGGTCGGCGACGCCAGCCAGACGATCTACAGCTTCACCGGCGCCACCCCGGACCACCTCCTCGACTTCCGCAGCCGCCACCCGCACGCCACGGTCGTCAAGCTCGTCCGCGACTACCGCTCCACCCCCCAGGTCGTCCACCTCGCCAACGGCCTGCTCTCCCGGGCCCGGGGCCGCGCCGCCGAGCACCGCCTGGAGCTGGTCTCGCAGCGCGAGCCGGACACCGAGCCGGTCTTCACCGAGTACGGCGACGAGCCCGCCGAGGCCGAGGGCACCGCCCGCCGGATCCGCGACCTGATCGCCGCCGGCGTACCGGCCAGCGAGATCGCCGTCCTCTTCCGCATCAACGCCCAGTCCGAGGTCTACGAGCAGGCCCTCGCCGACGCCGACGTGCCCTACCAGCTGCGCGGCGCCGAGCGGTTCTTCGAGCGTCCCGAGGTCCGCGAGGCCGGCGTCAAGCTCCGCGGCGCGGCCCGCTTCGGCGGCAACGACACCCTGCTCGCCGGCGCCGCCGACCTGCCGTCCGAGGTGCGCGCGGTGCTCAGCGACACGGGCTGGACCGACCGGCCGCCGGCCGGTTCTGGCGCGGCCCGCGACCGCTGGGAGTCGCTCGCCGCCCTGGTCCGGCTCGCCGAGGACTTCGCCCGGGCCCGCCCGGCCGCCACCCTCGCCGACCTCGTCGCCGAACTGGACGAGCGGGCCGCCGCCCAGCACGCCCCCACCGTCGAGGGCGTCACCCTCGCCTCGCTGCACGCCGCCAAGGGCCTGGAGTGGGACGCGGTCTTCCTGGTCGGCCTCACCGAGGGCATGCTGCCGCTCCACCACGCCCGCACCGACGAGCAGGTCGAGGAGGAGCGCCGGCTGCTCTACGTCGGCATCACCCGCGCCCGCCGCCACCTGGCGCTGTCCTGGTCGTTGGCCCGCTCGCCCGGCGGGCGGGCGGTGCGCAGCGCCAGCCGCTTCCTCGACGGCCTGCGGCCCGGCACCGGCTCGGCCCGGCGCCGCACCGCCGGCCTGCTCACCGGCGGCATCGAGCGCGGCGGCAGTGCCCCGGCGGCCGCCGGCCGGCCGGCGCGCGCGCACCGCAGCCCGGCCCGCTGCCGGGTCTGCAACCGCACGCTGACCGATCCCGGCGAGATGAAGCTGATGCGCTGCGAGGACTGCCCCTCGGAGCTCGACGAGGCGCTCTACGAGCGGCTGCGGGACTGGCGCGCCGAGCAGGCCGCGGGCACTCGCCAGCCGGCCTACTGCGTCTTCACCGACAAGACCCTGATGGCCATCGCCGAGGCCGTCCCGACGGCCGCCGAGGAGTTGGCCGTCATTCCCGGCGTGGGCCGCCGCAAGTTCGACCGCTTCGGCGCCGACGTACTGGCGATCTGCGCCGGTGAGGAGCCCGGTGCGCAGCCCGGCGGGGACCTCGCGGAGGGGCCCGACGACGCCGCGGAAAACTCGTCGGAAAAATAGTTTGCGCGCGCGGAGCGCATCCCCATAGCCTCTCGGAAGCAGCGGAAACACCGGAACTTCCGGGATCCGATGATTCCGTGCTGTACTTGAACGCCCCGGATCGGGTTTTCCCGGTCCCCTAGACGCCGAGAGGAGGCGAGCCCAGTGATCAGCTTCATCGAGACCAACAAAATGACCGATCTCTCGGTCGTCGCCCCCTGCGCTCTTGGCGTCTCGCTCCTGGGCACCGGTCTGTCCGGCTCCGGCCGTCTGTCCGGTACCGAGGTCGCGCGTCCCGACGCCCTCGCCGTTCCGACGGTGGGCGAGCCGATCGTGCGACCGACCGAGGCACCCGCAGCAGCGGTGGCGACGGCACGGGCGAATGCCTTTGCCTTCGCGACGGCGGCCAACGGTGCCGAACCCCGGAAGTACCAGTCGCAGCATGACATGTGGGCCTACCGCGGCCTCGAATCCTGGAGAGATCCAGCCTGATCGGCGATCAGGTCGGCACCTTCCAGGGCCGCGGAACCCACACCGGGATCCGCGGTCCTTTTGTTTTGCCCAACGTGCCCGCCACCAGCCGGGCCGGAACAGACGAGGAACACACCACCGTGCAACTCCAGACGCACACCCCGTCCGCCACCGACCTGATCCCTCCGCCAGACCCCCAGGAGAACCCCTTGCTGCCCCTCACCGAGCTCGACGACGAGATCGACCGCCTCGGCACCTCCGTCCCCTGCCGCACCTACGACCCCGAGGTCTTCTTCGCGGAGTCCCCGGCCGACGTCGAGTACGCCAAGACGCTGTGCCAGACCTGCCCGGTGCGGGACGCCTGCCTGGCCGGCGCCAAGGACCGCCGCGAGCCGTGGGGCGTGTGGGGCGGTGAGCTCTTCGTGCAGGGCGTCGTCGTGCCGCGGAAGCGTCCGCGGGGTCGTCCGCGCAAGAACCCGGTCGTGGCATGAACACCGCGCGCACAGGAACGATCGACCGTCCCCTCACCCGGGACCCCCAGAAGCAGGACCCCACGATGAACCCGTCTTTCACCGACACCACCGCACCCACGAACGTCAGCGCGATCGAGTCGCGTCAGAACAGGAACCTCGCCATGCAACTCATGCCAGAAGCCCTGGCCAGGGCCCATGTGGAACAACGCCTTTCCGAAGCCGAGTCCCAACGCAGAGGACATCGGCTCGCGGCCGCGCGGCGGATGCAGCGGCGCGCCGAGCGCGCGTCGCTGCGCGCCCGCCGGGCGTTGGCCATGGCCGTGATGCAGTGACCGGGCGGACCCGCACCGTGCACTGAGCCCGTGAGCACCGCGGGGCCCGTCCGACCGGACGGGCCCCGCGGTGCGTTGCGTCCCGCTTCACGGCCCTTGCGGGGATATCGTCGGATGGTGGACCAGAAGACGCAGCAACAGGCGGAGTTGACCTCCGACGGCACGGTGTGCACGCGCTGCGGCGCGGTGGCCGAGGGCACCCCGCCGACGTGGACCTGCTCGGTCGAGAACGGCGAGCGCCGGTACTTCTGCGACCGCTGTGCCCGGGACAACATCCGTGCCATCGAAGGCCGGCTGGATTCCAGCTGGTGGTGAGGGTCAGGCCGGACTCTCCGCCGGACTGCCGGCGCAGTCCGCCGCACCCGCCGAGGCGCCCCCCTCCGCCGAGCCGGCGTCCGCCTCGTCGTGGCCCGCGGTGTCGTCGTCCGTCGCGTCCGCCTCGGCTGCGGCGGACAGGAACCCCGGCATCCACGCCTCCAACTCCGCGCGCAGTCGTACCGTCGCCCCCAACTGGCACAGCACCCCGATGGTGCTCAACGTCACACGGTGTATCAGGAGGTAGGCGGGCGGCAGGTTGAGCTGCTTGCCCAACTGGTGTGCGGGGGAGCGCGGATCGCCGATCCGGGCCGCCTGCCGCCGCATCCAGCCCCGGGTGAAGGTGAACGCGTCCAGCTGCGCGGGTTCGATGATCGGCAGCAGGTACTCCAGCACCGCGTCCGGGTCCAGCTCGATGGACTCCTTGACGAAGCCCTCCTCGCACAGCATGTGGTAGACCGCGTCCGCCTCGCCGTCCAGCGCCATCCGCAGCGAGCTGCCGATCGTCGGCGGCAGTCCGTCCGGCAGCCGGTCGACGGTGCCGAAGTCCAGCACGCCCAATCGCCATTCGGCCACCGGGCCGTCCGGCGTCCTGCCGGGCAGCAGGCGGAAGTTGCCCGGATGCGGGTCGGCGTGCAGCAGGCCGGTGCGCGCCGGACCGGAGAAGAGGAAGTGCGCCAGCAGCTGCCCGGCGCGGTCGCGCTCCTCCTCGGTGCCGTCGGCGATCACCTCGGACAGCGGCACCCCCTCCAGCCACTCCGTCACCAGCACCTGGTCGCTCTGGTGCACCACGGCCGGCACCACCACTTCCGGGTCGCCGGCGAACTCCGCGGCGTGCGCCCGCTGGGCCTCGGCCTCCAGGGCGTAGTCCAGCTCTTCGGAGACCCGGTCGCGCAGCTCGGTGATGAGCGGCTTGATGTCCATGCCCGGGATCAGCGGTCCGAGCAGCCGCGCGAACCGGCTGAGCTGCGTCAGGTCCGACAGCAGTGCCGGGCCGGCCCCCGGGTACTGCACCTTGACCGCCACCTCGCGACCGTCGTGCCACACCGCCCGGTGCACCTGCCCGATCGACGCCGCCGCGGCCGGCTTGTCCTCGAACTCCTCGAACAGCTCCCGCCAGTCCTCCCCGAGCCGCTCGGCCAACACGGCGTGCACAGTGCTGGCCGGCAGCGGCGGGGCCGCTTCCTGGAGCTTCGTCAGGGCCGCGCGGTAGGGACCGGCGACCTCCTCGGGCAGTGCCGACTCGAAGACGGACAGCGCCTGCCCGAACTTCATCGCACCGCCCTTCAACTCGCCGAGCACCTTGAACAGCTGCTCCGCGGTGCGCTGTTGGAGCTCCCGGCCGACGATCTCGGCGGACTTGCCACCGATCCGTTTGCCCAGGCCCCAGGTGGCGCGGCCGGCGAACCCCAGTGGCAGGGCGGCCAGCTTGGCGGTGCGGGTGACCGCCTTACGGGGAAGATCAGACATGCGCCCCTCCAACTCACACCGTCCCCTACCGGGGTTACCCCGTCATTGTTGCGTGTCGCGGCCGAGGATCCGAGGTGTCCGCGGTGCCCCGTCCACCGGCGGCCCCGCAGCCGCAAGCGGGATGCGGGGCGATCCGCACCGTCCGCACGCTCGCGCACGGCAGCGGCAGCTCCATCCGCGCGCCGGTGCACGGCGGCGGCTCGCCGTCGAGGAACGCCAGCGCCTGCACGGCGGCGAGCCCCGCGACCGCCGTCGCCAGCGCCGCGTCGCAGGCCGGTACCGCCGGCGTGCCGCGACCCGAACGCCACTGCGCCAGCAGCCGCGGCCAGGCCGGCTCCGCGTCCGTACGGCGGAGTTGGTCGCAGCCGGCGCAGGCCGAGACGCCGGGCACCACCAGCGGGCCCACCACCCCGGTGCCCTCCAGCACCCCCGCGTAGAGGTGCGGGACGCCGGCGGCGAGCAGCGGCTCGGCGAGCACCGGGTCGGGGGCGTAGGCGCCGAGGCCGTCGCGCGGGGCGAGCACCAGGAGACAGACGCCCGGTTCACCGGCCTCGGTGACCGGGCCGCCGGGCCGGGGCCGCCGGCTCCACGGGGAGGACTCCCGGACCAGCCGCCGCGCGGCCTCGGCCCGCCGCTCGCCGACCTGGCCGGCGGTCGGCCCGCCCGGCACCACGTCCCACGGCGCGACCGTGCCGCCGTCCACCACGTCCACCCGGCCGACCCCCGAGGCGGACAGCAGCGCCGCGACCTGGGCGCCGACCCTCCCGGCCCCCTTGACCTTCACCCGGACCGACCGGCGCGCCCCCAACTGCGCCAGCGGTCCCGCCGCTCCCGGGCGCTGCCGCACCGACAGGGCGGACAGATCCGCCCGCAGCCGCGCGACGGCCCGGTCGTCGGCCCGCACGGCGCCGTCCGCCGGCCCGTCCGTCGCCGGCGGCTCCAGGAGCCCGGCCGCGTCGAGCCGCGCCACCACCCCGCGCGCCCGCTCCGGCGCCACGTCCAGCGCCACGGCCGCGTCGAGCAGTTGCGACAGCGAGCGGGTGCCGTCGATCAACTCCAGGAAGCTGCCGGTCGCGAGGTCGACCGGGCCGACCACCCGGGCATGCGCCGGCGCCACCCCGAACCGCACCGTCTCCCGGTCCTGCCAGCCGCGCCGCAGCGCGGGCTTGAGCATCGGATGCACGTCATCCGCCCCCGTTCCGTCTCGTCCGGCCTCCAGCATGCGCCGGCCGGGCGCCGGACCCCGAAGTTATCCACAGGCGCCGGCCCGGAGTCGTACAAGCGGTGCACGCCGGGGGCGTTCAGGTGGCGAACCGTCCGAGGGTCGGGACTTCCCCCCGTGCCAGCGGGTAACGTCGGGCGCGTGCCCGCCGACCCTTCCCCGCGCGGATCCGGGGAGACACCCCTGCGCCGCGCCGCCGATCGCCCGCGGCGGGCCGAGCCGAGCCCGCCGGCCCGTCCGGTCGAGGTGCGCCGCAGCAGCCGGCGACGCCGGACGGTCTCCGCGTACCGCGAGGGCGATCGCACCATCGTGCTGATCCCGGCCCGGATGTCGCAGGCCGAGGAACAGCGCTGGGTGTCGGTGATGCTGGACAAGCTCGCCGCCCAGGAGAGCAAGCGGATGCTCGGCGACGGCGAGTTGGCCGAACGGGCCGAGCGGCTCTCCGGGCAGTACCTCGACGGCCGCGCCCGGCCGGCGTCGGTCCGCTGGGTCACCAACCAGAACACCCGCTGGGGATCGTGCACCCCGGCCGAGGGCAGCATCCGGCTGTCGCACCGCCTCCAGGGCATGCCGGAGTACGTCATCGACTACGTCCTGCTGCACGAGCTGGCACACCTCCTCGTCCCCGGCCACGGGCCGGAGTTCTGGCGGCTGTTGGATCCCTATCCGCGCACCGAACGGGCCCGCGGCTACCTCGAAGGCGTGGTGGCCGCCGACCGGCTGCCGCACCTGCCCGCCGCCCGCCGTCGCTGAACCGCCGGTTCCGGTCCGTTCCCCGCCGCGCCCCGCCACCGCGGACCGTCGGTGTCAGCCGTTAGCCTGGCGTGGGTAGGGATGCACTGCGAGAGCGGGGGAGGGGCGTTGCACATGGCCAGGGAGTTCCAGCGGGGCCACAAGGCCAGGCTCGCCGATCTGACGGCGGATCGGGACCTGTACGTCGGGGTGCAGATCGCCGGGCCCGGCCTGGCCTTCGACATCAGCTGCTTCGGCCTGGACGCCGACGAGCGGCTCTCCGACGACCGCTACTTCGTCTTCTACAACCAGCCCGCGGCCCCCGAGGACGCGATCCGGCTGCTCGACCCGCAGCCCGGCGACACCGCGGCCTTCCACGTCGCCCTCGACCGCCTGCCGCCGCAGGTCCGCAGGCTGACCTTCACCGCCTCCCTCGACGGCAAGGGGCAGATGGCGCAGGTCGGCCCCGGCTGCCTGCGTGTCGTGGCCGGTGGCCAGGAGGTGGCCCGGTACCCGTTCACCGGCGCCGAGTTCAGCACCGAGCGCGCCGTGATGCTCGGCGACCTCTACTTCAAGGACGTCTGGCGGTTCGCGGCGGTCGGGCAGGGGTTCGACGGCGGGTTGGAGGCGCTGCTGACGAACTTCGGCGGCGAGGTCCTGGAGGAGGACGCCGCCGGCCGGGCACCGGCTGTATCGGCCGCCGCGCAGGACTACGCCGACTTCACGCTGTCCCCGCCGGCCCCGGGGCCGGCG
>LIQL01000503.1 GCA_001418405.1 Streptomyces diastatochromogenes | reverse complement strand
GTGCGCACCGCCAGGCCGTCCGGGGCGGACCGGCTCTCTTCCATGAGCAGACCTCGCGGGGTGGGGTGGGCGCCCGTCGGGAGCCGGTCGGATCCTGGCGCCATGATGCGGGTCGCGGACCGGCCCGGCACCCCGCACGCGCCTGTTCGGCACCGGCTTCGGCCTGCCGGCGGATCCGGCGCGCCGCCTACACTGGGCGCTCCGGGGCAAGGGGCTCCCAACGGGACGGAGAGCGGCAGTGGTGAGGAGCATCGAGGGGAAGGCCGCGCCGGCCGATCCGCCCGCCGACGTGCTGGCCGAGGCGGCAGCGATGTTCGGCCTGCTGGCTTCTCCCCCGCGCCTGCACCTCGTCTGGGCGGCCGGGTGGTGTACTTCGTCGACGATCCCGAGACGGTCGCGGTGATGCGCACGCTCGTCGTCCAACTCGCCGCCCGCAGCGAGGGGGCCGCGCCGGCCCGCCCGCGTCAGCTCGGTGCCTGAGATCACCGCGGCGCCGGGGACCGACCCGCTGTCCCCGGACGCCGATGCGGCGCGCGCGACTGCGGCCGAGCCGGTGGGGGGACCGGTGGAGCCGGCGGCGCTGACGGCGTTGCAGCTGATGCGGCGGTTGGACAGCGGGCCGCGCGGACTGACCGAGGCGCAGGCCGAGGAGCGGCTGGCCCGGTTCGGGGAGAACACCGTCCCGTCGTGGCGGCCGGTGTCCTGGCCGCGGCGCTTCCTGGGCGCGCTGCGGGACCCGTTCACCACGGTGCTGCTGTGCCTGGGGCTGGTCTCGGCGGCCGTCGCGTCCTGGGGCACGGCCTGCGTGATCATGACGCTGGTGGTGGTCAGCTGCGCGCTGCGGTCCGGTGGCGAGCACCAGGCCGGCCGGGCGATGGCGGCGTTGCAGGAGCTGGTCGCCACCACCGCGACGGTGCAGCGCCGGCCGGACGGGGACGCGGCGCCGCAGGTGCGGGAGGTGCCCGTCGACCAGTTGGTGGTCGGTGACCTGGTGCGGCTGGGTCCGGGCGACCTGGTGCCGGCGGACCTGCGACTGCTGCGCGCCAGCGGGCTGACAGTGCACCAGGCGGCGTTGACCGGGGAGTCCGCACCGGTGCCGAAGCAGGCACTGGACGCCCCGCCCGACGGCCACCCGGACGCGTCCGAGCCCCCGCACGTGTGCTTCCAGGGCAGCAGCGTGGCGACGGGCAGCGGGACCGGCCTGGTGGTGGCGACGGGGGCGGACACCCGGTTCGCCGCCGCGTACCGCGGGCGGGCCCGGCGGCGCGGCGAGACCGCCTTCGACCGGTCGGTGCACGGCATCGCCTGGACGCTGATCCGCTTCATGCTGCTGACCCCGCCGCTGGTGCTGATGGCCAATGCCGCGCTGCGCGGGCGGGGGCTGGAGACGCTGCCGTTCGCGGTGGCGGTGGCGGTGGGCCTGACGCCGGAGATGCTGCCGGTGATCGTGACCACGGCGCTGGCCCGCGGCGCCGCCCTGCTCGCCCGGACCAGCGGGGTGATCGTCAAGCGGCTGCCCGCCCTCCACGACCTCGGCGCGATCGACGTGCTGTGCCTGGACAAGACCGGCACCCTCACCCAGGACCGGCCGGTCGTGGTGCGGTCGGCCGGCCCGGACGGCGCGCCCGAACCGGAGGTCCTGCACTGGGCGGCGGTGAACAGCTTCTGGACCATCGAGCTGGCCGAACTGCCGGTGCCGGACGCACTGGACGAGGCGATCCTGGCCGCCGCGGACGAACAGGACACGGATCCGCTGGAGTACGACGGGATCGCGGCGCTGCCCTTCGACCCCGTGGTGCGGATGTCCACGGCGGTTATCCGGCAGCCGGGGCGGCACGGTGTGCACACCCTGGTGGTCAAGGGCGCCGTGGAGGACGTGCTGGCCCGGTGCGGGCGGGTGCGCGCCGACGGGGCGGAGACCGAGCTCGACGATCCGGCGCGCGAGCGGCTGCTGGGGTGGGCCGCCCGGGAGGCGGCCGACGGCCTGCGGCTGCTGGCGGTGGCCCGCGGCGAGCGCCGGCCCCGGCTCGGCGGGTACGCGGACGGGGACGTGCGGGGGCTGACCTTCGTCGGTTTCGTGGCGCTGAGCGACGCGCTGGCACCGTCCGCCGAGGACGCCCTGCGGGTACTGGCCGAGCGCGGGGTGGCCGTGAAGGTGCTCACCGGCGACCACCCGGGGACCGCCGCGCGCGCCTGCCGGGACCTGGGGCTGGCCCCGGGCGAGGTGCTCACCGCCGGCCGGCTCGCCGGGCTGACGGGCCCGGCGCTGGCGGAGGCGGTCGAGGGGGCTGCCGTCGTGGCGCGCTGCACGGCCCAGGACAAGGCCCGGATCGTGACGGCGCTGCGGGGTGCCGGGCACACCACCGGGTTCCTGGGCGACGGGGTCAACGACCTGCCGGCGCTGCACGCGGCCGACGTGGGGATCTGCCCGCGCGGGGCGGTGCCGGTGGCGCGCGAGGGCGCCGACGTGGTGCTGGCGGAGAAGGACCTGACCGCCATCGACCGGGCGATCACCGCCGGCCGGAACGCCAGCGGCAACATCGGCGCCTACCTGCGGATCACCCTGTCGTCCAACCTCGGCAACGTCATCGCGATGCTGGCGGCGGGGCTGCTGCTGCCGTTCCTGCCGATGCTCCCGGCGCAGGTCCTGGTGCAGAACCTGTGCTTCGACGCGGCGCAGCTCTCGCTCGCCTTCGACCAGCCGGCGGTGGGCGCGGCGCGCCGGCCGGCGGTGCTGCGGCCGCGGGTCTTCCTGCGCTTCATCACCGCGTTCGGCCTGATCAACGCCACGGCGGACCTGGCGACCTTCGCCGTGCTGGCGTTCACCGCGAAGGTCACCGCCGGGACGGACAGCCCGACGATGTTCCACGCCGGGTGGTTCACCGAGAACCTGCTCACCCAGGGCATGGTGATGTTGCTGCTGCGTACCGGTCGGCGGGCGGCGGAGCGGCGGACGGTGGGCCCGGTCCACCTGGCCGTGACCGCACTGGCGGTGGTCGGTCTGCTGCTGCCGGTCTCGCCGCTGGCGCCGGTGCTGGCCATGTCGGCCCCGCCGCCGCTGTACTACCTGCTGCTCTCGGTGGTCCTGATGCTCTACGGGGCGGCGCTGGCGTTCGCGCGGATGCGGTACGCGCGCCGGGAGAACGGTGCGGGCGGGCCCGGCGGATCAACGGACTGATCCGCCGGGCACGCGCCGGCGCCGGGAGGTCAGCGGGGCGGGCGGCTCACCAGTCGCCGCCGCCGAAACCGCCGCCGTCGAGGCCCCCGCCGTCGAATCCGCCGCCGTCGCCGAAGCCGCCCCCGAAGTCCGCGGGGTTGAAGTCGGCGCCCGATGCGGTACCGCCCTCGGGGCCGTTGGCGAACGACGAGTCGGCGTAGGCGGACGGAGCGCTGAGCACCGAGCCGAGCAGGGTGCCGGCGACCATCGCGGTGAGCACGCTGCCGCCGCCGAAGTAGCCGCCGGCCCACGGGGAGTAGGCCGGTCCGGCGTCCCAGTAGGGTTGCGGGCCGCCCGGGGTCTGGACGGTGCGGGCCATCGGCTCCAGGCCGTCGGCGATCCGGGTCGCGTCGGCGGCGCACGCCGGGACCTGGCGCGGCGTGCCGCCGGTCGGCGCCCACTGGACGTCGGCGGTGGAGGGTCCGTGCCGCGGATCGAAGAAGCAGGGCAGCCGGCGCTCGGGCAGCGGGGCGCCGGTGCGGCGGGCGGCCAGGGTGGCCAGCGCGAACCGGCCGTCCTCCAGGGCCTCGGTCACCGGCCGGACGTCCTCGGGGCGGCGGGCCTCGGCCATCTTGGACTTGGCGAGGTCGTAGGCGTCCAGGGCGCCGGTGTAGTCCGTGCGCATGGCGTCGGTGGCGCCGGGCTCGGAGGGGTTGAAGTCGAGGCGGTCCAGTTCCTCGCCGAAGGCGGTGATGTCCTCGTCGACGACCACCCGCAGCGCCTCCAGCTCGGCGCGTTCCCGCTCCTCGCGCTGCTTCTTGGCCCGGCGGAAGAGGGCGTAGCCGCCGACGCCGCCGACCACCACCACGGCCCCGCCGACGAGCAGCCCGGTGGCGGAGCCGCCGTCGCCCGCGTTCCAGGAGGACGGTGCCTCGCCGCGGGCCTGCCCGACGGCCTGCTGGGCGAAGTCGGTGACCATGCCCTTGGCGTCGCCCTTGTGGGAGTTCCGCGCGGCGCCGGTGAGGTTGAGGGCCGCGTTGTGGGACAGCACCTGCGGGTCGGCGCCGGCGTTGAAGCCGTTGGCGCCGAGGTGGACGGCGTAGACGCCGGTGATGCCGACCTTGGTGCGCAGGTCCCGCAGCAGCGTGGCCCGGGGGAACTCCGGGACGTCCGGCAGGACGGCGACGAAGACCGGCTTGTCGGCGTCCCGTATCTTCTGCGCGAGCGCGTTGCGGTCGGCGTCCGGGAGCTGGTCGCGGACGCGCGGATCGACGTAGACCGGGCTCTTCTTGAGGGCGTCGGCCACCGCATCCAGGCCGGTGCCGGCGGCGTGCGCCGGCTGCGGCAGGACGGCCGTCCCGGCGAGCAGCGCCAGGGCCGTCAGCAGGAATGCGGCGAGGACCCTGGGCAGGACTCTGGTCAGAACGCCGGGCGAGGGCCGGCGGAGGGCTGTCATGGGACTGATCTTCTCCTCAACGTCAGGACGACAGGGGGGACATGGGCGGAAGGTGACGTACCGGTGCCGGTGATCGCCGCGAGGCGCTCCGGCTAACCGTACGAGAGATCGGCGCACGGGTCGTCGTCGGCGGACCGCCCGGCCCCGTCCGCCGGCGCCGGCGGTGCGGGCGGGCCGCCGGCGCCGGCGGCGGG
>LIQL01000502.1:272-4584 GCA_001418405.1 Streptomyces diastatochromogenes | reverse complement strand
CGTAAGGGGTGGGGGCGGGGGTCCCCTAGGGGTCACGTGGGCCCCCGGGAAACCAACTACCCGCGGGGTGCGGAGAGTTAACACGGACCGCGCCCCTCACTTCCGCAGCAGCGTCACCACCGCCGCGCCGCCCAGGCCGATGTTGTGGGCGAGGCCGACGCGGGCGCCGGGGACCTGGCGGTCACCGGCCGTGCCGCGGAGCTGCCAGACCAGCTCGGCCGCCTGGGCCAGGCCGGTGGCCCCGAGCGGGTGCCCCTTGGAGATCAGGCCGCCCGACGGGTTGACCACCCAGCGCCCGCCGTACGTCGTGGCGCCCTCCGCGATCAGCTTGCCCGACTCCCCCACCGGGCACATGCCCAGCGCCTCGTAGGTCAGCAGCTCGTTGATCGAGAAGCAGTCGTGCAGTTCGATCACGTCGACGTCCTCGATGCCCAGGCCGCTCGCCTCGTAGACCTGGTGGGCCGCGGCCCGGCTCATCGGTGCGCCGACGACGTCGATGCAGGAGCCGGAGGCGAAGCTCTCCTCGGTGTCCGTGGTCATGGCCTGTCCGGCGATCTCCACGGCGCGGTCCGCCAGGCCGTGCTCGCGCACGAAGCGGGCGGAGACCACCACCGCCGCGGCGGCCCCGTCGGACGTCGGCGAGCACTGGAGCTTGGTCAGCGGACGGTGCACGGTGCGGGCGGCGAGGACCTCCTCGACCGTGTACACGTCCCGGAACTGGGCGTACGGATTGTGCGCGGAGTGCCGGTGGTTCTTGGCGCCGACCAGGGCGAGCTGCTCGGCGGTGGTGCCGTGCCGCGCCATGTGCTCACGGGCCGCGTTGCCGAAGATCTGGGCGGTGGGCGGGGTCATCTCGAAGCCGTGCGCCGCGGCCATCACGCCGTAGTGGCGGGCGACCGGCGAGGACGCGAAGTCGCCGCCGTCCGCGCCGGCGCCCAGTGCGCCGCGCTTCATCTTCTCGAAGCCCAGCGCCAGGACACAGTCGTTGAGGCCCGACGCGACGAACTGGCGGGCCATCATCAGCGCGGTGGAGCCGGTGGCGCAGTTGTTGTTGACGTTGTAGACGGGGACGCCGGTGAGGCCCAGTTCGTAGACGGCGCGCTGGCCGGCCGTGGACGCCTGGTAGCAGTAGCCGACCGGCACCTGCTCGACGGCGTCGTAGCCGATGCCGGCGTCGGCGAGGGCCGCGGCCCATGCGGTGGCGCCGCGGTTGATGGCCGCCCAATGGAGCCAGGAAAGCCATTCCCCTTGGCCCTCGGGGGCGATGCCGTCGGTTTCGAGGTAGTGGACGTCGGCGGCGACACCGTGCTGCGGAACGCCCTCGGTGAACTGGAGCGGAAGCGCCTGGAGAAGCGAGTAGCGGGTGCAGTGGGCCAGCGCGCGTGCACTGTCGAGCAGCGTGGGGAGGGCGCCGGCGAGGGCGGCGTGCACGGCCAGCGCCTCCGCGCCGTAGGCGTGCACCTCGTCGGACGACGTGCGGTCGGTGAGCGCGGTGCGCAATTCCGTGCTGAGCGCGTGCTGTTGGTCCGTGGTGAGCGGACGGGCACGGCGAGCCAGGTGCTTCAGGCCGTCGGTGCGGAAGCACACCGCTGCGCCGCCCGAGACGTCCGCAGCGCGCCGCGTGACGACCTCCGGGAGGCGCCCGGCCAGGTCGGACAGCTCGGCGACGGTGGTGGGCACCCCGAGCGCCCCGGCGAGGAAGGCCCACACGGTGAGCGGGACGGTCCTGGTCTCCGCCGCCGCAAGTGCCTGCAGAGCCGGGTGTTCGGCGACGAACCGGGCGACCGGTGCCTCGTGCACCGGGAGGCCCGACAGCTCCACGTCCTTGCGGCGGGACACGGCCACCCGCTCGTGCGCGCCGTCCACCTCCACCACGACCGACACCCGGCCGCCGCTGCGCAGGCCGATCTCGCCGACCAGGTCCCCGCCCACCCGGGTCGGCTCGCGGGAACTGAACAGCGGCCCGGCCCACTGGGCGTTGGCCAGCAGCACGACGGCGTCACCGTCGTGCCGGGCAAGGGCGTCGCGCAGCGGCTCGCGGTCGCGCGACGGGTCCATGCGGAGCCCGAGGCCGTCCAGTACGGCGTGCACGACCCGGTCGGCGGTCAGGCCGCTGCAGTCGACGATGACGGCTGCGGGGAGACGCTGACCGAGGTCGGCAAGCAACTGCGACTTGCCGGCCCCGGGAGGACCGGAGACCTGGAGGACGGTGCCCGAGGGGCCGGCTTGCTCCAGCCAACCGAGGGCGGTCCGAAGAGCCTCGTCGTACTGCACGTTCCGGACTCCGATCCAAGGCGGGGGTTGTCAGGACGAGGCTACCTGCATCCAAATGCGGAGCATCTCACCCCGGGCCCGGTGCATATCCTCTTCCCGTCGCATCTTTGCCTGCTGCTTCGCTTCCTTGATGGCCTTTTCGGTGTTCTCCTCGCCGACGCTGTCACGAATGCGTTCGACCTCGTGTGGGGAGAGGTCGCCGTAGCGGTATCCGGCCGCGTAGTAAACCGTCGTCGAATTCGTCCGGTTCGGCAGGTTGTCGCGCTGGTCGTGTGGGACGTCGTGGTACTGAGTGCGGTCTGCTCCCGCTGGCCGCTCGAATTCATGGGACAGGTAGTAGGAGCAGTTGGCCGATGCCGGGTCCGTTTTGGATCCGCACGGCTCGTACTCCGTGTACATGGCGATCGACTTGTAGACGCCCGGGTTTTCGGCGTCCATCTTGCGGAACGCCTCACCCAGTACCGGTTCTGAATGGTCCGGTGCCTTGTCGAAATTGTTGGCGGGCACCGAAGAGTCGATGACGTAGTGCGTCTCGGTGCTGCCGTCGTGGTTCGTCTTCTGTACTTCCAGTACCGCGTAGTTCTTTCCGGAGAAGTCCGGGCGAAGCCGGGCGGCGCTCGCCTGCACATCGGGATCGTCGCTCTTGGACGGTTTGCCCACCACATTCCGCCACAGCGCGTTGAATTTCCGCTGTTCCTTGCCCAGCGCCGCCGAGTTCGGTTCGTCTCCGTGACCGGTGACGTTCTGTCGCACACCGTAGGCGCGGGCCTGCGGTGCGGGGTCCACCGGATCGCCGCTCTTGGGGTCGTGACGCGAATGGAGATAGGAGCCGCCGGAGTTCTCCACGGCGTGTGCATCGTGGAACTGGTGGCTCATGCGGGCGATGGCGCCCACCGTGGCGAGCTGCTCGGACTGCTTCATCGAACCGAATCCGGGCAGTATTTCTGCCAGCCGCTCCTTGGTGATCGGGCCCTTTGCCGATTCGTCGATGGCGTGCAGCAGCGGAGGCTTGGGATGGTCTCCGTCAGCCGGCTTTGCCCAGTGGTTCAGATGGTCGATGACCGGTTCGAGATTCACTTGCCGGACATCGTTGGTGCGGCGCAGCGTGGACTGGGAGCCGTCCGACTGCATCGTGTAGTGCTCGTGGGTGCCGTCACCGGGCTGCCGTTGCTCGTAGGGCGTGCTGCCCTTGGCCCGGTCGCCGCTGTACGGCTCGCTGGCGACCTGGTCGCTCCGCTCCCGCATCGCACGGCGCTTCGCCGCCCGCTCCTCCGGGGACTCCTCCAGCTTGTGCTTGCCCTTCTTCGGCTTCTCGTCGCCGTTCTTCCCGTCCTTGTCGTCCGGGTGCTGCGCGTCCTTGCCGTGCCCCGAGGGCTGGTGGCCCGACGGGTTGGGCGGCGGCAGGGCTCCGGGATTGCGAGGCACCGGCGACTGGTGCGGATGCTCGGCGCCTGAGTGTGCCGGCGGCTGGTGCTCGGGACCGCGGCCCGGCACCCCGTGGTCCGCCGTGTGGTCGGCCGTGTTGTTCGGAGCCTGCTCGGGCTTCGTCCCGGGTGAGTCGTGGTGCAGGTGCTCGGCGTTCGGGGCATGGCCGTCGCCGGGGGTGTGGTGGGGCTCCGGTGCGCCCGCGGGGTGCTGGCCGCCGCCGTGCTGCTGGTTGGGCGCGTGTGGGGGGTAGGGCTGGTGCTGGCCCTGGTGCGGCTGTTGTTGGTATGGGTGCTGGGGCTGGCCCTGGTGGGGCTGCTGCGGGTGCTGGACTTGCGGCTGCTGGGGATGTTGCTGCTGCGGCACGTGAGGCTGTTGCGGCACGTGGGGTTGTGGCTGCTGGTGGGGCGCCGGTGCGTGCTGCTGGGGGTAGGGCTGGTGCTGCTGCGGGTGCTGGTACTGCGGGTGTTGTGGCTGTTGCCCCTGGTGCGGCTGCTGTTGGTACGGGTGTTGTGGCTGCTGACCTTGGTGGGGCTGCTGCTGCTGTTGGTGGGGGTGTTGTGGCTGCTGCTGGTGGGGTTGCTGTTGGTAGGGGTGCTGGGGCTGGCCCTGG
>LIQL01000502.1:0-229 GCA_001418405.1 Streptomyces diastatochromogenes | reverse complement strand
CTGGGCGTACGGGTTGTGTGGCTGTGGCTGTGGCTGGTGCTGTGGCTGGTGCTGGCCGTACTGGGGTTGGGGCTGGTACGGCTGTTGGTGGTGGGGCTGCTGCTGTACCTGCGGGTGTTGCGGCTGCTGTTGGTAGGGGTGTTGGGGCTGGTTCTGCTGGGGGTGCTGCGGGTTTGGGTGCTGCTGCTGGGGGTGTGGCTGCTGGTTCTGGTTCTGGTGCGGCTGTGGT
>LIQL01000501.1 GCA_001418405.1 Streptomyces diastatochromogenes | reverse complement strand
CCGGGCCCGCCGGGACGCCCGCGCACACGACGGCGCCCGGCCGACGCCTCGGCGTCGCGGCGGGCCGGAGCAAGGTCCCCGAGGTCGCGGTCCTGTTCTGGGTGGTGAAGATCCTCACCACCGGCATGGGCGAGACCGCCTCGGACTACCTGGGACGCACGCTCGGGCCGATACCCGCCGGCGCCCTGGGCTTCGCCGGGTTCGTCGTCGCGCTGGTGGCGCAGTTCCGTTCGACCCGCTACCGGGCCGGGACCTACTGGACGGCGATCGTCATGGTGAGCGTCTTCGGCACGATGGCCGCCGACGTCGTCCACGTCATCGCCGGCGTCCCCTACCTGGTCTCCACCCTCGCCTTCGCGGTGGCACTCGCGGTGATCCTCTTCGCCTGGCACGCCACCGAGGGCACGCTCGCCATTCACAGCATCCGCACCCGGCGCCGCGAGGTCTTCTACTGGGCGACGGTGCTCGCCACCTTCGCCCTGGGCACCGCCGTCGGCGACCTCACCGCCGGCACCCTGGACCTCGGGTACCTGCCCTCGGGCCTCGTCTTCGGCGCGCTCATCCTGGTGCCGGCGCTCTCCGGACGGTTCCTCGGGCTGAACGCGGTCGCCGCGTTCTGGGGCGCCTACGTCCTGACCCGTCCGCTGGGCGCCTCGTTCGCCGACTGGATGGGCGTCTCGACCGCCCGCGGCGGCCTCGGCTGGGGCACCGGACCGGTCACCCTGGCCCTCACCGTGCCCATCGTGCTGCTCGTCGGCTACCTCGCGGTGAGCAGGAAGGACACACCGCGGGAAGCGGCCGACGGCGCCTAGGGTGCCCTAGCGGATCGCGACCAGCACGCAGCTGTCGCCGAACTGCCACACCGGGACGACATGGCCGAAGCCGGCCGCGCGCAGCAGGGCGGCGTGGTCGGACACCGACAGACCGTTGTCCGCCCCGCCGCCCTCCTCGCCGGCCGGCACACTCAGCCGGCGGCGGCGTTCGGCGAGCGGTTCGGCCAGCTCCGGCTCCGCCTCCACCGCCGCCCACCAGGATTCCCAGTCCTCGTGGTCGCCGTCCCGCAGCCGCTCCGCGCGCCGGCGCCCGACGTGCGCGGCGAGCGCCCCGGCCACGACCCCGGACTGCGGCAGGTGGTCGCCGTTGACCAGCGCACCGCCGGGCCTCAGCAGCGCGGCGAGTTGGACGTAGGTCCGGCGCAGCACGGGCTCGGGGAGGTAGTGCAGCGCGGTCGTCGACACGGCGGCGTCGAGCGGGCGGCCCAGCGCCAGCGCGTCCGTCCAGCCGTCCGCGCCGATCTCCGCGTCCACGTAGCGGGCGGCCGACGCGTGGTGGGTGCGGGCCAGCTCCAGCAGCAGCGGGTCCATGTCGACCCCGACGACCTCGGCACGCGGCAGCCGCTCGGCGAGCCGGGCGGCGAGCGAGCCCGGGCCGCAGCCGAGGTCGACGACCAACGGCCGGCGCTGGCCCAGCGTCACGTACTCGACGACGTCCCCGATCACCGTGAACCGCTCCTCGCGGTCGATGGCGTACCGCCGTTGCTGCCGCTCCCAGCGCTCCACCCACCACTCCGCGACGGCCATGCTCAGCCCCATCTGGTCGCACCACCCCATCCGTTCCCACCCGCGCCCTACGAGCGATCACGAGGCTACAGGTGGAAACGGTTTCCATTTGCCATAGGGGCTCGCTTTCACTCAGGAGTGGCACCCACCACGGAGAACGGGCACGGCACGGCACTCATCTCAGGGAAGCGAGCACCGCGAGCAACCGGTCGATCTCCTCTGGGGTGTTGTAGACGTGCAGGCTGACCCGTACGGAGCTGGTCCGCTCGTCCGCACCCGCCTGGCAGTGGCCGTCCGTGCGCACCATGAACCCGTGGCTGAAGAGGATGAAGCCGAGGTCGCGCGCGCCGATGTCGCGGTGGCGAAAGGTGACGATCCCGCAGCGCTGCTGGACCGGTGCGTCGGCGGCCAGACTGCGCTGGCAGCCCAGCACGTCGTACGCGTCGAGGTGGCGCAGCCCCTCGGACAGCCGGGCGGCCAGTGCGACCGTCCAGTGCCCGATCCGGTCGGTGCCCGCTGCGGTCAGCCAGTCCAGCGCCGCCGCCAGGCTCGCGATGCCGGTGGTGTTGGGACTGCCGCGCCAGCCGCCCGGGCGCAGCTCCGGGCCCCGGGTCTGCCGCGCCCAGAGCGCCCCGGAGCCGGGCAGTGCCAGCGCCTTGTGCCCGGAGAACGCCACGAAGTCCACGTCGAGGTCGGCGACCGAGACCGGCAGGTGGCCGACGCTCTGCGCGGCGTCCAGGCAGATCGGCACGTCCGGCCCGACCGCGCGGCGGATGAGGTGCACGTTCATGTTGCCGCCGTAGACGTGGTGGACGTGGGTGGCGGCCACGAAGCGGGTGCGGGGGCCGACGAGTCGGGCCAGCGCCGCCGGGTCGTAGTCCCCGGAGGAGGACTGGTACGGCAGCTCCCGCACCCCGATCCGCACGCCCTGCCGCTCCAGCAGGCGCTGCGCCTCCAGCCAGGGCTCCAGGTTGGCCTCGTGGTCGGCGAACGGCACCACGATCTCGTCGCCGTCCGCGAGGAGCCCGGGCAACCAGTCCCGGGCGACCAGGCGCAGCCCCTCGGTGGTGCCACTGGTGAAGTGGACCGCCGACCGCGCCGGATCCGGGTCGCCGAGGAAGCCCTTGATCCGTTCTCGGACGTCGGCCACCAGCGCGGTGGAGGCGTTGGCCCACGGGTAGGAGCCGCGACCGGCGTTGGCGTGCGCGGCGGTCAAGTGGTCCTGGACGGCGTCCAGGACGGCCTGCGGCTTCTGGCCGGTGGCGGCGCTGTCCAGGTAGGCCAGCTCCGGGTTGGCGGCGATGATGGGGAACTGGGCGCGCAGGGCGCGCTGCCACGGCCCCAGCTCCGCGAGGAGCGCGGCACCCTGCCCGTGCGCGGCGATCGGGGCCATCGCGGTCAGTCCCGGACCAGCGGCGCGCCGGCGTCCCGCCAGGCGATGACGCCCCCGGTGAGGCTGCGGACGTCGGGATGGCCCATCCGGGTCAGCAGGGCGGCGTAGCGGGCGGACTGCTCGCCGACGGGGCAGACCAGCAGCACCGGCTGCCGGGTGCTGAACGGCAGCCCGCCCCGCACCAGTTCGTCGAAGAGCTCGTCCACGATGTTGATCGCTCCCTCGATGTGCAGTGCGGCGTACGCGAACGGACTGCGCAGGTCGACGACGAGCGGGCGGTCCCGCTCGATCCACTTCTGCGCGTCCGGCGTCTCGACGGCAGGGGCCGCGGCGATCTCCGCGTCGGTCAGGTCGGCCGGGTCGTTGCGGCGGGGCGGCTGACGGAACAGGTCGGGGCGGCGGCGCTTGGTGTAGCTGAGGTAGCTCTCGATCCGGTCGCAGACGATGAACACGGCCGATCTGCGGACCGCTGGACCGGCTCCCTGCTGTTCCGCCAACTCGGCGTCCAGAGAACGGAGGTGACGGACCGTCCCGTAGTACGCGGCGCCGCCGGTGGGGCCGGCCAGGATCCCGCAGCGGCGGGCCAGCGTCAGCATGCCCTCGATGGCCTCGTCGGAGGTGACCGCCGCGACCGTGTCGTACGTCGCGGGGTCGAAGAGGCCGACCTCGTGGACCTCGTCCAGGGTGCGGATGCCGGGGATGAAGTCGGACTTCGCCGCGACCAGGCCGACGACCTGCACCCGGGGGTCGTGCTCGCGCAGCACCCGGGCCACCCCGGTGGACGAACCGGCGGTGCCGACGCAGGCGACGAACCAGTCGGGGGCCCGCCCGTCCAGGTCCTTGACGATCTCCGGGCCGGTGCCGGTGGCGTGCGCCTCGGTGTTGCGGGGGTTGAAGTACTGGTCGGTGTGGAGGTAGCTGCTGCCGGGATCGGACAGCTCCCGGTGGAAGAGGGTCAGCGGGTCGTCGGTGTTGGTCGGGTCCAGGCATTCGCTCTGCCCGGGCAGTTCCTCGATGTCGGCGCCGAGTAACAGCAGCAGGTCCTTGATCTCCGGTATGCGCATCCGGTTGGTGACGCTCTTGAACCCGAGCCCGTGCATGCCCGCGATCACCGCCAGTGCCTTGGCGGTGTTGCCGCTGGAGAGCTCCACGACCTGGCTGCCGTGCTCCGCGGCGGCCGTCAGGCCCGGCCGCGCCATGTTCCAGGCGGCCCGGTCCTTCACCGACCCGAAGGGGTTGAGCAGTTCCAGCTTGGCGTACAGGTCGATGTGGCGCAGACCGTGGACGGCCGGATCGATCCGTACCAGCGGGGTGTTCCCGATGGCCTCGGTGATGCTCTCGTACCTCATGGTTCTCCCCCTGGACGTGTGATCGGCCAGTACTGCTCGTCGAGGCACCAGCGCCAGGAACCCTCCTCCTGCCAGGCGGCGACCTTGCGCGCGACGGGCTGGTGCTGCGCGCGGCTGGTCTGGAAGTCCATGCAGTAGCCGGCGGTGTTGGCGAAGACCAACAGCTCCCCGGGGCGGGGCAGTCGGGGCAGGAACACCATCCGACGGGTGATCAGGTCGGCCTCCAGGCAAAGGCTGCCGGCGAGGTAGACGCCGGCCGCCGGACCGTCGCCGGCCACCGCGCGGGCGCCGTCCCGCCCGAGCAGCACCGGGTCCATCAGCACCCCGTGCTCCTCCAAGGCGGCGTCGTCGGCCTTCATCGCCAGGCGCACCAACGGCTCGCCGCTGTCCGTGCGACGCACCTCCAGCACCCGGGCCGCCACCAGGCCGCACTGGTCCACCAGCGCCCGCCCCGGCTCGGTGTAGAGGTCGTAGAGGTTCTCCAGCAGGAGGGTGGCCAGGCTCCGGCCGCCGAACGAGGCGGCGGGCAGCGCCAACAGGTCGTCGAGGTAGCGGGCGCCGGCGACCGGGCGGTGGGCCGGGTAGAGGCCCAGCGCGCCGCGCAGCGTGCCCGCGTCGTTGCGGAGCCCGTAGCCGTGGCCGCGCCAGGTGAGCGGTGGGCGGTGGCCGAGCACGGCGGCGGTCAGCTCGGAGGTGTAGCGCTCCCACTGTGCCGCGTGCGCGAGGTAGTTGACGCCGAAGCCGCCGCCGATGTCCACCGCCCGCGGGCGCAGTCCGCGGTTCCGGCAGGCGTCCAGGGCCCGCACGCAGCCTTCGAGGGCGCGGGCCTTCTCCTCGGCACTGGTGGTGTCGAGGTGGTAGCCGACGCCTGTCAGGTCGAGCACGTCGGCGTGCCGCTCGACGGTCTTCAGCAGGGTGTCCAACTCCCCCGCCGGGATGCCGAACCGGCTGGGCCGGGTCAGCACCCGCACGCCGGGCCCGTCGAAGGCGGACAGCCGCACCAGCACCCGCATCCGGGCCAGTTGGTGCGCGCGCACCAGGGCCGCCAGTTCGTCCAGCTCCGCGGTCGAGTCGGCGTTGACGGTGGCGCCGACCCGGGCGGCGAGCCACAGGAACTCGCGGTTCTTCGGCCCGGTCGCCATGATCCGGTCCGGGGCGAAGCCGGCGCCGAGGGCGTGCTGCAACTCGCCGAGCGAGGCGACGTCCACCGCCGTGTCGGTCGCCGCCAGCCGGCGCAGCAGCGCGCTGGAGCGGTTGGCCTTGTGCGCGTAGAAGACCTGACCGCCCAGTCGGTGGGTGCCGTACGCGGCACGGAACCGCGCGGCGTTCTCGGCGATCTGGTCGGGCAGCACCACGGCCAACGGCGAGCCCAACGCGTCGACGAGCGAGGGGAGGAGTTCTCCCGCGCCCAGCAGCGCCGCCAGTTGCGGCTCCAGGCGTGGTTCCAGAGACAGCGGCTCCACAGACGGAGGCACAGCAGCCGCCAAGAGACCTCCTTCGAAGGGGGCGCGAACTCGACCCGCACGGTTCGCCGTTAACCACTTCCCGCTCCCGACGGCCTTTACGCCCGCCCGTCACCGGCCGCCCGGACTTGGCCCGATGCGCCGGCCGTCCGCGGGGAACGGGCCACCGCGGACGGCCGCCGGAGCCCTCGGGGAACCCCGAGTGATCCCCCCGCGGCGGATTCCCGGCCCGCCCGGACCGACCGGGTACATCATGGGGTCGGACGCCCGACGGGACCCGGGTGGAGGACGGCAGAGCGGAGTACGGCGTGACGCGGATACTGGTCATCGGCGGTGGGATCGCCGGCACGGCGACCGCGCTGGCCCTGCACAAGGCGGGGTTCGACGTGACGGTGCACGAGGCGCACCACGACACGGCCGAGGACATCGGGGCGTTCCTGACCCTGGCGAGCAACGGCATGCGCGCCCTGGCGCAGCTCGACGCCTCGCACGTGGTGACCGCTCTGGGCTTCCCGCTGCGCGCGATGCGGGTCCTGGACGCCACCGGGGGCGAACTGGCCCACGTGCCGCTGGGCGAGGCCGACGACGCGGTCCTGCGGTACCGGTGCCTGCGCCGCGGCGAGGTGAACGCCGCGCTCCAGGCGGAGGCCGTCCGCCGCGGCATCGGGTTCGCGCACGGGGCACGACTGGTGGCCGTGGAGGACGGCCCGGACCGGGTCACGGCGCGCTTCGCCGACGGCCGGGTCGCCACCGGCGACCTGCTCATCGGTGCGGACGGCCTGAACTCGCTTGTGCGGCGCACGATCGCGCCCGGCGTGCAGCCCGTCTACGCGGGCCAGTCCGTCTACTACGGCTACACCCGCCGCGCCCCGGTCACGGAGGACACCGGCCACATCACCATGGTCCGCGGCACCACCGCCGCCTTCGGCTCCGCGGTCTCGCCGGACGGTGAGACGTACTGGTTCGCCCGGGTCTCCGGTCCGGCCCTGCCCGCCGAGGAACTCGCGCACCCCGCGCCCGCCCGCTGGCGCGAACGCCTCGTGGCGTCGCTGCGCGAGGACACCACCCCCGCCGCGGACATCGTCGCGGCCTCCACGGACGGCATCCTGGCCACCAACGCCACCGAAATCCCGGCCGGCACCCCCTGGCGCTCCGGACGGACGCTGATCATCGGTGATGCCGCGCACGCGGCGTCACCGGCGACGGGCCAGGGCGCCTCGATGGCGCTGGAGGACGCCGTGGTCCTCGCCAAGGCGCTGCGCGACCTGCCCGGTCCGGACGAGGCGTTCGCCCTCTACGAGGAGTTCCGCCGCCCGCGGGTGGAGTACAACATCACCGTCAGCGGGGAGCTGTCGCGCGGCACCCGGACCCCGTCGCAGGCCGGCCGCGCCCCGTCCACTCAGCGCCCCGGTGACGACACCTTGGTCCCGTTGTTGGAGTGGGACCGCGATCTGCGCAGCGCCTGCGTCAACGATCGTTGACGTGCGCGGCGGGCGGGCGCACTCTGGGGGTGTGGACGAGCGCCCGCTCGTAGTGGTGCACCCGCCGTCGGCGACCGGTGGTCGACGGGTGACGGTGGACGCCGAACCTCTTGGGACGGCGTACGAGCCCGGTGACGTCGTCGACTTCCTCTCCCGCGCCGGGATCGATCCGGACGCCGTGTGGTTCGACGACCCGACGGCGCTCGAATGGCGCGGCGGCGGACCGGACGTCTGGGCCCTGTGAGCGCGGGTACGGGCCCGGTCTCCCACGCGTCGGTCACACGGGCCGGGTGTGGTCGTCCAAGCGGCACAGGTGCAGGGTGCCGTCCGGGTCGGCCGGGTAGCCGTGATCCAGCCGCCGGCCCTGCTCGGCGGCGGCCGTCGGCACGCCGTGCGCCCCGATCCCGCGGAAGTGCCAGGTCCGGACGCTGACCCGGCGCAGGATGCGGGCGTGCTCACGGGTCTCCTCGTCGGGTGGCACATCCAGGGGGACGACGGTGCGGCGCCGGGGAGGGGCGCGGCGGACTGCCGGGCGCGAAGGCGTCGGGCAGTCCGCCCGCCGGCCGTTCGGCGACACGTCATGCCGCACCGGTCCGGGCGGATGCCCCGCGGATCGCGCGCCCGGCGCGAGGCGGCGCGCGGGGGCGCGGAGTTGCCCACCAGCGCTCCGCCTCCCAGGTGTCCGCGGCCCGGGCCGGGGTCGTTTTGGAGTCGGGCCGATTTCTCCATACGATCCGGCGATGATCACCAGAACGATCACCAAACGGATCTCCAGGAGAAGGCTGGCGGCCGGGGTGTGCGGGCTGCTCGCCGCGATGGCGGTGACGCTGTCGCCGACACCGGCCGCCGCCGGCGAACCCACCCCGGGAACGGCCCCGGGGGCCGCCCCCAAGGTCGAGCTGACCCTCGACGTCAGCGGCTCGATGCGGGCCCGGGACATCGACGGGCAGAGCCGGATGGCCGCGGCGAAGCAGGCGTTCAACGAGGTGCTGGACGCCGTGCCGAAGGACGTCCAGCTCGGCATACGCACGCTCGGCGCCACCTACCCCGGCAACGACCGGCAGGTCGGCTGCACGGACACCAAACTGCTCTACCCCGTCGGACCCCTCGACCGGAACGAGGCCAA
Organism: Streptomyces diastatochromogenes; assembly: GCA_001418405.1. Classification (GTDB taxonomy): domain Bacteria; phylum Actinomycetota; class Actinomycetes; order Streptomycetales; family Streptomycetaceae; genus Streptomyces; species Streptomyces albulus_C. The sequence continues at coordinate 5,496 of LIQL01000501.1, read as the reverse complement.
GACCGCGGTGGCCACGCTCGTGCCCACCGGTTGGACGCCGATCGGCCCGGCCCTGCAGGCCGCGGCCAAGGACCTCAAGGGCGGTGACGGGCAGCGCCGGATCGTCCTGATCACCGACGGCGAGGACACCTGCCAGCCGCTCGACCCCTGCCAGGTGGCCCGGGACATCGCCGCCCAGGGCATCCACCTCACCGTCGACACCCTCGGGCTGCTGCCGGACGCCAAGACCCGCAGCCAGCTGAGCTGCATCGCCGAGGCCACCGGCGGCACCTACACCTCGATCCAGCACACCGACCAACTCCGGGACCGTGTGCACCAGTTGGTGGACCGAACGGCCCGCCGGGTGACCACCCCGGTGGCGACCCAGGGCGCCGCCCAGTGCGCCACCGCCCCCGAGCTCAAGCCGGGCCTCTACAGCGACCGTGAGAAGTTCGCCGAGCACCGTTGGTACCGGGTGGACGTCAAGCCGGGCCAGGAGCTGCGCGCTTCGGTGAGCATCGGCGCGGACCGCGCGGTCAACGACGACTACGGCGTGCTGCTGCGAGCCTCGACCGTGCACGGCCGGGAGATCGTCCGCGGTGCGGAGGCCGGTGACGGCCGGACCGACGTCATCTCCACCGGACTGCGCTACGCCAAGTCCGAGGTCGACGCCTCGGACGACGCCACCAAGGACGCCGCCGAGACGGTCTGCCTCCAGGTCAGCAACTCCTTCTCGGCGGGCCCCTCGGTCAAGACCGAACCGGGCCTGCCGGTGGAACTGGCCGTGGACCTCGTCGACGGGCCGCACGACGCCTCCGACGTGGCCTCCTTCGGCCTCGGCCGGGGCTGGTGGCTGCTCGGCGCCCTCCTGCTCGCCGGCTTCGTGGGCGGTGTCGTGTGGGGCTGGATCTCCCGTTGGCGCATCACCGTCTGGAGGACCAACTGATGCGGAGCGTACGTAACGTGACGGGCCGTGCGGTGCGGACGGCCGGACTGCTGGCCAGCGCCGCGGCCCTGGCCTTCGCCGGTGGCGTGGCCGGCGCGGGCGCGGCCGTCGCCGACAGCCCGAGCCCGAGTGCCAGTCCGAGCGACGGCGGGGACGCCGCCAAGGGCCCCACCGAGGCCGGCACCTCCTTCCGCACGGCGACCCCGTTCGCACTGGACCAGCGCGCCACCGCCAGCGCCTCCACCGGTGACTACCTGTACTGGGTGCTGCCGGTCGACGCCGGGCAGCAGGTCACGGTCAAGGCCAAGGTCACCCTGCCGGAGTCCGCCCGACACGGCGCGGCCACCTGGCAGTTGGACGTCTACGACGGGCTGCGCCGCCGGCAGGCGTGCCGGTACGGCGTGCAGACGAGGGCCGCGGCCCAGGACGCCGCGACGGTCGAACTGTCCTGCGCGCTGCGCACCGTGCGCGGCTGGGCGGAGCAGTGGTCGAACGATCCGCTGCCGGGCGACTACTACGTCCGCCTGACCGCCGTCGGCGTGCCGGCGGAGGACCTGGGCCAGCCGGTCCAGGCGGAGGTCCAGGCGTCCGCGAACGACGCCGGCGGCGCCCAGGCGGTGGACGGCAAGCTGTCCGCGCCGCTGGTGCCGGGCGCCGGGTCGCCCACGCCCGAACCGCAGCCGAGCGCCTCCGCGGAGCAGCAGGCCGCGGACGGCGCGCCGGACGGCGGCTGGTCCGCCGGCTGGTGGTCGGACCGCTGGGTGTGGACCGCGGTGGGCGGTGTGCTGGCGGCCCTGGCGGGCATCGGCGGCTACCGGCTGACGCGCGGCTCGGGCCGCCCCGCGCACCTGCCGCCGGGCGTCTGACCGGGCCGACGGTCGAGCCGGGCGGTCGCGGCGGGGCTCCCCGCCCCGCCGGGGCCACCCGGCCGCCGGGCCCGCCCGCGGGCCCGGCGACGTGCACCGGAGCGGCTCCGCCCCCGCCTCGTGCGGGGGCGGCCCTGCGCGCGCGGGGATCGCCACAGGTGTAAAGAAGAGGTATGCGTGTCCCGCGCGGTCTTCCCGGCAACGGCCGGCCCTGGCGGCTGCGCCACGGCCTGCCGGCCGTCCCGCTCGCGCTGATCGTGGCGATCACCCTGCTGGACGTCAACATGCCCACCACCATCCACCTGGGACCGTTCCTGGTGGTGGCCCCGGCGCTCACCGCCTCGTTCGCCGGCGCCGGGCTGACCGGCGCCGTCGGCTTCCTGGCGGTGGCCGCCCAGGTCCTCATCGGCCACCTGCACGGCGGGCTCACCACCCCGAACCACGAGGCGCAGATCGCCGGCCTCTTCGTGATCTCGGTGCTGCTCACCCTCTACCGCTACGCCCGGGACCGGCACCAACGGCAACTGAGCCGGGTCCGCTCGGTGGCGGTCGCCGCCCAACAGGTGCTGCTGTGGCCACTGCCGCGACGCATCGGGCGGCTGCGGATCGAGTCGGCGTACATCTCGGCGGAGGCCGAGGCGGAGATCGGCGGCGACCTCTACGGGGCGGTGCCCCTGCCCGGCGGGACCCGGCTGGTGATCGGGGACGTCCGCGGCAAGGGCCTGGCCGCGATCGGGGAGGCCGCGGCCCTGGTCGGGGCGTTCCGCAGCTCGGCCTACCAGCACCTGCCGCTGACCGCGGCGGTGGCGCACCTGGGCAACTCCGTCCACTGGAACACCGCGAACGCCCCGGAAGAGGACCTGGAGGCATTCATCACCGCCCTGGTCCTGGACGTCCACGACGACGACCCGACCGTCGAGATCGTCAACTGCGGGCATCCGCCGCCGCTGCTGCTGAGCGGCGGTCGGATCAGGTCGCTGGAGGCCGCCGAGCCGGCGGTGCCGCTGGGGCTCACCGCCCCGGTGGAGAGCGACTACAAGGTCGAGAGCTTCACGTTCGCGCCCGGTGAGGTGCTGCTGCTCTACACCGACGGCGTGATCGAGACCCGGGACCGGGCGGGGACGTTCTATCCGCTGACCGACCGGCTCGCCGCGTGGCACGAGACCGATCCGGCCGCGCTGGTCCGGCGCCTGCACGACGATCTGCTGCGGTACGCGGGCGGCACGCTGAACGACGACGTCGCGATGATCGCGCTCAGCCGGCCGCCCGGGCCCGGCCCACGGTGACGAGCGCGATCACCGCCCGCGGATCCGGGCGGCCAGCACCGCCACGTCGTCCTCGACGTGCCGGCCGCCGAGGCGCCGCAACGCCTCGTCGAGGAGGTCCGCCGGGGCGGCCCCGGCGGGCAGCCGCAGCCCGGCGAGCCGGGACAGCGAGGCGTCGATGTCCTCACCGCGCCGCTCGACCAGGCCGTCGGTGAACATCAGCAGGGTGTCGGCGGGGGTGAGGGCGCTGGTGACGAGTTCGTAGCCGCCGGCGCCGGTGCCCAGCGGCGGTCCGGCCGGCACGGCCAGCAGCCGGGCCGAGCCGTCGGCGCCGAAGACGACCGGCGGTAGGTGCCCGGCACTGGCGAAGGAGGCGATCGAGCGGGCCGGGTCGAGCTGGGCCAGCAGGCAGGTCGCCGGGCGCCGGCGGTCGTCCCGGGCCACCACGGCGTCGAGCTGCCGCAGCACCCGGTGCGGCGGCAGCTCGGCCGAGGCGACGTAGCGCAGGGCGGCGCGGTAGGCGCTCATCTCGACGGCGGCCTCCAGCCCGTGCCCCATGACGTCGCCCATGACCAGCAGGGTCCGTCCGTAGTGCAGCCGTATGGCCTCGCACCAGTCGCCGCCGACCAGGGCCCCGCGGTCGGCCGGCAGGTAGCGGGTGGCCAGCTCCACGTTGGGGTGCGGTCGGCCGGGCTCGGCGAGCAGGGCCCGCTGGAGGTCCAGGGCGGTGCGCCGGGCCGCGGCGTGCCGGCGGGCGTGCGCGAGGTGGACGGCCGCGAGGCGCGCCGCGTGGTGGAGGGTGGCGGTCTCGTCCGCGGTGAAGCCGCCGTCGGCCCGGGCCGCGCGCAGCACGCCGTGCAGGTGCCCGTGGGCGAGGAGCGGAACGGACACCAGGGCCGGCGCGCCGCCGCGGTCGGCTTCCAGGAGGTGGGCGCGGCCCTCGGTCGCCACCCGGTGGAGCGTCGCCCGGGCCACGGCGGCGGCCGGGTCCGCAGCGGGGTGCTCGGCGGCGGGCACCCCATCGTCGGGAGCCGCAGCGTCGGGCACGGCGTCGTCGGGGAGCAGCTCCACGGCGGCGGCGTCACACAGCGAGCGGCAGACGAACCGGGCCAGTTCCGTGCAGGTGGTGCGGGCGTCCAGCGTGGTGCCGATCCGCTCGGCGGCTTCCTCGGCGGCGCGCAGCCGCGCCCGTTCGGCATGGCCGGTGCTGCTCGCGCTCATGGACCCACTTCCGGAAACCGCAGGTGCGGAGAGCCGTCGAGGTCGGGTGGTGGGGTGGCTCCCCCGCACCTTCGATCAAACACGGTGCGGAAGCCACCGGTCCGCCCCTGTGGGCGGAGGGCGGATGAATTCTGGGTGCACGCTCGTTACCCGGGCGTACGCTCGGGCGTCACCGGGCGGCCGGCGCGCGGCCCGCGGTGGTCCGCTGGGCGGGCGGGAGGTAGGCGCGGTAGCCGCGGAAGAGGCCGCTGTCGGTCAGGGGCACGGGCCGCCAGTCGCGGGCGAAGGCGGGCGCGGCGTCGCCCGGCGGGACGAGCAGCGCCACGGGCCGGCGGGCCGCCGCGGCGCGCAGACCCCCCGGGGTGGTGCTGGCGTCGGGCCCGGCGGTCTGCCGGGAGGAGCAGCCGGCGTAGTAGGCGAGCTGCACGGCGTGGTCGCCGGAGAGCACGCAGGGCGGCCGCACCCCCCGGGCGTGCAGGGCGTCGGCGGCGGCCGTGAAGTCCGCGCGCATGTGGCGGTTGCGGGCGGTGTTGCCGGTCAGCACGGCGCCCTGGACGGCCAGGTGGGCGGCGAGCACCACGGCGAGGAGGGCGGTGGCCCGCGGCCGGAACCGGCCCCCGGGAGCGGCCGCCCGCCACACGGCGTCGGCGGCGGGCAGGGACAGCAGCGCGTAGGCGGGCAGCAGGAAGCGGGGCGCGGCGTAGTCGATGAGGAAGAGGTACGGCACCGCCAGCGCCACCGCGACGGCGGCGGGCAGCACGGCGGTGGCCGGGCGCCGGGCCCGCACCGCGACCCGGATGCCGATGGCGGTGAGCAGCGGCAGCGCGAAGAACCACGCGGCGGTGTAGGGGTGGCTCCAGGGCACGTCGCAGGGCCGGCACAGCCCGCGCCCGTCCAGGCTGCGGATCTGGTCGTCCAGGGCGGGGTGCCAGCCGATGCCGCCCTGGATCTCGGCGGCGCGGTCCAGCCGGGCCAGCAGGCCGCCGTAGTGGGTGTACGCCTCGACGATCCAGTCCGCGGCGCCCAGCAGCAGCCCGGCCGCCAGCAGCACGACCAGGGCCGGGCGCCGCCACCGGGGCACCGCCAGGGCCGCCACGGCCGGCACGAGCACCAGCCAGCCGGCGTCCGGCGGGCGCATCAGCGCCACCACCGCGACGGCCAGCGGGAGCCCGACCAGCGCCCGGCGGTCCGTGCGGTCCCGTACGGACCGCCGGGCGCT
>LIQL01000500.1 GCA_001418405.1 Streptomyces diastatochromogenes | reverse complement strand
AAGGAACGGACGCTTCCTTTGGATTCCCTCTCGGGTTTCCGCCGGGCGCTTCCCTTCGGTGTTTCACACTCTATCAGGGCTTTTCCGGCTTTCGGACCACCGCTTTTCTGCAAGCATGCAGAAGCGCATGATTCGAGAATCTGGATCATGACTCTGAGGAGTGCCGCCCACTCAGTCGGTCGCGTCGAAGTGCTTCCTGGCTGTCCGGGGCAGATCTCAGACAGTACAGGGGCCGGGTGGGCGAGGCAAATCGATTCCGCGCTGAGATGGGGGCACAACTGGGCTCTGTCATGCGGAACCGTCAGTTCTTATGACTTACGCTTCTCAACGGTGCGCCGTCCGGGACAGGCAGTGACGGCGGCCTGATGAATCTTCACCCGGGAGGTTTCCCATGACCACCGTGACGTCCCCTCTTGCAGGACGCGCAATCGGGCTCGCGGCAGTGCCGGACCCCGTCTTCTCCGGCGCGATGGTGGGTCCCGGTACCGCCATCGACCCGGTCCGTGAACCGTCGGCGGCGGTTTCGCCCGTGGACGGCGTCATCGTTTCCCTCCACCCGCACGCGTTCGTCGTCGTGGACGGCGAAGGCCACGGCGTGCTGACGCACCTCGGCATCGACACCGTGCAGCTCAACGGCGAGGGCTTCGAACTGCTGGTGAACAAGGGCGACACCGTCACCCGCGGGCAGGCCGTCGTGCGCTGGAACCCGGCCGCGGTCGAGGAGGCCGGCAAGTCGCCGGTGTGCCCGGTCGTCGCGCTGGAGGCGACCGCGGACTCGCTCGGCGAGGTGCGCGAGGACGGCGACATCAAGGCCGGCGACGCGCTCTTCTCCTGGCAGTAGCAGCCGGACGCCGTCGCGAGACGGCAGGTACGACATCCACCGCGGCGGCCGGGGCCGCCGCAACGACCGGAGACGGGTGACATGGAGACAACGCTGCGGGGCGTCGGCGTGAGCCACGGCGTGGCCATCGGCGAGGTGCGGCACATGGGGACGGCGGTGCTGGAGCCGCCGGCCAAGCAGATTCCCACGGAGGAGGCGGAGCGCGAGCAGGGACGCGCCCGCCAGGCCGTGGAGGCTGTGGCCGCCGACCTGATCGCGCGGGGCAACCTGGCGGGTGGCGAGGCCCAGCACGTGCTGGAGGCCCAGGCCATGATGGCCCAGGACCCCGAGCTGATGGCCGACGTCGAGCGGCGGATCGCCGTGGGCAGCACGGCCGAGCGCGCGGTGTACGACGCGTTCGCCGCGTACCGGGCGCTGCTGGCCGGTGCGGGCGAGTACCTGGCGGGTCGGGTGGCCGACCTCGATGACGTGCGGAACCGGATCGTGGCGCGGCTGCTGGGTGTGCCGATGCCGGGCGTGCCGGACAGCGACGAGCCGTACGTGCTGATCGCGCGGGACCTGGCGCCGGCCGACACCGCGCTGCTCGACCCGGCGCTGGTGCTCGGGTTCGTGACCGAAGAGGGCGGGCCGACCAGCCACAGTGCGATCCTCGCGCGGGCGCTGGGAGTGCCGGCCGTGGTGGCGCTGCCGGGTGCCGGTGAGCTCGTCGAGGGCACCGTGATCGCGGTGGACGGCAGCACCGGTGAGGTCTTCGTCAACCCGAGCGACGAGAAGCGGGCCGAGCTGACGCGGGCGGCGGAGCAGCGGAAGGCGGCGCTGGCGGCGTCGTCCGGTCCGGGTGCCACGTCCGACGGGCACAAGGTGCCGCTGCTGGCGAACGTCGGTGGGCCGGCGGACGTGCCGGCGGCGGTGGAGGCCGGTGCGGAGGGCGTCGGGCTGTTCCGGACGGAGTTCCTGTTCCTGGACGACAGCAAGCAGGCGCCGTCGGAGGAGAAGCAGGTCGAGGCGTACCGGAAGGTGCTGGAGGCCTTTCCGGAGGGGCGCGTGGTGGTGCGCGTGCTGGACGCGGGGGCGGACAAGCCGCTGGACTTCCTGACGCCGGCGGACGAGCCGAACCCGGCGCTGGGCGTGCGGGGTCTGCGGACGCTGTTGGACCACCCCGAGGTGCTGCGGACGCAGCTGTCGGCGTTGGCCAAGGCCGCCGAGGGGCTGCCGGTCTACCTTGAGGTCATGGCCCCGATGGTGGCGGACCGGATCGACGCCAAGGCGTTCGCGGATGCCTGCCGGGAGGCCGGGCTGCAGGCGAAGTTCGGCGCGATGGTGGAGATTCCGTCGGCGGCGCTGCGGGCGCGGTCGATCCTTCAGGAGGTGGAGTTCCTGTCGCTGGGCACCAACGACCTGGCGCAGTACACCTTCGCGGCGGACCGGCAGGTGGGCGCGGTGTCGCGGCTGCAGGACCCGTGGCAGCCGGCGTTGTTGGACCTCGTGGCGGTTTCGGCCGAGGCCGCGAAGGCCGAGGGCAAGAGCTGTGGCGTGTGCGGTGAGGCGGCCTCCGATCCGCTGTTGGCGTGCGTGCTGACGGGTCTGGGGGTCACCAGCCTGTCGATGGGTGCGGCGTCGCTCCCCTACGTGCGGGCGACGCTGGCCAAGCACACGCTGGCGCAGTGCGAGCGGGCGGCGGCCGCGGCGCGGGCCGCGGACACCGCTGCGGATGCCCGGGCGGCCGCGCAGGCGGTGCTCTCCGGGGAGTGATCCGGGCGGCGCGCTGCGCCGTGTGAGGTGCTTCGGGACGGCCGTCCCGCCTGGTGGCGGGGCGGCCGTTTCGCGTGTCTGCGGGGTCCCTGCGGTGGGGTCAGGGGTGGCAGTGCGGGCCGGGT
>LIQL01000050.1:11526-11793 GCA_001418405.1 Streptomyces diastatochromogenes | reverse complement strand
GCGGGCCAGGAGGGCGCCGGTCATGCGGGCGTAGTCGTCGAGCTGCCCGTCGGTCAGTTGGGCGGGGTCGACGCTGCCCTTGCGGTTGCGGAACTGCCGCACCTGGAACGGCAGTCCCGCGCCCGCACCGTCCGGAGTCGCCGCAGCCGTGTGTGACGTGTCGTCGGCCCGGCCGGGTATGCCGTGTGCCGTGTTCTGGCGCACCGTGGTCCAGCCCAGCAGCAGGTCGCTGACGACTTGCATGCGTCGCTGGCCGAGCACCACGCG
>LIQL01000050.1:0-11483 GCA_001418405.1 Streptomyces diastatochromogenes | reverse complement strand
GCGACGGCCGTCGCTTCGGCGTCGGGTATCCGGCGCAGGACGGGTGGTGCGTCCACGAAGCGGAGTCCGCCGTCGGGTCCGTGCTCGGTGGATTTCGCGGCGAAGCGCGCGCTGGTGTTCTTGCGGGCTTTGGCTTCGACCCGTTCCAGCGTGCCTAGGAGGTCGCGGGCGTCGGTGTGCGAGACGAGTTCTTCGTCGGCGATGGCGTTCCACGCCTCGGTCACCGGGAGCTTGGCGAGCAGCCGCATGGTGCGTCGGTAGGCGCCGGCGGCGTCCTGGGCCGCGGCCCGGCAGGCGTCGTCGTTGGCGCCCGCTTCTCGGCCGGCCAGGACTATCGAGCTCGCGAGCCGTTTGACGTCCCATTCCCAGGGGCCGTGGACGGTTTCGTCGAAGTCGTTGAGGTCGATGACCAGGCCGCCGCGGGCGTCGGCGTAGATGCCGAAGTTCGCGGCGTGCGCGTCGCCGCAGAGTTGGGCGCCGATGCCGGTGACGGGGCTTTCCGCGAGGTCGTGGGCCATGAGTCCGGCTGAGCCGCGGAGGAACGCGAAGGGGCTGGCGGCCATGCGTCCGACACGTATCGGCGTCAGTTCGGGCAGCCGCCCGGCGTTGGATTCTTCGACCGAGGCGACCGCGTCGGGCCGGGCGGTCGTGAGCCGCAGTGCGGCCTGTTCGGCCCGGGGCAGTCGTGCTCGCAGTTCTCGGCCCACGGCCTTGGCCGACGGCCCTTCTTCGTCCGCCCTTGCGAACCCCGGTACGTATGGCACACGCGACATGGCGGGCCACCTCCCCCTTCACGCCCCTGGTTTCGCGCGGCATCCGCGGTGCGTGTCGGTGCACCGGGATCCCCCGCATCCGTCCGGCTCGCCGGGTGTTTCCGGCTTGCTGGTCGATGACGTTACCGATGTTCGGCGGGTGTCCGCCGGGCCTGTGGATAACTTTCGGATGCGGGGAAGCAGTTGCCGGGGAGCGGGAGCGGCGAGCGGGGACCGCGCGGGCGGGTGCGGCTGCCGAAGGTCCCGCGCGGCGGCCGGCCGCCTACACCCCGACCGCCTCTTCCATCTCCTCCTCCGCGTCCGTCTCCCCTCCTGCTGCGGAGTGTGCCGGGGTCCGTCCGGGGGCGGGGGCCCGTTCCGGCACCGTGGCCGCCACTGCGGCGGCGGCCACGGCTCCGGCGTGGGCGATCGCTTCGGCTTCGGCGGTGCGTCGGCGGTTTTCGGCGAGTGCCGCCACGCCGACGGTCAGCAGGCCGACGACCAGCCAGCCGACGAGGGTCCAGACGTGTCCGGCGAGGCCGTGGTCGGCGAAGTAGACGTGGCTGCGGGTGCCTTCCACGAAGCCGGCGCCGTTCCAGAAGGAGTGCAGGGCGGCGAAGAAGCCGTTCTGCATCTCGGGCCGGAAGATGCCGCCGGAGGAGGTGAAGTTGAGCATCACGAACAGCGTCATGACGCCGAGCGTGGTCCATCGCTTGAGGAAGGTGTGCAGGCCGGTGCCGATGAGGAGGATGCCGGCCGAGTAGAGCCAGGCCAGGCTCCACAGGGCCCACAGGCCGTGGTCGACGAGGTGGAAGACGGGGCCGGCGAAGAGCGTGCCGATGATGCTGACGACGAAGGAGGTGCCGATCGCGAGGGCGGCGCGCAGGCGCATCGGGAGGACGGCGCCGGCGCCGCCGATCACGGCGACCGAGGCGTAGGAACCGATGCTGATGGCGACCAGCAGGAAGAAGATGCCCTGCCCGGTGGGGTCGTTCTCGGCGGTCGGTGCGATGTCGGTGACCTTCAGCGGGGCGCCTTGTCGGGCGGCGAGCGGGGTGAAGACCTTCTGGACGACGGTGGCGCTGGTGTCGGATCCGGCGGTGGCCACCAGGAGTTCGGGGGTGCGCGGTGCACCGGTGCCGGTGGCCTTGACGCCGGCCAGGTAGGCGCCGAAGACGTCCTGGTCCTTGAGCTGCTCGATGGCGGTGGCGCGGTCGGGGACGGTGCGTGCTTCGAGTGTGCCGTGCGTCTCGTCGTTGAGTGTCTGGGCGAGGACCTGTGCGTGGGTGCCGGTTCCGACGATGGCGACGGGCAGGTGGTGCGGTGCGGGGTTGGCGAAGGCGCCCAGGTAGGCGAGGCCCATCCCGATGCACATCAGGAGCGGGGTGAGCAGGTGGGTCACCACGTGGCGCAGGTCGGCGGCGCGGGTGGGGTGCCGGTCGCTGTGGTGGTCGGGACGTCGTCGGTCCGCGGTCATGGGCAAGCCTTCTTCGTGGTCGTCCGGGGCCGGTCGTGGGGCGGTCCGGTCGTCGTCGTTCAGCTGTGGCCAGGGGTGGTGGCTCCGGTGGGTGGGGGCGCGCCAGTAGTTGGCAATTACAACCCTCACATCACGTTGTACTATACAACTAGTTCACCGAAAGGCAACTCCGTGACCCACCGCGACGACTCCGTAGAGACCATCCAGCAGGAGATGACCGCGTTCGCCCGGCGCGCCCGCGCGACCGCCGCCCGCATGCACCCCGAGCTGTCCCTGGTCTCCTACACCCTGCTCGCCCACCTCGACGACCAGCAGGGATGCCGCGCCACCGACCTCGCGGCGCACTACTACCTGGACAAGTCCACGGCCAGCCGACAGATCGCAGCGCTGGAGAGGCTCGGTTTCGTCGAGCGGCGCATCGATCCGGACGACCACCGCGTCCAGGTCCTGCACCCCACCACCGAGGGCGCCCAGGTGCTCGCGAACGTGACCGCCAGCCGCCGCAAGGCGTTCCACGAGCGGCTCGCCGACTGGCGCGAGGAGGACCTCGACCGCTTCGCCTCGTACCTGGTCCGCTACAACGCCGCCCAGGAACGACTCGGCTGACGCACCGGGAACGACCGACGCCCCGGGAGCAGGGGCACGCCCAACGGGACGACGGCACCGCCCCTCAGCCCCATAAGAGCCGCGCCCTACGGCCCCCACCAGCCCCCGGGCCGCCCCGCCGCTACTTCCGGAACCGCTCCGGACACTGCCCGCCCTCGACGAGGTAGGTCTCGGCCCAGCGCCCCAGCTCCACGAGGGCTGGCTCCATCGCGCGGCCGGCCTCGGTGAGCCGGTAGGAGACGCGCAGCGGCGGACCGGCGTCGACCTCGCGGACGACCAGGCCGGTCGCCGCCAGCTCCATCAGGCGGTCGGAGAGCATCCGCTCACTGATGCCGGTGATGGCGCGCCGCAGGTCGGCGAAGTGAACGGGCCCGGGCATCAGGGTGGCCACGATCAGACCCGTCCAGCGCTTACCGAACAGCTCGAAGACGCGCGTCATACCGCCGTCGACCTGCCTACACACCGCTTCGTCGTGGTCCGCCATGCCTCCAGAGTACCGTCTTCCCGTTGGCTACTGCGGAAAAGTAAGTTCCTGTGCTATGAATAGTGACATACGGAATTCAACTATCGGCCGGTCCCGCCCGGCCCCGTAGCGAAGGACCGATCCCATGGCCACGCTCCTGCTCATCGACTCGTCCCTCTTCCCCGAGGACGGCTCCGCGTCCCGTTCGGTGACCGCCGCGTTCCGCAAGACCTGGGAGGAGCAGCACCCCGACGGCACCGTCATCCACCGCGACCTGGCCGCCGACCCGCTGCCCCACCTGGACGCCGTCGGCGCCTCCGCCGGCTTCTCCGACCCGGCCACCCACACCCCGGAGCAGCAGGCCGCGTTCGCCCTGCGCACCCAGCTGGCCGAGGAACTGGAGCAGGCCGACGCCATCGTCATAGGCGCGCCCATGTACAACTTCACGATCCCCTCGACCCTCAAGGCGTGGCTCGACCAGGCGATCATCATGGGCCGCACCGCCGGCGAGAACGCGTCGGTGAAGGGCAAGCCGGCCGTCGTCGTCGCCAGCCGCGGCGGCTCCTACGCGCCGGGCACCCCGCGCGAGTCCTTCGAGTACGTCCAGAACTACCTGGAGGCCGTCCTCAACGGCGCCTTCGGCCTCGACGTGGAGTTCATCGTGCCGGAGCTGACCATGGCCCCCGCCAACCCCGCCATGTCCGAGCTGGTCCCGCTCTTCGAGACCTCCCGCGCCAAGGCCCACGAGCAGGCCGAGACCAAGGCCAAGGAACTGGTCGCGCGCCTCTCCGCCTGAACGTAACGACGCACCGCCCGACGGGAGCCCGGCCCGGAGACCGGCACCACACCGCCGACTCCGACGCGCACGCCGGCACACCGCCACGCCGGGCACGCCGGGACGCGCCGCCCGGGGCAGCGACCACGCGCCCCGCGGCCCGTAGTTGCCCGCCCCCGGGCGGCACGTCCCGTACGCCTCACCCGGTGCTCGCCGCTCGCCTGGACGGGGCCCGGCCCAGCACCACGGTCAGCAGCGCACCCACCACGAGCACGCCGCCCAACCAGATGACGCCATCGGCTCCCCAGCCGTCCGCGGCCCGCCCGCCGACCAACGCCCCCAGGGCGATGGCCGCGTTGAACACCGCCACGAACAGCGCGGAGGCCGCCTCCCGCGCATCCGGCGCGGCCGTCATCAGCCAGGTCTGGGTGCTGACCGACACGCCCCCGTAGGCCAGGCCCCAGAGGGCCACCATGACCGCGGCGCCCGGCAGGCCCGCGGCGTGCCCCATCGGGGGCACCAGCAGGACCGCGGTGGCCAGCACCGCGCAGATGGCCAGCAGCGCGGCCCGCGGGGCACGCGCCGCGGCGGCGCCGCAAGCGAAGTTCCCCGCCAGCCCGGCGACCCCGAAGGCCAACAGCACGCTGCCGATCTGGCCGGGCTGCGCGCCCGCCACCTCCTCCAGGACCGGACGCACGTACGTGTACGCGGCGAAGTGCCCCGTCACCAGGAGCGCGACCAGTACCAACCCGGTGCACACCGGGGGCCGGCGCAACAGCTCCAGTACCCCGCCCAGCCGTACCGCGCCGCTCGCCTCCAGCCGTGGCAGCAGGACGGCCAGGGCGCCCGCCACCACCGCGCAGACCCCGGCCATCGCCACGAACGCCGTGCGCCAGCCCGCCAGTTCGCCCACCAGGGCACCGGCCGGCACGCCCAGGACGGACGCCGCCGCGACCCCGCTGAATATCAGCGCCGTGGCCGCCGCCACCCGCCGCTCCGGGACCAGCCGCACCGCCAGCCCCGAGGCGATCGCCCACACCCCGCCCATCCCGAGCCCCACCAACACCCGGGCCACCAACAGCACCACAACGTTCGGCGCGTACGCCGCCAGGAGGTTCGCCACCGCCAACGTGCCCATCAGGACGGCGAGGACGGCACGCCGGTCCCGGCGTCCGATCAGCAGCGTCAACACCGGGGCGGCGACCGCGGCGACCATGCCGGTGACGCTCACCGTCAGCCCGGCCGTCCCGTCCGTCACCCCCAGGTCCCGACCGATCGGCGTCAGCAGTCCCACCGGCAGCAGCTCCGACGTCACCACCGTGAACGTCGCCGCCGCCGACGCCGCGACCGCGGGCCACCCACCGCCCCACGGCCGCCGCAACTCCCCCGCAGCCGCCGCCGCTTGCCGGTCCGCAGCCGTGTCCGCGGCGGCCGCGACGCGCTCCGCACTCTCACTCTTCGCCATGGCGCCCACCCAACGCCCCGCAGCGCCCGGGAACAACAGTGAACTCCTCACCCTTCTATGAGCAGGACTCATCGATCGACCCCACCGGGAAGGGAGTCATGAGCGGCCCGACCGCCCGCACCGGCCCGATCGGCGCCGGCGGCCTCGAACTCCGCGAGCTGGAGTGCTTCCTCGTGCTGTCCGAGGAACTGCACTTCGGCCGCACCGGCACCCGCCTCTACGTCTCCCAGAGCCGGGTCAGTCAGCTGCTGCGCTCCCTGGAGTCCCGGATCGGGGCGCGCCTGGTGGACCGCACGTGCCGCCGGGTCCGCCTGACGCCCCTGGGCGAGGAGTTCCGCGCCTCCCTGCGCCCCGCCTACGACGCCCTGCGCGCCACGGTGGAGAGCGCCCGGACCGCCGCCCGCGGCGTCGAGGGCCGGCTCGCCGTCGGATTCCAGGGCACCGCGGACGACCGGATCATGCAGGCCATCGACACCTTCCACGCCCAGCACCCGCGGTGCACCACGGAGATCGTGGAGATCCCGCTCTGCGACCCGTTCAGCGCGCTGCGGAGCGGGGCGGTGGACGTGGCGGTGCTGCTGCTCCCGGTCACCGAACCGGACCTCGTGCTGGGCCCGGTGTTCTCGTCGCAGCCGCTCACGGTGGCACTGTCCGTGCGGCACCCCCTGGCGTCCCGCGCGGCCGTCGACGCCGAGGAGCTGACCGCGTTGCCCCTGATCTCCCCCGACGAGCCGGCACCGCCGTACTGGCGCACCGCACAGGCGCCCACCACCACGCCCGGCGGCCTGCCCATCCCGGCCGGCCCCCGGGTCAGCACGCTCCAAGAGGGCCTGACGCTGACCGCGGCGGACCGGGGCGGGATGCTGCTGTGCCGACCGACGGCCGACTACCACGGGCGCCGTGACGTCGTCTTCGTTCCGATCACCGGGCTCCGGGAGTCGGCACTGGGGGTGGTGCACCACGCGGCACGGGAAACCGCCCGGGTCCGCGCCTTCACCGCCGCCGTGCGAGCTGTGACGGCAGTCACTTCACCATCCGCCGGACACCCCGAACGGGCAAGCGCGCCGGGGAATGTGACGTAGGACTCACGTCGCGGTGCTCACGTGACCGGGCCCACCTCACAGCCCGCGCCGCACGGCGATCGGCCCGCGGAACTGCGGACACAACGCAAGACCCCCGGTCTCCGGATTTCTCCGGAGACCAGGGGTCTCATCTGTGCGCGAGGGGGGAGTTGAACCCCCACGCCCTTTCGGGCACTGGAACCTGAATCCAGCGCGTCTGCCTATTCCGCCACCCGCGCATGGGTGCTGCCGGTTTATTCTCTCACGCGATCCGGGCCGTTCGGTCCGGGTCTTGCGGGAGCGCCTTCCGACATCGAGAACATTAGCACGGTGTCGGGGGTGACTTCACACGCCTTTCCCCCGGCCACGGGCCTGCGAGCGGCGGGGCGGCACTCACGGACGACCGCGCGCGTTCCTCGGAGGGGCTCCCGGGACACTGGCCGGAGTCGGCCCCCGCCCCCTCGGGCGGATGGGCGGTTGCGGGACACTGGTATCGGGGCACATCTACGATCGCAGTGCACTGCAAGCGGCCGAAGGAGAGCGGCAGGAGGACGACGGACACCGGGCAACCCTGTGGTGGGCGACACTCGTCCTCCAGGCAGGAAAGGGGAACCAGCCGATTTCCCGGCGCGTGGATACGATCAGTAAGCAGTATCAGGACGACCCTGAGGAAGACTGAGGAAGGAGGTGCCCCGTGGGAGTACTGAAGCGCTTCGAGCAGCGTCTCGAAGGTCTCGTCAACGGCACCTTCGCCAAGGTGTTCAAGTCCGAAGTGCAGCCCGTTGAGATCGCCGGCGCTCTGCAGCGCGAGTGCGACAACAACGCCAGCATCTGGAACCGCGACCGCACGGTCGTCCCCAACGACTTCATCGTCGAGCTGAGCACTCCGGACTACGAGCGGCTGAGTCCGTACAGCGGGCAGCTCGGGGACGAGTTGGCGGGCATGGTCCGCGACTACGCCAAGCAGCAGCGCTACACCTTCATGGGCCCGATCAAGGTCCATCTGGAGAAGGCCGAGGATCTCGACACCGGCCTGTACCGCGTCCGCAGCCGCACCCTCGCCTCCAGCACGTCCCAGGACCGGCCCGGCCAGGCCGCGGCGGCCCGCGCCACCGGAGCGCCGAGCCAGCCCGGCGGCCACGTGGCCCCGCCCATGCCGACCTCGCCGCCGCCCGGTGCGCCGCCCGTGCCCCGGTCGACAGCGCCCGGCGCGGGACCGCAGCCGTACGCCCAGACCCGACGCTGGGTCGAGATCAACGGCACCCGCCACCAGATCTCGCGGTCCACCCTGGTGCTGGGTCGCAGCACCGACGCCGACGTGCGGATCGACGACCCGGGAGTCTCCCGGCGCCACTGCGAGATCCGCGTCGGACCGCCCCCCACGATCCAGGATCTGGGGTCCACCAACGGGATCGTGGTGGACGGGCAACACACCACCCACGCTAGTCTCCGCGACGGCTCGCGGATCGTCGTGGGCAGTACCACCATCGTTTACCGGCAAGCCGAAGGGTGAAGCGGGGCCAATGTCAGAGCTGACCCTGACGGTCATGCGGTTGGGTTTCCTCGCCGTACTGTGGCTGTTCGTCATCGTGGCCGTACAGGTCATCCGCAGCGATCTGTTCGGCACGCGCGTCACACAGCGCGGCGCCGCCCGACGCGGCGGACCCGAACCGCGCACCCAGCGCCAGGCCGCGCCCCAGCAGCAGCAGCGCCGCCAGGAGAGCGGCAGCCGCGGCGGGGGCCGGCAACGGCGCGGAGCCCCCACCAAGCTGGTGGTCTCCGAAGGCACCCTGGCCGGTACGACCGTCGCCCTCCAGGGCCAGACGATCAGCCTGGGCCGGGCGCACGACTCCACCATCGTGCTGGACGACGACTACGCGTCCAGCAGGCATGCCAGGATCTACCCGGACCGTGACGGCCAGTGGATCGTCGAGGACCTCGGTTCCACCAACGGCACGTACCTTGACCGGACCCGACTGACGACCGCGACTCCGATTCCTCTGGGAGCCCCGATCCGCATCGGCAAGACCGTCATCGAGCTGCGGAAGTAGTACGACAATGAGCGAGCGGAGCGAGCGAGCCGTAACGGTCCACTCGGCGGACCCGGGCGTGCTCCCGACCGGAGGGTGGGCAGTGTGGCTCGACGAGACCGGCTGTACCCCGAGCCGACGGGTGAGGTGCGCATGAGTCTGTCGCTGCGCTTCGCCGCCGGATCGCACAAGGGCATGATCCGCGAGGGCAACGAGGACTCCGGCTACGCCGGGCCCCGACTGCTCGCCATCGCGGACGGCATGGGCGGCCAGGCCGCCGGTGAGGTCGCCTCCTCCGAGGTGATCTCCACGCTCGTCCAGCTCGACGACGACGTCCCCGGCTCCGACATCCTCACCTCGCTGGGCACCGCCGTGCAGCGCGCCAACGACCAGTTGCGGGTGATGGTCGAGGAGGACCCGCAGCTGGAGGGCATGGGGACGACCCTGACCGCCCTGCTGTGGACGGGCCAGCGGCTCGGCCTGGTGCACGTCGGCGACTCCCGCGCCTACCTGCTGCGCGACGGGGTGCTGACCCAGATCACGCAGGACCACACCTGGGTGCAGCGGCTGGTCGACGAGGGCCGGATCACCGAGGAGGAGGCCACCACCCACCCGCAGCGGTCGCTGCTGATGCGGGCGCTGGGCAGTGGCGACCACGTCGAACCGGACCTGTCGATCCGCGAGGTGCGGGCCGGGGACCGGTACCTGATCTGCTCGGACGGGCTGTCCGGAGTGGTCAGCCACCAGACCCTCGAAGAGACCCTGGCCGGCTACCAGGGGCCGCACGAGACGGTGCAGGAGCTGATCCAGCTCGCACTGCGCGGCGGCGGGCCGGACAACATCACCTGCATCGTCGCCGACGTGCTGGACGTGGACGGCACCGAAGCCGCCGCCGGGCAGCTCAACGACACCCCGGTGGTGGTCGGCGCGGTCGCCGAGAACCAGCACCAGCTGAACGACCCCAGCACGCTCCAGACGCCGGCCGCCCGCGCCGCCGAGCTGGGCCGCCGGGACGCCCCGCCGGCTCCGGGAGGCGCCTTCGGGCCGCCCGGAAGCGGGGAGCCCGAGGTCGGCGGGGTGCCGCACGGCTCGTTCGGCGCGTTCACCGACGAGGACTTCCTCAAGCCGCGCCGGCGCGGCAAGTGGCTCAAGGCGTCGCTGTTCACCGTGCTCGCGCTGGGAGTGCTCGGCGGCGGGCTGTACGCCGGCTACCAGTGGACGCAGACGCAGTACTTCGTCGGCGCCAAGGACGACCACGTCGCGCTGTACCGGGGCATCAGCCAGGACCTCGCCTGGATCAAGCTCAACTCGGTCGACGAGGACCACCCCGAGATCGAACTCAAGTACCTGCCGGTCTACCAGCGCAACCAGGTCAAGGAGACCATCGCGGTCGACAACCGCAACCAGGCCAGCGACAAGGTGACCGAGCTCGGCAAGCAGGCCAACGCCTGCCAGGCCAAGGAGCAGCGGGAGGCCGCCGAGCGCGAGGCCGCGGCCACCAAGGGCAAGAACGGCCAGAAGCCCGGCAGCAAGACGGGCACCCCCGCCGGAAACGGCGTGACCGGAGCCCTGTCCACCACTGCAGACCCCACCCCCACCCCCACTCAGACTCCCTCCGAGGAGCAGCAGAAGCTGGAGAAGAATTGCAGCACCCAGCAGTGAGGGCGTAGGGGGCCGGAGATTTCATGAGCAGTACAACGACCACGACCACCGTGGGCACGTTCGCCGCGCCCAGCCGTCGCAACACCGAGCTGGCCCTGCTGGTCTTCGCGGTGCTGATCCCGGTCTTCGCCTACGTCAACGTCGGCCTGGCGAAGGACGGTTCGGTGCCCGCCGGGGCGCTGGGTTACACCCTGGGGCTGGGCCTGTTGGCCGGCGTCGCGCACCTCGTCGTCCGCAAGTGGGCGCCGTACGCGGATCCGCTGATGCTGCCCATCGCGACGCTGTTGAACGGCCTGGGGCTGGTGTTCATCTGGCGGCTCGACCAGGAGCCGAAGATCAGCACCCCGCAGCTGGGCGGCGCCATGGCACCGGGCCAGATGATGTGGTCGACGCTGGGCGTCGCGCTCTTCCTCGGCGTACTGATCTTCCTCAAGGACCACCGCGTCCTGCAGCGCTACACCTACATCTCGATGGTGGTCGCGCTGGTCCTGCTGGTCGCACCGATCTTCTTCCCGGCACGCTTCGGCGCGCGCATCTGGATCACGATCCCCGGTGTGGGTTCGCTGCAGCCCGGTGAGTTCGCGAAGATCGTCATCGCGATCTTCTTCGCCGGCTACCTGATGGTGAAGCGGGACGCGCTGGCACTGGCCAGCCGCCGCTTCATGGGCATGTACCTGCCGCGCGGCCGGGACCTCGGCCCGATCCTGGTCATCTGGGCGCTCAGCCTGATGATCCTGGTCTTCGAGACCGACCTGGGCACCTCGCTGCTCTTCTTCGGCCTCTTCGTGATCATGCTGTACGTCGCGACCGAGCGGACCAGCTGGATCGTGTTCGGTCTGCTGCTGAGCGGCGGTGGTGCGGTCGCCGTGGCCACCTTCGAGTCCCACGTGCAGGTCCGCGTCCACAACTGGCTCAACCCGCTGGAGCTGCTGAACGGCGGCGTGACGGAGACCGCGCAGGCGATGTACTCCTTCGGCTCCGGCGGCATCCTCGGCTCCGGCCTCGGACAGGGCTACTCGCGCCTCATCGGCGGCATCGCCCCGAAGAGCGACTACATCCTCGCCACCGTCGGCGAGGAGACCGGCCTGGCCGGTCTGATGGCGATACTGCTGCTGTACGGCCTGCTCATCGAGCGCGGCATCCGCACGGCGCTGGCCGCCCGCGACCCGTTCGGCAAGCTGCTGGCGGTCGG
>LIQL01000005.1 GCA_001418405.1 Streptomyces diastatochromogenes | reverse complement strand
GGCGGGGGTGACCGGTGACGGCGCTGTAGGGGCCGCTGGAGGGGCAGATTCAGGCCACCGGGCAGAGATCGCGGAGGGTGGAGCCGATGGCGCCGTCGCCGCGAACGGCGGGACCGCCGGCAGCGGCGATGCTGGTGCGGCTGAGGAAGCCGTCGAGGTGCGTCAGGTGTCCCGGGTCCTGCTGCTCGATCCCGATGACCGGATCCTGCTGCTGCACGGCTTCGAACCGGACCGTCCGGCCGAAACCTGGTGGTTCACCCCCGGTGGCGGCCTGGAAGGCACCGAGACCCGCGAGGAGGCGGCCCTCCGCGAGCTCGCCGAGGAGACCGGCATCCGCGGAGCCGCCCTCGGACCGCTCCTGTGGAAGCGCCGCTGCGCCTTTCCCTTCGACGGGCGACGCTGGGAACAGGACGAGTGGTACTACCTGGCCCGGACCGATCGGACCGCCACCGACACCGCCGGCCACACGGACCTGGAACGACGCAGCGTGTCGGGGCTGAAGTGGTGGACCTCGGAGGAACTGTCGGCGTCGCATGAGACGGTGTACCCGACCAGACTCGCCGAGCTGCTGCGCACACTGCTCGACGAAGGGCCCCCGAGTGCGCCGGTGCTCCTGGAGACCGAGAGGGTCTGACGCACAATAGGGGGACGCACGGCTGAAGGGGATCTGCCATGAGCGCCGAGGACCTCGAAAAGTACGAGACCGAGATGGAGCTGAAGCTCTACCGGGAGTACCGAGACGTCGTCGGGCTGTTCAAATACGTGATCGAGACCGAGCGGCGCTTCTACCTCACCAACGACTACGAGATGCAGGTGCACTCGGTCCAGGGCGAAGTGTTCTTCGAGGTCTCGATGGCTGACGCCTGGGTGTGGGACATGTACCGGCCGGCCCGCTTCGTCAAGCAGGTGAGGGTGCTCACGTTCAAGGACGTGAACATCGAAGAGCTGAACAAGAGCGATCTGGACCTTCCGGGGAGCTGACGGGTCCCTGCGGGGCAGGTCCGGAGCCCGGGCCGGGATCAGGGCCGGGGCCGGCGCCGGGTCGAGCTTGAGGTAGTCGGGCCGGGCCGGGCTGGGCTTTCGGGCCTGCGTCGTGGTGTGGACTCGGGAGTCGTCGACTCGAACCGGCCGCTGCGGAGCGTCGCCCTGGCGGGTGAGCGAGTTATCCACAGCCGGGTAGTTATCCACCAAGATCCAATGGATCTGCGCGGAGGCGTCACTGTCGGTGCCGGAGGTGGTACCGGATGAACGCCACGGAGAACGGCCGACGAGCCGAGGACACCGGACGCAGCGAGAAGCGCACACCGCGGGACGCAGGCCCTGCACCCCGAGGAGCCCGTGGAGCGGCCAAAGTCTCCACAACGCAGAAGACGCGGACGTCGCGGACAGCGAAAACGAAACGACCTACCGCACCGAAGACGTCCCGCAACGCACTGGGCAAGTACGGAGAGGACCTGGCCGTCCGGCGGCTCACCGAAGCCGGAATGCGGATCCTCGACCGCAACTGGCGCTGCCGCGACGGAGAGATCGACATCGTCGCCGTCGACGGCGACGCGCTGGTCGTCTGCGAGGTCAAGACCCGCCGTGCGGGCTGGTACGAACACCCCATGGCCGCCGTCCGAGCCCAGAAGACCGCGCGGCTGCGCCTCCTCGCCGAACGCTGGCTCGAACGGCACGGCGGCCCACCACCCGGCGGCGTCCGCATCGACGTCATCGGGATCCTGCTGCCCGCCCGCGGCGCTCCCGTGGTCGAGCACGCACGGGGGGTGGCGTGATGGGATTCGCCCGAACCTGCTCCGTGGCCCTCGTGGGCGTCGAAGGCGTCGTCGTCGAGGTCCAGGCCGACCTGGAACCCGGCGTGGCGGCCTTCACCCTCGTCGGACTCCCCGACAAGAGCCTGGCCGAGTCCCGGGACCGTGTCCGCGCCGCGCTCGTGAACTCGGGCGCCGAGTGGCCGCAGAAGAAGCTCACGGTCGGCCTCAGCCCGGCCTCCGTCCCCAAGAGCGGAAGCGGCTTCGACCTCGCCGTGGCCTGCGCGGTCCTGGGGGCGGCCGAACGCCTCGACCCCCGCGAACTCACCGACCTGATGATGATCGGCGAACTCGGCCTCGACGGCCGCGTCCGCCCCGTCCGCGGCGTACTGCCCGCAGTCCTCGCCGCCGCCGACGCCGGATACCGCCAGGTCGTCGTGCCGGAACCGACCGTCGCCGAAGCCTCCCTCGTCCCCGGCGTCTCCGTCCTCGGCATCCGCAGCCTGCGACAACTCATCGCCGTGCTCACCGACGAACCGGTCCCCGAAGAGGAGAACCCCTCAGGCGAGGGCCGCCCCGACCCGCTGCTGGCCGGCCTCGTCATGCCCGGTACGGGCGCGACGGCCGGACTGCCGGCCGATGGCCACACGCCCGACCTCGCCGACGTCGTGGGCCAGCACAACGCCCGGCGCGCCCTGGAAGTGGCTGCCGCCGGACGTCACCACATCTTCTTCAAGGGCCCACCGGGAGCCGGCAAGACCATGCTCGCCGAACGCCTCCCCGGACTGCTGCCACCACTGACGCCCAAGGCGTCCCTGGAAGTGACCGCCGTCCACTCGGTCGCCGGCACCCTCCCACCCGGCCAGCCGCTGGTCCACCGCCCGCCCTACTGCGCCCCGCACCACTCCGCGACCACGGCGTCCCTGGTCGGCGGTGGAACCGGACTGCCCCGCCCAGGAGCCGTCTCGCTGGCCCACCATGGCGTGCTCTTTCTCGACGAAGCCGCCGAATGCAGCCCCCGAGTCCTCGATGCCCTACGCCAACCACTCGAATCCGGCCACGTCGTCGTGGCCCGCGCCGGCGGCATGATGCGGATGCCCGCGCGCTTCCTGCTGGCACTCGCCGCCAACCCCTGTCCGTGCGGCCGGCACGGCACGACCGCGGGCGGCTGCGAGTGCCGCCCCTCATCCATCCGTCGCTATCGCGCCCGGCTCTCCGGACCGTTGATGGACCGGGTGGACCTGCGGATCGCCGTGGAACCGGTCGCCCGGCGTGAACTCCTCGCGCTCGGCCGCGCCGCCGAATCCACCGCCACCGTCGCCGAGCGCGTCCGAGCCGCCCGGCAGCGCGCAGCGGCACGACTCGCCGACACTCCCTGGCAGACCAACAGCGAGGTTCCGGGCCACGAACTCCGCACCCGCTGGCCGGTACAACCCGGCGCACTCGCCCAGGCCGAACGCGATCTGGAATGCGGCCTCCTGACGGCCCGCGGCCTCGACCGCGTCCTGCGCGTCGCCTGGACCGCCGCAGACCTTGCCGGCCGTGACCGTCCGACGAAGGAGGACGTCAACTGGGCCCTGGAACTCCGCACGGGGGTACGTCGCGGTGCGATGGCGGCGAGGACAGCAGCGGGGGCGGTCGCAGGCGCAGCAGAAGGAGCGGCTGCTGCAACCGGAGCGGGCGAGCCCGCGACAGCTGGGACGCACGGGCCGGCGAGAACTGTTCCATGGGCCGGCGTACGGGACGAAAGGGAGCCGGAAGCCGGGAGGGAGCAGCAAACGACGGCGGGAGAGGAGAGGCCGCTGACGCCAGGGGCGACTGCGGCGGTGCCGACCGCGCCGATGCGAGGCGAACGGCTCCACGCGAAACCTGATCCCCGTCCGCGCGTCGCGCTCGTCCGTCCCGTACAGAGCCGAGGTGAACGATGAACCCGATCGACGAATGGGGCTTCGTGACGAACGAGGCGGGGCCCACCCGGCCGCACCGGTCGGAACGAGTACCGCAGCCGGGTTCAACTGCGGAAGCCAGGTCGAACGCGGCATCGGCTACCAGGGACGGAGAGACGACGCCGGCGGATGTGCCTTCCCTCGGAAGCGGGGAGTGGTGCCCCACCCGCCGTGCCTTGGCGGGCCTCAACGGCGCCAGCACCCCCACCCCTCCGCCTGCCGCAGCTCGGAAACGTCCTGCTGCCCGCCGGGCGCTGGCCGAACAGCGCAGCTACGAACCGCACCGAGCCGCGCGCGCCGCACTCACCCGCATCATCGAACCCGGCGACGAGACCGCCGGTCGCTGGCTTCGCGAAATGGGCCCGGTAGCGCTCTGGCACGCGCTGTCCCAAGACGACGTGCCCCCGCCCATCGGCGCGAGTCCGACCAAGGTCGCGGGACTCCGACTGCGTGCCGCGCGAGCCCGACCCGCGGTCGACCTCGCCGCCGTCGCCACGCTCGGAGGCCGATTCCTCTGCCCGGGCGACGACGAATGGCCCGGTCAGCTGGACGACCTCGGCGACGCCCGCCCCATCGGCCTGTGGGTCCGAGGCCGGGCCAACCTGCGGATCTGGGCGCTGCGCTCAGTGGCCGTGGTCGGCGCACGCGCCTGTACCGACTACGGCGCCCACCTCGCCACCACGCTCGGGGCCGGACTCGCCGACCGCGGCTGGACCATCGTCTCCGGAGCCGCGTACGGCGTCGACGGCGCTGCCCATCGGGGTGCGCTCGCCGCGGACGGACCGACCGTCGCCGTGCTCGCCTCCGGCGTCGACCACCCCTATCCGCGCGGACACACCGAGTTGATCGATCGCATCGCCGAACAGGGGCTGGTGGTAGCCGAGTTACCGCCGGGCGACCATCCCACCCGCAGTCGGTTCGTCCAGCGCAACCGTGTCATCGCCGCCCTCACGCGCGGCACGGTCGTCGTGGAGGCCGAACTCCGCAGCGGGTCACTGGTCACCGCGCGGCGCGCGCTGGCCCTGGGCCGCTTCACGATGGGCATGCCGGGCCCCGTCACCAGCGGGCTGTCCGCCGGAGTGCACCAACTCCTGCGCGGTGAAGCGGAGGTGGTCACCGACGCCGACGAGGTGGTCGAACTCGTCGGCAACATCGGAGACCTGGCCCCAGAGCGGCGAGGTCCGACCCTCGCCCGCGACCTGTTGGACCCGGTCGCCCGCCGCGTGCTCGAAGCGCTGCCCGCCCGCGGTGCCGCGGATGCCGACCATCTGGCCCGGGAGTCTGGCACACCCCGCGACCTCACGCGCGACAAGCTCTTCGAGCTCCAATCGCTCGAATTCGTTCAAAGGTGCGGTGAGCGCTGGGAGTTGGTGCGACGGGCCAACTCGACCGAAGGTTCCCGGCGAGGCGGTACTTGACCTGGCGCGAACGGGTGAAAGGGTGAGGGGAATGACCGCAGAATCCAGATTTGGCGTGCTTCGGTGCGTGCGGCCGGTCCGTTGGGCGTCGTCGATACGACCCGCTACACGCACGGGCTCCCGCCGGCCGCATCGGCACGTCCGTCCGCGCCACCCTCCCGGGGTGCGCTTCCGGCGAGGGCGTCTCAGGCGCCCCTTCCGGGTGCCGCCGCATGGCGCGAAGTAACCCTGGGGTGCGGGCAGCGGAACGTATCTGCGTACGCCCAACCTGCCTTCCTCGCACACCGCGACGTTATGGTCACGCTACGCTCACGACAGTTCAAGCCTCATACACCCATCCACCCCCGTCTCGGCAGAACGGCTCAAGGCGACGAATGCCCCAGCACACCTCCGGGTCTGACCGCGCGGCAGCACCACCCGCCGCGCGCGGCAGCGTGCGCCCCGCCCCGCCCACCTCGGTCGACGAGCTGTGGCGCTCCTACAAGGCGTCCGGCGACGGACGCCTGCGGGAACAGCTGATCCTGCACTACTCACCGCTGGTCAAATACGTGGCCGGCCGTGTCAGCGTCGGACTGCCGCCCAACGTCGAGCAGGCCGACTTCGTCTCCTCCGGAGTCTTCGGACTGATCGACGCCATCGAGAAGTTCGAACCAGAACGCTCCATCAAGTTCGAGACGTACGCGATCACCCGCATCCGCGGCGCAATGATCGACGAACTCCGTGCCCTGGATTGGATCCCCCGATCCGTACGGCAAAAGGCCCGCGCCGTGGAGCGCGCCTACGCCACCCTCGAAGCGCAACTGCGCCGCACGCCGACCGAGGCGGAGGTCGCCGGCGAGATGGGCATCCAGCTGGAGGAACTCCACGGCGTCTTCAGCCAGCTGTCCCTGGCGAACGTCGTCGCGTTGGAAGAACTCCTCCACGTTGGAGGCGAAGGCGGTGAGCGCCTCAGCCTCATGGACACGCTGGAGGACACCGCTGCCGAGAACCCCGTCGAGATCGCCGAGGACCGCGAACTGCGACGGCTACTGGCGCGCGCCATCAACACCCTGCCCGACCGTGAGAAGACCGTGGTGACCCTCTACTACTACGAGGGCCTCACGCTCGCCGAGATCGGCAACGTCCTGGGCGTCACCGAGAGCAGGGTCAGCCAGATCCACACCAAGTCCGTGCTCCAGCTCCGCGCGAAGTTGGCGGATGTGGGGCGCTGAGAGCAGGAAGTCGGTGCGGAGCCGAGCCGCCCGGTGAGGTGGCCGGGAGGAGGAGTCAGGGGGGCGGGGAAACCCGAATCTCGGATGGTTGGGCGGCGGCGAGGTGTGGTGGGGCGGGCGCGATGACTAGGAAGAACCAGCGGTGGTGCCGGACCTGGCCCGAGGAGGCGAGGGCGGGGCGGCAGAACCAGGGGCCCTGCCCTGTCCTGCCGTGCCCTGCCCCGCTCGGTTGATGGTTGTCCCGTCCGTGCGGATGCCGGGGCTTGAGTGCCGCAGGCCGCAAGGACTCCGAGGAGTACGTCGGTGGCGATGCGTGTTGCGATGCGGCGTGCCACGGCGAGGACGCCATCCGTAGAGTGGTGGCGTGCCCAGGATTCGAGCGGCCTCGGTGGCCGAGCACCGGACGATGCAGCGCGGCGCCCTCTTGGACGCCGCCCGCACCTTGCTGTCCGAGGGCGGAACGGAAGCGCTGACCTTCCCTGCCCTCGCCGAACGGACGGGGCTTGCGCGCTCCTCCGTATACGAGTACTTCCGCTCCCGAGCAGCCGTCGTCGAAGAACTGTGCGCCGTCGACTTCCCCGTATGGGCCGCCGAAGTCGAGACCGCGATGGAGGGCGCCGAGACGCCCGAGGCAAAAGTCGAAGCGTATGTGCGCCGACAACTGGCACTGGTGGGAGACCGCCGTCACCGGGCCGTCGTCGCCATCTCCGCAGGAGAACTGGACGCGGGCGCCCGGGAGAAGATCCGCGCGGCGCACGGCGGACTGATCGCCATGATCGTTGAAGCACTGGCCGCCCTCGGCCACGCCCAGCCCCGACTCGCCGCGATGCTGCTCCAGGGCGTGGTGGACGCCGCAGTTCGCCGCATCGAACTCGGTGCTGCCGAAGACCCGGAAGAGATCGTCGAGGCGGCGGTTGCGATGGCCCTCAACGGGGTCCGCGGCTGAGCCCCGGCCGGCCGCTGCGGTTCGGCTAGCTCTGGGTGGGGGCTGGCGGGCGGTTGTGGTTGGTGGGTCTACGGTGTGGTTGCTGATGGGGGCTTTGGGCGGGGTTGCTTTGTCGCCCCGTTC
>LIQL01000499.1 GCA_001418405.1 Streptomyces diastatochromogenes | reverse complement strand
GGCTGCCCGGGCAGCCGCAGGACGAGCCAGAGGGTGCCGACGTCCCTGCCCTCGTGGGCGAGGACCCGGAGGACCTGACCGGGGGTGGCCGCGCCCTCGGGGAACAGCGCGTCGTGTTCGGCGGCCGTGGTCCGTTCGGCGTGTGCGAGGGGCACTCCCTGGGCGGTCTCCGACCGGATGCGCTCGGCGACCACGGCGTCCCACCAGGCCGGGTACTCGGTCTCGGACATCGGCCGGTCGACGCTGCCGTCCGGGAGCCCACCGGGCCGGGTCAGGGCCCGTGCCATGGTGCGGCTGCGCTCGGTGTAGCCCAGGGCCGCCGAGAGGCGCACCGCGGCCTCGGCGTCCGCGGGCACGGTGAGTTCGATCTGCCGGCACCCCCAGCCGCGCAGCACTTCCTCGGCGGCCAGCGCGGCGACCGTGGCCCGGCCGCGGTGCCGGTCGGGCGCGTCGACCCCCAGGGCCTCGATCCGGCCGGCGGTGGGCCCGAACCGGGCGTCGGTGGCCAGCTGGATCCCGCCGACCCGGCGGCTGTTGACGCAGATGTCGTAGGGGCGGGACCGGCGGCCGTCGTCGTGTCGTACTTCGGGGCCCGCGGGGCGCAGCGTAGTGGTCACGAGGACTTTGTACTCGCCCGCCCGCGGGCCCGTCACCCTCAGCGGGGGTCGAAGTCCGCGGCCGCCTCCCGGTCGAAGATCCGCATCGCCTCGGCGGTCACGGGGCCCGGCACGTCGGAGAGTTGGCGGTCGTCGATCCGCGTCACGGCCTGGACGTCGCGCAGCGTGGAGGTCAGGAAGATCTCCTCGGCGCTCTCCAGGACGTCCCACGGCAGGTCCGTCTCCTTGGCGCCGGCCCAGGCCACGGTCAGCGCCCGGGTGATACCGGCCAGGCAGCCGGAGGCCAGCGGCGGGGTGTGCAGTTCGCCGTCGAGGACGACGAAGACGTTGGAGCCGGTGCCCTCGCAGAGCGCCCCGACGGTGTTGGCGAACAGCGCCTCGGAGGCGCCCCGTTCGCGGGCGCGGGCGAGGGCTACGACGTTCTCCCCGTACGAGGTGGTCTTCAGGCCGGCGAGGGCACCGCGCTCGTTGCGCGTCCAGGGGACGGTGACCGCGGCGGTGGTGTCGGGCCGCCGGCCGGCCTCGGAGGCCGCGACGACCAGGGTCGGGCCGGCCTCGCCGCGGTCCGAACCGAGTGGGGAGAGGCCCCCGGTGTAGGTGATCCGCAGCCGCCCCAGCGCCATCGGGTTGGCGTCCAGGACGGCCGTGCAGCCGCGTCGCACCTCGTCGAGGTCGGGGGCGGGCAGGCCGAGGCCGCGCGCGGAGGTGGCCAGCCGCTCCAGGTGGCGGGTGAGGGCGAAGGCCCGCCCCCGCTCCGCCTTGACCGTCTCGAAGACCCCGTCGCCGACCGTCAGGCCGTGGTCGAAGACCGAGACGCGGGCCTCCCCGGCGTCCTGCAGTTCGCCGTCGAGCCAGATCTTCATCGCTTCAGTCCTCCGCTCACTTCGTGCTCACCGGACGCTACCGCGAGCAGTCGGCGCGCCTTCAACTCGGTCTCCGCCCACTCCCGGTCCGGATCCGAGTCCCAGATGATCCCGGCCCCGGCGCCGAACCTGAGCGCCGGGCCGGCGGGGGCGGCGCGGTCGATCCAGAACGTGCGGATGCCGACGTTGAGCCAGCCGGTGCGCCGGTCGGCGTCCACCCAGCCGATGCCGCCGCAGTAGGGGCCGCGCGGGGCGGTCTCCAGCTCGTCGATGATCCGCAGGGCGCTGG
The DNA here is from genome assembly GCA_001418405.1 of Streptomyces diastatochromogenes. Lineage (GTDB taxonomy): Bacteria > Actinomycetota > Actinomycetes > Streptomycetales > Streptomycetaceae > Streptomyces > Streptomyces albulus_C. The sequence goes on along the minus strand of LIQL01000499.1, from coordinate 8,965 downwards.
ACTTGGGGGCTCCGGTGACCGAGCCGGGCGGGAAGGTGGCACCAAGGAGATCGGCCCACGCGGTCTTCTCGTGGGTCTCGGCCAGTTCACCGCGCACGGTGGAGACGAGGTGCACCAGACCGGGGTGCTCCTCCACCGCGCACAGGGCGGGAACGGTGACCGAACCGGTGGCGCACACCCGGCCCAGGTCGTTGCGGACCAGGTCCACGATCATCACGTTCTCCGCGCGGTCCTTCGCGGAGAGGTCCGCGGCGGTGCGACCGGTGCCCTTGATGGGGCCGGACTCCACGGTGCGGTCGTCCCGACGCAGGAAGAGCTCGGGGGAGGCGGTCGCGATCTCGACGCCGTGCGCGGGCAGCCGCATCGTTCCGGCGTACGGCGCGGGGTTGCCCCGGGCGAGGACGGCGGAGAGCGCGTCCACGTCGGCGCGGTCGGGGTCGGGCAGCGGCGCGGTCAACACCCGGCAGAGGTTCACTTGGTAGACCGTGCCGGCCGCGATGTGGTCCCGGATGCGCCGGACGCCGTCCGTGTAGGCGGTGCGGTCCATGGAACTGCGCCAGTCGGCCGGGGCGGGGCCCCGCCAGGCGTCGGGCGCGGGGGCGTCCGCGGCCGTGGCCGGGCGGACGTCGCCGAAGCGGGCGCAGACCACGCCCCCCTCGAAGTCGGCGGTCACCGCCCACCAGCCCGCGGAATCCAGTGCCGCGGGATCGCTGGTCACATCGCGCAGGTCGGTGGCTATCAGGCCGCCGAAGCGGGCCATCGGAGCGAAATCGTGCACGTCAGTGAGTCTATGGCCGGGCACCGTCGATCGCCCGGGCCGAGCGAGCAGCGCAGCACGCTGCACAAACGCGTTTTTGTACTGGCCCAGGAATCCGCTAGAGTTCAACACGTCGCCGGGACGCGAAAGCGCCCCGGAGGCCAGGTAGCTTCCCGACCTAGTCAGGGAGAGCCACCCGCGGACGTAGCTCAGTTGGTAGAGCACCACCTTGCCAAGGTGGATGTCGCGAGTTCGAGTCTCGTCGTCCGCTCGATGTGGGGGATCATCCCGAACCCCCTGCACACTCCTGGTGGAGTGGCCGAGAGGCGAGGCAACGGCCTGCAAAGCCGTCTACACGGGTTCAAATCCCGTCTCCACCTCCAAGGACGATTAGCTCAGCGGGAGAGCGCTTCCCTGACACGGAAGAGGTCACTGGTTCAATCCCAGTATCGTCCACTGATCCGGTATCGCCGGATCCCCGCGCGATTAGCTCAGCGGGAGAGCGCTTCCCTGACACGGAAGAGGTCACTGGTTCAATCCCAGTATCGCGCACGCAGTACCCGCGATGATCTTCGAGATCCGCGGTCCCGAGGACGATTAGCTCAGCGGGAGAGCGCTTCCCTGACACGGAAGAGGTCACTGGTTCAATCCCAGTATCGTCCACACCGCAGGTCGAGGGCCGGAGCTGATGCTCCGGCCCTCGGTCGTTGTCGCCGGTCGCACCGGGTCGACGGGGACAACTCCCCCGGGCCCGCCGGTCGTTCCCGAAAAACCCGATGGCCGGGCATCTCCCCAGATGCCCGGCCAATCGTGCCGTCCGCCGCACCCCCGTCCCCACGGGGTTTCGGTCGGAGGTCCCCGTCCCGGGCCGCTCTCCCAGGACCGGGGCGCCCGCTCAGCGCCCCAGCATTCCGACCACGGACGACGCCTGTGTGACGACGGCCTCCCAGCCGCCGAAGACCACGGCCAGGAGGAACGCCAGCGGCAGCACCATGGCGACCGCTATGAGGGGATGGCGGGTACCGGTGGGTCGGCTGCCGCCGAGCGCGTTGGTGGCCCGGTGGCCCCGCGCCCGGAGGGCCGTCCGCCCCGTCGTGTCCGCCATCGCCCTGCTCCCGTCATGATCCGGAGCGGCGGGCGTCTGACCTCGGGGGACGAGTGCTGCACCCGCCGCTTGATCTCAAGCCTAGGCGCGCGGGCGGGGCCGGGCGTCATGCCGTCGTACCGCTTGACCGGCCTCCAGGAGGATGACGGGAGGGGGCCCGGCGTACTCCCCTGGGTGGAGAGGAAGCGCGGTGGCCCCGGGACATCCCTGAGAAGGACGCGAGGGGGGCCGCCCGGTGCGGGGGACGCGAGGGCCGATCGTGCGCGAGCGTGATGAAACGGTGACTTCGATCACTCGGTGTGCTGCGCCGCGCGGGGTCCCCGCGCCCGTGACGTGGGGTCCGCGCGCCCCCGGGCCGGCGCCGCCCGCGCACCTTTCACACCGTCAAAGTCCGCTGGGAAAGGGATCTTTGGGGGGCGGTGCGGGTAGCGGAGCCGGGGGCCGGGCGGATTTCCCGCCGTGCGGCGGGGATCGGAACGGCCGCGGGCAATCCGGTTGCCGACGCATGCGCGGCCTCTCAGCACAGCGAGCCGTCAATCCGTAAGCTGTGCCACGTCAGACGGTTGAGCGGAGTGGGGCCTCCCCACCGCAGGCAGGGGACGGACATGGCGATGATGCGGCTCCGACGCGAGGACCCGCGTGTCGTCGGATCGTTCCGGCTGCACCGCCGGCTCGGCGCGGGCGGGATGGGCGTGGTCTACCTCGGCTCGGACAAACGCGGGCAGCGGGTCGCCCTGAAGGTGATCCGGCCGGATCTGGCGGAGGATCAGGAGTTCCGGTCGCGGTTCGCCCGCGAGGTGTCGGCCGCCCGGCGGATCCGCGGCGGTTGCACGGCGCGGCTGGTGGCGGCCGATCTGGACGCCGACCGCCCGTGGTTCGCGACGCAGTACGTCCCCGGCCCCTCGCTGCACGACAAGGTGAACGAGGAGGGACCGCTCTCCCCGGCGCAGGTCGCCGCCATCGGTGCGGCGCTGTCCGAGGGGCTGCTGGCCGTCCACGACGCGGGCGTGGTGCACCGGGACCTGAAGCCGTCCAACATCCTGCTGTCGCCCAAGGGGCCGCGGATCATCGACTTCGGGATCGCCTGGGCGACCGGTGCCAGCACCCTGACGCACGTCGGGACGGCCGTCGGCTCGCCGGGCTTCCTGGCGCCGGAGCAGGTGCGCGGCGCGGCGGTCACGCCGGCGACCGACATCTTCTCGCTGGGCGCCACCCTGGCGTACACCTGCACCGCGGATTCGCCGTTCGGGCAGGGCAGTTCGGAGGTCATGCTCTACCGCGTGGTCCACGAGGAGGCGCACCTGGCCGGGGTGCCGGACGCGCTGGCGCCGCTGCTCGCGGCGTGCCTGGCGAAGGATCCGGCGGACCGGCCCAGCACCCTGTCGCTGTCGCTGCGGCTGAAGGAGATCGCGGCCCGTGAGGCGCACGGGCTGTCGGGCGGGAACTGGGACCACGGTTCCGGCGGCGACGAGGACTGGGGGCGCGCCGAACGGCGGCCGGCGGAGCGTCCGTCCGGCCAGCGGGCCGAGGAGTACGCCCGCCAGTGGACCGAGCGGCGGACCGGCGGCGCGTCGGCGCCGCGGCCCCGACCGGCCCGGCCCGCGGCCTCCCGGGACGCGGCGCCGCGCGATGCGTCTGCCCGGGCGCAGGGGCCGGCGTCGGGCACCGGTCCGCGGACCGGTGGGCGGGACGCGGGGCGGGGCCCGGCCTCCCGCCCCACGGGGCGAAACGGTTCGCGTCCCGCGGTGCGCACCGGTTCGGGCGGCCGGCGGCCGGGCCCGGACCGGCGGTTGCTGCGGCAGCGGGTGGTGGTGTTCGTCGTGGTGACGCTGCTGGTGGCACTGGGCATCGCGGCGGCCCAAGGGTGTCAGGGGCCGACCCGCGGGCTCGGTGGGGAACGGCCGGTGAGCGTCGCGTCGTACCACGGCGGTGGCGCGGCCGGCGGGGACGCCCGGCCGCACTGAGGCCGGACGGCCGGGCGGCCGCCGCCGGGCGGGCGCCGGGGGCTACTCGGGGCGGGACGTGGCGACCGCGTAGAAGGCGACTGCCGCCGCGGCACCGACGTTGAGGGAGTCCACGCCGTGGGCCATCGGGATGCGGACCCATTCGTCGGCGGCGCGCAGCGCACCGGGCGTCAGGCCGCCGCCCTCGGCACCGAGCATCAGCGCAACGCGTTCGAGGTCCTGCGGGGCGGCCTCGTCGAGGGCCACCGCCCCCTCCGCCGGGGTCAGGGCGAGCAGTTTGAAGCCCGCCTCCCGCACGACGGCCAGATCGCGCGGCCAGCTCTCCAGGCGGGCGTACGGGACCGAGAACACCGCGCCCATGGAGACCTTCACCGAACGGCGGTAGAGCGGGTCGGCGCAGTCCGGGGAGAGCAGGACCGCGTCCATGCCCAGGGCCGCGGCGCTGCGGAAGATGGCGCCGATGTTGGTGTGGTCGTTGACCGCCTCCATGACCGCGATCCGACGGGCGCCGGCGAGGAGTTCGGCGGCCGGGGGCAGCGGCTTGCGCTGCATGGAGGCGAGCGCGCCGCGGTGCACGTGGTAGCCCGTCACCCGCTCGGCGAGGTCCGGGCTGACCGCGTAGACGGGGGCCGGGACCTCGTCGATGACGTCGCGCATGACGTCGACCCACTTGGCCGAGAGCAGCATCGAGCGCATCTCGTACCCGGCGTGCCGGGCGCGGCGGATGACCTTCTCGCCCTCGGCGATGAAGAGTCCCTCGGCCGGTTCGCGCCGACGCCGCAGCTCGACGTCGGTGAGGCCGGTGTAGTCGCGCAGCCGCGGGTCGTCCGGGTCATCGACGGTGATGATTTCTGCCACGGGAAGAGAGTGCCTTGTCGGTGTCGAGGAGCGGGTGCCGGGGAGCGGATCGGCTACGGGGCGGGGGTCGCGGGGGCGAGGGCGACCACGTCGCCGATGACGATGACGGCCGGCGGGCGGACGCCTTCGGCCCGTACCGTCGCGCCGAGGGTGGCGAGGGTGGCGTCCACCCGGCGCTGGGCGGCGGTGGTGCCCTCCTGGACGACGGCGGCCGGGGTGTCCGCGGGCCGGCCGCACGCTATGAGCTTGGCCGCGATGGCACCGCTGTTCTCCACGCCCATCAGCACGACGAGCGTGCCGCGCAGCTTGGCGAGCGCGGCCCAGTCCACCAGCGACCGCTCGTCCTCGGGGGCGACGTGGCCGCTGACCACGGTGAACTCGTGGGCGACCCCGCGGTGGGTGACCGGGATGCCGGCGGCGCCGGGGACGGAGATGGTGGAGGAGATACCGGGGACGACGGTGCACGGGATGCCGGCGTCGGCGAGCGCCTGGGCCTCTTCCATGCCCCGGCCGAAGACGAACGGGTCGCCGCCCTTGAGACGGACCACGGCCTTGCCGGCCTTGGCGTGCTCGATCAGGGCGTTGTTGATCGCCTCCTGCGCCATGAACCGCCCGTAAGGGATCTTGGCGGCGTCGATGACCTCGACGTGCGGCGGGAGTTCGGCGAGCAGGTCGCGGGGGCCGAGCCGGTCGGCGATGACCACGTCCGCCTCGGCCAGCAGGCGACGGCCGCGGACGGTGATCAGGTCGGGGTCGCCGGGACCGCCGCCGACCAGCGCCACGCTGGGGGTGTGCGGGCGGCGGTGGTGCGGGGCGGCGATGCTGCCGTCGCGCAGGCCCTCGACGACGGCGTCGCGGATGGCCGCCGAGCGGCGCGGATCGCGGCCGGTGAGGACCGCCACGGTGACGCCCTCGCTGCGTCCGGTGGCCGGGGTCCAGGCGGTGGCGGCCTCGGCGTCGTCGGCGCGGACGGCCCAGACGCGGCGTTCCTCGGCCTCCTGGGAGGCGGCGGCGTTGGCCTCGGGGTCGTCGGTGGAGATCAGCGCGTACCAGGCACCGTCGAGGTCGCCGGGGCGGTAGCGGCGGCGCTCCCAGCGGAGTTCGCCGGTGTCGGCCATCGCCTCGACGGAGGGGGTGGCGGACGGCGAGACCAGCAGGACGTCGGCGCCGGCGGCCAGGAGGGCGGGCAGCCGGCGCTGGGCGACCTGGCCGGCGCCCAGGACTACCACGCGGCGGCCGGACAGCCGCAGTCCGACGGGGTAGGCGGAGTGTTCGGCGACGGGCTCGGCCATGGTGGTGTGGGCTCCTCGTGCGGTGGTGCGAGTTCGACGCCCGGTTCAGTCGCTGCGACGCCGGAGCGGCTGAGGGGTGGAACGGGCTGGGGAACGTACGGCCCCGGCCCACAGCCTATGGGGCTGCGGGCCGGGGGTCATGCGGGGGCCGGGCGCCCCGGTGTCAGCCCTTCTCGGTGACTCCGGCGGCGTCGAAGGTGGCGACCTCGTGCATGGCGCGGGCGGCGCTCTGCACCACGGGCAGCGCCAGCAGGGCGCCGGTGCCCTCGCCCAGCCGCAGGTCGAGGTCGACCAGCGGGCGCAGGCCCAGCTTGTTGAGCGCCGCGACGTGGCCCGGCTCGGCGCTGCGGTGGCCGGCGATGCAGGCGGCCAGCGCCTCGGGGGCGATGGCCCGGGCCACCAGGGCGGCGGCGCCGGCGCTGACGCCGTCCAGGATCACCGGCGTGCGCAAGGAGGCGCCGCCGAGGATCAGACCGATCATGGCCGCGTGCTCCAGGCCGCCGAGGGCGGCGAGGACGCCGATCGGGTCGGCCGGATCGGGCTGGTGGAGTGCCAGGGCGCGGCGGACCACGTCGACCTTGCGGACGTGCGTCTCGTCGTTGATGCCCGTGCCGCGGCCGGTGACCTCGGCCGGGTCGACGCCGGTGTAGACGGCGATCAGCGCGGCGGAGGCGGTGGTGTTGGCGATGCCCATCTCACCGGTGAGCAGCGCCTTGTTCCCGGCGGCGACGAGGTCCCGGGCGGTCTCGATGCCCACCTCGATGGCCTTGAGGACGTCCTCCTGGGTCATCGCCGGGCCCTGGGTGAAGTCGGCGGTGCCGGGGCGGACCTTGCGGGGCAGCAGCCCGGGGGTGGCGGGCAGGTCGCCGGCCACGCCGACGTCGACCACGCAGACCTCGGCGCCGACCTGGTTGGCGAAGGCGTTGCAGACCGCCCCGCCGCCCAGGAAGTTGGCGACCATCTGGCCCGTGACCTCCTGGGGCCAGGGGGTCACACCCTGGGCGTGCACGCCGTGGTCTCCGGCGAAGATGGCCACCGCGGCCGGCTCCGGGATGGGCGGCGGGCACTGCCGGGACAGACCGCTGAGCTGGGCGGAGATGATCTCCAGCATGCCGAGCGCACCGGCCGGCTTGGTCATCCGCTTCTGCCGCTCCCACGCCTCGCCGAGCGCCTTGGCGTCCAGCGGGCGGATGCCGGCGAGCGTCTCCTGGACGAGGTCGTGCGGGTCCGCGCCGGGCAGAGCGCGGCGGCCGTAGGTCTCCTCGTGGACGACCCAGGAGAGCGGGCGGCGCTTGGACCAGCCGGCCTGGAGGAGTTCGGGCTCGTCCGGGAACTCGTCGACGTAGCCGACGCAGAGGTAGGCGACGACTTCGAGGTGTTCGGGCAGGCCCAGTTCGCGGACCATCTCCCGCTCGTCGAAGAAGCTGACCCAGCCGACGCCGAGGCCCTCGGCGCGGGCGGCGAGCCAGAGGTTCTCGACGGCGAGCGCGGAGGAGTACGGCGCCATCTGCGGCTGGGTGTGCCGGCCGAGGGTGTGCCGGCCGCCGCGGGTGGGGTCGGCGGTGACGACGATGTTCACCGGCGTTTCGAGGATGGCCTCGATCTTCAGCTCGCGGAACTGCTTGGCGCGGGCCTTGGGCAGCGACTTGGCGTAGGCGTCGCGCTGCCGCATGGCGAGCTCGTGCATCTTGGCGCGGGTGTCGTCGGACCGGATGACGACGAAGTCCCAGGGCTGCGAGTGGCCGACGCTGGGGGCGGTGTGGGCCGCCTCCAGGACGCGCAGCAGGACCTCGTTGGGGATCGGGTCGGAGCGGAAGCCGTTGCGGATGTCGCGGCGCTCGCGGATGACGCGGTGCACGGCGGCGCGCTCGGAGTCGTCATAGCCGGGCGCGGGGGGCGTCGTGGGCACCGGCTCGGCGGCGGGCACGTCGGCCGGGTGCGCGGCGTCGCCCTCGGCGTGCTCGACGAACTGGGCGTCGTCCTGAGCGTGCGGGCGGGCCTCGGCGGCACCGTTCGCGTCCGCCGTCGCCTCCGCTGCCGGCTCGGCGGTACCGGCGGCGTCGGCCGGGTCGGTCTGGGCCGGGACGGCGTCGGCGGACGCTGCGGCCTGCGGCGCCTGGTCGGCGGCGGGCTGCTGCGCGGCGTCGGCGGGGGCCGGCTCGGCGGTGGCCTGGGCCGGGACCTCCACGATGGCGGGCTGCGGCTCCGGCGCGGTGGGCGCTTCGGCCGCCGGCTGGGCGGGGGCCTCGACCTGATCGGCGACCGGCTCCGGGGCGTCGACGGGCTGCTCGCCCTCGGCCGCGGGCTGCGGCGTCGCGTCGGCGCCGGCCGGCTCCTGTCCCTCGACGGCCTCGACGACCTCAGTGGCCTCGGGGGCGGCGGGCTGCGGCGCTGCGGCGTCCTGGGGCCCGTTCTGGGTCGCCTCTATGCCGGGCTGTTCGGCGGCCTCCTCCGGAGCCGGCGCGGCCTCGGGGGCGTCGGCGGCCTGGGGGGCGGTCTCTGCGTCGGCCGGGGCCGGGGCCGCCTCGGCGACGGGAGCGTCCTCCGGGGCCTGCGGTTCGGTGGCCTGCGCGGCGGCGGGCTCGGGCTGCTCGGCGGGGGCCGGAGCCTCGGCCGGGGCGGCCTGTGCCTCTTCGGCGACGGGCTGCGATGCCGCGGCGTCCGCGGTCGGCGGTGCCGCGACCGACCGCGACGGCTTCCTCGGGGGCTTCGGCCGCCGGCTGCGGCTCCGCGGGCGGGTTCGCGCCCTGCGCGGCCTGGGCCGGCTCGGCGGGCGCCGGTGCGGGCTCGGCGGCCTGCGGCTCACCGGCGGCCTCGGGCTGCGCCGCCGCGTCCGGGGCAACGACCTGCTGCTCGGCAACGGCCTCTTCCGCGGCGGGCGGCTGGACCTGGGCCTCCGCGGCCTCCTGGGGCACCGCGGCGTCGACGGGCGGCTGCGAGAGCTCGGCGTCGGGGGCGGGCTGCGGGACCGCGGCCGCGGCGGCCGGCT
>LIQL01000498.1 GCA_001418405.1 Streptomyces diastatochromogenes | reverse complement strand
GATCTTGCCGAAGAACTCGTCGTTGTCGTTGATCTCCTCGGTGTACGTCACGGAGATCCCGGTGCGCTTCTGGAACGCGTCCAGCGTGGGGCGGCGCTGCTTGTCGTGGTCGTCGACGTCGATGTAGAGCGGCCAGTTGGCGAAGACCAGCTCGTGCTCCCGGGCGGAGCGGTCCGGGGCCTCGCGGTCCGCGGCCTCGACGTACGCCGGCGGCACCCCGCATCCCGTCATGGCGGCCAGCGCCCCGGTCACACCGATTCCGCCCATGCCCCTGAGCAGCGAACGCCGCGAAAGATCAGCCATGGCGAGCACTCTCACGTGCCGCGGGCGGAGGCGGCAAGAGACAGAGCGTCAATTGCCGGGCCTCCGCCCGCGACGGTGTGTCGAGCGTTCCGTGGCGCTCGACGGTGGGGATCCCCCTTCAGGGCCGGCCGGTTCAGCCGTCCAGCGAGGTCATCACGTGCTTGATCCGGGTGTAGTCGTCGAAGCCGTAGGCGGACAGGTCCTTGCCGTAGCCGGACTTCTTGAAGCCGCCGTGCGGCATCTCGGCGACCAGCGGGATGTGGGTGTTGATCCACACGCAGCCGAAGTCCAGGACCTTGGACATCCGCATGGCGCGGGCGTGGTCCTTGGTCCACACCGAGGAGGCCAGGGCGTACTCGACGCCGTTGGCCCACTCCACCGCCTGCTTCTCGTCGGTGAAGGACTGCACGGTGATGACCGGGCCGAAGACCTCCTGCTGGACGATCTCGTCGTCCTGCTTCAGGCCCGAGACGACGGTCGGGGCGAAGAAGTAGCCCTTCTCGCCGACCTGCTCGCCGCCCGCCTCGATCTTGGCGTGCGCGGGCAGCCGCTCGATGAAGCCCTTGACCTGCTTGAGCTGGTTGGCGTTGTTCAGCGGGCCGTAGAGCACGTCCTCGTCGTCGACCGCGCCGGTCTTGGTCTCCGAGGCGGCCTTGGCCAGCGCCGCGACGAACTCGTCGTGGATGGACTCCTGGACGAGCACGCGGGTGGCGGCCGTACAGTCCTGACCGGCGTTGAAGTAGCCGGCGGTGGCGATGTCCTCGACGGCCTTGGCGATGTCGGTGTCCTCGAAGACCACGACCGGCGCCTTGCCGCCGAGCTCCAGGTGGACCCGCTTGAGGTCCTTCGACGCGGACTCGGCGACCTGCATGCCGGCGCGTACCGAGCCGGTGATCGACGCCATCGCCGGAACCTTGTGCTCGACCATCAGACGGCCGGTCTCCCGGTCGCCGCAGACCACGTTGAACACGCCACGGGGGTGGCCGAGTTCGTCGAGGACGCTGCCGATGATGTCGGCGATCAGCACCGTCGAGGCGGGGGTGGTGTCGGAGGGCTTGATGACCACGGTGTTGCCCGCGGCGAGCGCCGGGGCGAACTTCCACACGGCCATCATCATCGGGTAGTTCCACGGCGCGACCTGGGCGCAGACGCCCACCGGCTCGCGGCGGATGATCGAGGTGAAGCCGTCCATGTACTCGCCGGCCGAGCGGCCCTCGAGCATCCGGGCGGCACCCGCGAAGAAGCGGATCTGGTCCACCATCGGCGGGATCTCCTCGGAGCGGACCAGGGCGATCGGCTTGCCGCAGTTCTCGGACTCGGCGGCGATCAGCTCCTCCGCGCGCTCCTCGAAGCGGTCGGCGATCTTGAGGAGGACCTTCTGGCGCTCGGCCGGGATCAGGTCGCGCCAGGCGGGGAAGGCGGCTTCGGCCGCCGCCATGGCCGCGTCCACGTCCTCGGAGCCGGAGAGAGGGGCAGTGGCGTACGGCTCGCCCGTGGCCGGGTTGACCACCTCCGTGGTCCGGCCGTCGGCGGCGTCCCGGAACTCCCCGTCGATGTAGTTGCGCAGACGACGCAGTGCGGTGGTCACTGTGCGCCCCCTTCAGTGTCAGATGTCCGGTGGTTGGGATCCCACACTAGCCGCGGAAGCCACGTTTTCAACACACCCACATGGCTCAAACGACGGAATCAGTGAAATTCTCCTCGATCAACAACTGATTTCATTGAATCGGGGTTGCCATACTGCCGAACCTCGTGCACAGTGAGGGACGTGGCCACTCGTGACAGAAACGGCACTCCGTCGATCGACTCCGTCTCCCTGGCGATCATCGAGCAGCTCCAGGAAGATGGGCGCCGTCCCTACGCCGCGATCGGCAAGGCCGTGGGCCTGTCCGAGGCGGCGGTACGCCAGCGCGTACAGAAGCTGCTCGACCAAGGCGTGATGCAGATCGTCGCGGTCACCGACCCCCTCACGGTCGGTTTCCGTCGACAGGCAATGGTCGGCATCAACGTCGAGGGTGACCTCGATCCCGTGGCCGACGCCCTGACGACCATGGAAGAAGTCGAGTACGTCGTCATGACGGCAGGTTCGTTCGATCTCCTCATCGAGATCGTCTGCGAGGACGACGACCACCTTCTGCAAATGATCAACAAGCGGATCCGCACGCTTCCCGGCGTCCGATCCACCGAGAGCTTCGTGTACCTCAAGCTCCGGAAGCAGACCTACACCTGGGGAACGAGATAGCAATGAGCGCCGACCTCTCCAAGACGGCGTACGACCACCTGTGGATGCACTTCACCCGCATGTCGTCGTACGAAAACGCCCCCGTGCCCACGATCGTGCGCGGTGAAGGCACCAACATCTACGACGACAAGGGCAAGCGCTACATCGACGGCCTCGCCGGCCTCTTCGTGGTCAACGCCGGCCACGGCCGCGTCGAGCTCGCCGAGACCGCCTACAAGCAGGCCCAGGAACTGGCCTTCTTCCCGGTCTGGTCCTACGCGCACCCCAAGGCCGTGGAGCTGGCCGAGCGCCTGGCGAACTACGCCCCGGGCGACCTCAACAAGGTCTTCTTCACCACCGGTGGTGGCGAGGCCGTCGAGACCGCCTGGAAGCTCGCCAAGCAGTACTTCAAGCTCACCGGCAAGCCGATGAAGCACAAGGTCATATCCCGCGCGGTCGCCTACCACGGCACCCCGCAGGGCGCCCTGTCGATCACCGGTCTGCCGGGCCTGAAGGCCCCCTTCGAGCCGCTGGTTCCCGGCGCGCACAAGGTGCCGAACACCAACATCTACCGCGCCCCGATCCACGGCGACGACCCCGAGGCCTTCGGCCGCTGGGCCGCCGACCAGATCGAGCAGCAGATCCTCTTCGAGGGCCCGGAGACCGTCGCCGCGGTCTTCCTGGAGCCGGTGCAGAACGCCGGTGGCTGCTTCCCGCCGCCCCCCGGCTACTTCCAGCGGGTCCGCGAGGTCTGCGACCAGTACGACGTGCTGCTCGTCTCCGACGAGGTCATCTGCGCCTTCGGTCGCCTCGGCACGATGTTCGCCTGTGACAAGTTCGGCTACGTCCCGGACATGATCACCTGCGCCAAGGGCATGACCTCGGGCTACTCCCCGATCGGTGCCTGCATCATCTCCGACCGCCTCGCCGAGCCGTTCTACAAGGGTGACAACACCTTCCTGCACGGCTACACCTTCGGTGGTCACCCGGTCTCCTCCGCCGTGGCGCTGTCGAACTTCGACATCTTCGAGCGCGAGGGCCTCAACCAGCACGTGCTCGACAACGAGGGCAACTTCCTCAGCACGCTGCAGAAGCTGCACGACCTGCCGATCGTCGGCGACGTCCGCGGCAACGGCTTCTTCTACGGCATCGAGCTCGTGAAGGACAAGGCCACCAAGGAGTCCTTCAACGACGAGGAGACCGAGCGCGTCCTCTACGGCTTCCTCTCCAAGGCGCTGTACGACAACGGCCTCTACTGCCGTGCCGACGACCGTGGCGACCCGGTCATCCAGCTGGCCCCGCCGCTGATCGCCGACCAGACGGTCTTCGACGAGATCGAGCAGATCCTGCGCTCCGTCCTCACCGAGGCGTGGACCAAGCTCTGATCATCGCGTCACCTCCCGGCGCACGGGGCAACCTGCGCTAGTCACTCCCCTGGTGCACTGGCCACTCCCCGACGCGCCGGAAGACAACTGCACACCTCACGGCCCGGATTCACTCGTTCCCTTCCATACGGGTGAATCTGGGCCGTTGTGGCTGCCGAGCCACATTTGACCGGGGACCCGATTCCTTACCGTGCTGGTGACCGATACCCTCCGTGGTCGTTCCCCCGACCGGGGGAACGAGCAGCGTACGAGCGAGAGGTGTGCAGATGGTGGCCCCGCCTGACAACGACGTTCTCTGGGCACGCGGCCTACACCACGCGCACGGCGCCACCGTCGCCCTCACCGGGGTCTCCCTCGGTGTGCGGGAGGGCGAGATCCTCGCCGTCACCGGCCCCCGCGGCAGTGGCAAGACCACACTCCTGAAGTGCCTGTCCGGCCAACTCGTACCGACCGAGGGCGAGGTCCTCTTCGACCGCGCCCCCGTCCACACCCTCTCCTCCCCCAGCCGCGAACGGCTGCGTCTCGAACGGTTCGGCTGGATCGACACCGAACCCCACCTCGTCCCGGAACTCACGGTCTGGGAGAACACCGCCCTCCCACTCCTGCTGCGCGGCACCGGCCACCGCGCGGCCAAGCACACCGCCATCGAATGGCTGGAACGCCTCGACGTGGGCATGTGCGCCCGCCGCCGCCCCGCCCGGCTCGACCAGTCCCAGCGCCAGCGCGTCGCCATCGCCCGCGCCCTGGTCACCACCCCACAGGTGCTCTTCGCCGACGAACCGACCGCCCCGCTCCACAGCGCCGACGGCGTCCAAGTGCTGCGCACCCTGACCACCGCGGCCCGCTCCCACCACATCACCGTGGTCCTTGCGACCTACGACCCCCAGGTCGCCGCGCAGGCCGACCGGACCGTCAGCCTCCTCGACGGCCGCCTCTCCGGCGCCGCTCCCGAGGACTCCGGCGCCTCCGACGAGGAAAGCAGGGCAGCGTGCTCGCTCTCCGTCTGACCTTCCGCGCTCACCCCCTCGTCCTGTTGCGCCGTCTCCTCGTCGCCACCGCCGCGGCCGGCACCGGCTTCCTGGTGCTGACCGCCCTCGCCCACGCCGCCGCCCACCCCACCGCGGCCGGCGCCTCCCTGGGCCGCCTCCTGTGGTGCGCCGCCCCGCTCGCGGCCACCGCCCAACTCGCGGTGTCCGTGGCCCGCACCGACCCGGCCGCCCGCCTCCAACGCGGCATGACCGCCGCCGGCCTGGGACCGTTCCGACTCACCCTGCTCGCCGCGGCCTCCACCGCCCTGACCTGTGCCCTGGGCGTCCTCCTCGCCCTCATCGCCTTTCTCACCCTCCGCGGCGACTTCGGCACCGCCGCCCGCACCGCCGCCCCGCGCGCCGTCGACGCCGGTCTGCTCGGCGCCGGCCACCCGCTGCCGTTGATCGGCGCCCTGATGCTGCTGTCCCTCGTCCCACTGACGGTCGCCGCGGCCACCGCCTACTCGCTCCGTCCCCGCGCCGAAGCGGGCGCCGTCGACACCGAGCCGGCCCCGATCACCAAGGCTCCCTCCGGCCTCCCGTGGGGCGTCGCCATGACCGCGGCCGGCCTGGCCCTCGAGTCCTACACGACCCCCGCCGGCGGCACCCCCGGTGGCCTGTTGCCCCTCCCCGGCCACCTGATCGGCAGCCCACCGGGCGTCCTGGCCGGCTGGGCCCTGGCGGCCTTCGGTCTCGTCCTGGCCGGCCCCGGCCTGGTGTACCTGTCGGGCCAACTGCTGTGCGCGGGCCGCCCCGGCGCGCTGCGACTGCTGTCCGGGCGCGTCCTCCAGGAGGAGTCACACCGCCTGGGCCGCCCGCTCGGCGTCCTGTGCGCGGTGGCCTCCGGCATCTACGCCGCCGTCACCGTGTACCAGGCCGCTCCCTCCCGGCCCCTCGGTCCGTTCACGGCCATCGGCGCGGCGATCATCTTTGCCTGCGTCTCCATCAGCGCACTCTCGGCCAGCCTGGAATCCCGAGCCGCCCGCGCCCGCACCACCGCCGCCCTACGCCGACTCGGCGCATCCGCCTCCACCCTCCACCGCGCGACCGCCCTCCGCGCCGTTGCCGTACTGCTCGTCCTCGGCCCCCTGACCTGGACGGTCGCGGAGATGGCCACTCTTCCCCTGGTCCACTGAGAAATCGCGGGAAGCGGGTTCTCACCTGGGGGCAACCTGGGGCACGCGCAAGGAGGGGCTTTACCGTTGGTGGCGTCGGGCTCGTTGGGTCTTGATTGTTCTCGTTCCTCTCATTCTTCTCGTTGGGCTCATTCTTCTCGTTGAGCTCGTTGAGCTCGTTGGCCCCTTGCTCTCTTGTGACTGCGAATTCGCTGTGCGCCAGGCGAGTCGAGTGGTGGGGCCACGCCTTCCGAAGAGTCGCGCTGTACGGCGGCGGTGGTGGCTGGGCAGCGGTGGCTGGACGGTGACGACTGGGGCGTTGCTTGCTGATGCGCGGATCCGAGCGGGGCTATTCCTTCCGGAGCGTGTTGGGCTCAGGCCGGTTGTCACCGGGGCGTCGTATCGAGGGCGAACGAAATTGCCGTGAGGCACGGAGGAACTTGAACTGACGGCCCGTGCGCTGAATTCGGTTCGGTGTGGCGTAGAGGCTCTTGCTTGGATGCGAACACCGCACGCCACACACCGCTCTGACTCTTCGACGCGTAGGCGTGGGTAGGGAGGCGTAGCACGCCGTCCGGTTGCAGGATGGCGACTGTCTGGCGGGCCAACAGTGCTCCGGAACACGGCGCGATGCGGTTGACGCATGTAGGTCCACCGCCTTCGGGGCCGACGGCGGTCGGTCGGTCGGAACGGCTCGGGCATGAAGACCGTCCGACACCCGGTCGCGGGCCAAGGCACACGCAACGCGCAGGCTGACTCGACGCACACCGGACAGGAGCGGGATGTTACGACTTCCCGCACGACATTCCAGCTGCCCAGCGCGAAGCCTTCGGGCCATGCCCGCCCCCGGCCCGTCGCGACCCGTCGGCTACGACGCCGTCAGCGGGCGAGAGCCGTCACCTCGACCTCTATTCGCCACTCCGGCTGTGCCAGCGACGCCACTTCGAGCAAGGTGTCCGCGGGATAGGGCTCGGACAGGAACTCCTCGCGCAGAGCGATCACATGGCCGAGGTCGGCGGCCATGTCCGTCACGAAGATGCCGACCTTCACCACGTCTGCGAGCGACGCGCCGGCCTCGGCGAGCACTCGCTGGACGTTCGCGAACGCCTGGCGCCCCTGAGTCAGGAAGTCGTCTGCGACGGTCCGCCCTCGCTCATCGATCCCCGCCTGCCCGGACACGTGGATCAGGCCGCCTGCCTTGATTGCCTGCGAAATCTTGTACGGCTCGTACCAGTCCGGCGTGGTCGCGATCCGCTGGATACCCGGGACACTTCCCGCTTCCACGACGCTTGTCGATGCCATGCCGCTCCCCCTCATAGCTCCATGTACACACATCTCTTGCATGCACATACATAAGTTTCAGGCGCATGTACGCTGATGTCAAGAGCTCGCTGGGGAACACCCCGAAAGAGGTCGGAGCGCGACGCCAGAGAAGGCGGACGAGCGACGGAAGAGGGCAGAATTCATGGACGCGGAGCACTGGGACCGGTTCGGAGCACTGCACACGCGCGTCGAGCAAGAACTCGCGAAAGCGCTGCAACAGCACCACAAGCTCGGTCTCTCCGAGTACCGTGCGCTGGCCCGTCTCGCGGCGTCGGACGACGGTGAGCTGCGGATGCAGGAGCTCGCGGACCTTATCGGCCTCAACCAGAGCTCCGTCAGCCGACTGGCTTCCCGGCTGGAGTCGTCCGGCCTGACCCGTCGCGACCTGTGCCCGGGCGACCGACGCGGTGTCTACAGCGTGATCACCGACGAGGGCCGGGAAATGCAGAGCAGGGCACGCCCGACGTACGACGACGCACTGCGCACGGCTCTCGACTCAGCCGCCGAGGACGGCTCGCTCGGCCCGCTGGTGAAGTCCCTGCGCCCGTAACGAGGGCTACGTACGGCGGGGCCGACCGAGTCTCCCCACACCCGTACACCGTGCGCGCGACCGAGCCGTGGGGACACACCCTGCGTCGCAACATCACCGAACAGCCCTCCTGACCGCGGTTCGACCCGACCTACTTGGCCTCGACCCCGGTGGCGGCCAACCCAGGCATCCGCAGCCCTATCGGTAGCAGCCGGTCAGAGCGGCTTGCGATGCACATCGTCGTGGTCACCAACCGGCTGCCAAGCCCTAAGGAAGACCATCTCGGCCGCCCTGCGAGCCTCCCTGGCGCTCTCCGGCAGCACCGGCTGGCAAGCACTCGAGGACGAACTGCGGCCTGCACGGGGAAGGCCGACAAACCCGCACGGCGACGTGCACGGCTCGTTCCCGTAAGCCGACCCGCGTACGGGAGCTTCCCTTGCCGGCTCCTCACACCGACCGAGAGCCCCTTGCACCCCGCCCAGGGCGCACTCCCCTCCCCCATTTCCCCACGGCAAGAGATCTTTTGCCCTTGGAGGCAACTCACGTACCGAAATGCACGTCTGCCAATCCAGGTAATGAACAGGTAATGCGGCGTGTGAACGGAGCCTTCGGTGATCATCGGCCTTGTGACGGCCATAGCGGCGTCTGCCTGCTACGGCACAGGTTCGGTCCTTCAGGCGGTGGGATCACGGAAGTCCGCTCGGCGGGAGGCGGCGAAGGCATCCGGCGGCGCCGTCACACAGCACGGCGGCCCCAGCCTCTCGTCGACCGCCAAAGCTGCCGTGACCTGGGAGTTCATGGTCGGCACGGTCCTGGACTTCATTGGCTTCGGGCTGGGTGCGCTCGCGGCCCGGATGCTGCCGCTGTTCCTCTCGCAGACCGTGATCAGCGCGAACCTCGTGATCACGGCCGTGTTGAGCGTCAAGCTCCTCAACATTCGCCTCACCCGTGCCGAATGGGCCTCCATCGGCGTGGTCTGTTCGGCACTGGTGCTTCTGGCCACCGCGGCCGGCCCGGAGGGGAGCGGTCACACACCCATCGACACCCATTGGTGGCTGCTGGTCGCCTCGGTCGTGATCATCGGTGGTGGCACCCTGCTCGTGCGTCTGCTCGGCGGGCGGGCCGCGATCCTCGCGGGCCTCTTGTCCGGTTTGGGCTTCGGTGCCCTGGGAGTGGGCGTGCGCGTCCTGAACGGTGTGGACCCGTTCCACCTGCCGTCCCTCCTCGGTGATCCCGCGCTGTACGCGATCCTGGTGGCAGGCATCGGCGGAATGTACCTGCACACGGTCGCCCTGCAGATCGGTTCGGTGAACGGTGCCACGGCGGCGCTCGTGGTGGGCGAAACCGTGGTGCCCGGCATTCTCGGAGTGCTGTGGCTGGGCGACTCCTCTCGTCCTGGCTTCGCGTGGATGGCGATCCTTGGCTTCGTCGTCGCCGTGGCCGGAGCCGTCGCGGTCGCCTGGTTCGGCGAGCCGGAGTCGGCCTCACCGGATGGGGAACAGGATCCGGGTTCGAGTTCGGGTTCGGAGCAGGCAGTAGCCGTCGGGCACGGCTCCACGCCAACCGCGGGAAGCGCGCCGGGGCCGACGGCAGAAGCCCTGCCGGAGGAGAGCTCGCGCAACGCGGCGGTATAGCGAACGCTGCCGATACCGCGGCGCCGTAGCCACGACCCTCCTCGCTCTTGGCGCTGGCCTGCCTGCGGCTCACAGCATCGTCTCCTCTCCCACTTCGGGGGCGCGTCTCTTACGGTCCGCTTGTTCTGTCACTCGCTGCGGAACGCTCACGTGGCCCGTACCGCAGCCCTGCCGAAGGCCGTCCGCCTGGCGCTGGTCAGGGCCGGGAACAACGCCTGGCCCGATTTCCTCCGATAGATCGCCCAGCACCACCTCGCTCATTGACGCGTGGTCCAGTGACCGGCGACAGATCGCGCTGCGCGGTCCGGTCGCCGTCGCGACCTGCATCAGTCGTGGCCACGCCCAGAGCACCAGGGGATAGACGAGGTAGCCGAAGCGTGTCGCCGGCATCAGTGCCATGGCGAGCGCGAGGCCGATCGCCAGGCGGTCGGCCGCAGCCCGCACCGTCCGCGGCGGCCGTATCGCCAGGGAGCCGGCGACGCCGATGGCGGCGACGGCCAGCAGCACCATCGCGATGATCGCCCCGCCGGGAACGTAGGTGGCCAGGAGCCACCCGGGCAGCGGACTGGCAGCAGGGGACGTCGCGCTGCCGAGCCCCAAGGGAAACGCCAGAACGTTCTCGACGAATGCCCTGGGGGCTGTGAGCAGGAACGGAACAACGGCCGTCAATACCGTCAGAGCGGTTGCAGCGGCAGCGGCAAGGGCCGAGCGCCGGCCGTGTCTGGCTGCCACCAGCGCCAACACGACGGGCGCAGCGGGCCAGGCCGTCCACTTGAGCGCCGCCGCAGCACCTATCAGTAGACCCGCACGCCCCGGTGTACCGTTTGCGGCCGCTGCCAGTCCCCAGCACATCAGGCCGATCACCGGGAGGTCGATTCCCCCGACTGCCAGAGGCAGGGCCACCAGCGGGCAGGCCGCGAGCCACAACAGCACGGGAGCGGTAGCGAAACGGGGCGCGGTAGGAGCTCCGGGCCGGCCTCCGGCCACGCCCCGCCCACGGCGAAAGAGCGTCCTTGTCGCAGCGGCCATGGTCACGAAGAACGCGCCCGCCATCCACCATCGCGCGTCGGTGAGCGGCCCGCCGCCGAACAGCGCGTGCGGGAGACCGAAGACCGCCATGCCGGGCAGGTACGGGTTGTAGTCCCCGACCGTGGTGGGTGCAGGTATGTAGGGGCTGCCCGAGTGCAGCAACAAGTCACCGGAGCGTTCGACGACTGCGACTTCCAGCTGCGCGCTGCTGTCCCACACCAGAAGGAGCAGTGGCACGACCACCGACCCCATCACAGCCAGGATCAGGGACAGTTCGTGGGGGAACACGGCACTGCGCGACGGACGTCGTCTCTTGGCAAGCCGAGCCGCGGTCATCGCCGCACACCCGTATCCGACTGCTGCGGACAGGCTCCATGTCCGGTGCGGGGGAAGGGTGGTGAAGAGCGCTAGGCCGAGCGCGGCGATCGCGCACGCGCTCCATCCCCACGCTTCGCGGCACGTGCTTCTGCGCGGTCCGCCGCCCGTGCGTCGCGGCGTGCGCAGACCCCATCCCAGCCTGCCGCATTGCCCTAAGTTCGTTGATTTGCAAGCCAGTTGATTCTTCATGACGCTCCCGTCCTCGCCGTGATCACGAGGCTATGGACAGGCGGATCGCGGAGCGTCAAACGAGGAACCGAACTTCGGCGTCAACCCGTGGCATGACATGTCAGCCATGGATCAACCCGTGCGGCGACGCGGCGGTTGCCGCGAAGCCGAAAAAATATCGGCATGAGCACTTCTCTCCGGCAGCGGCTCCGCGCGTGGGTCGCGTCGCCGTCCTATCCCTGGGTCTCCGGCGGGGCCCTCACGGTTTTCGCGGCCGTGGAGCTCGTGGTCGTGCCGCGCCACTCTCTGGTGATCGCGCTGGGCGTGCTGCTCTCCGCGGCGACTCTGGCGTGGCGTCACGTGCGCCCGGCCGTCACGGCCCTCTCCGCAGGAGCAGCCCTGTTGAGTTTCGCCGCCGGAGCGGACCTCTACATCGCAGCAACCGTCAGCGGACTCGTGGCGTGTTACACCCTCGGAAGACACCGCGTGGCGCATCCGGCTCTGCTCGCCGGTATCGGCTCGGTCCTCTCCCTCGCGGTGAACGTCTGGCACATCGCGTCCTGGCACCCGAGGTCCTACACCTTCGATCTGCTCGCCGAGTGGTTCGTCCTGACCGTGGCGATCGTGGCCGCGGTAGCGGTGGGGGACGCGGTTCGCGCGCGCGAGGAGACACGGCGTGAGCGGGCGGCCGCGCAGCTCCGGCTCCTCGCGATGGAGCGCCGGCAGGCCGCCGCGGCGGAGCGGGCAGCAATCGCCCGGGAACTGCACGACGTCGTTTCGCACTCCGTCTCGGTGATCGCCGTGCAGGCGGAGAGCGCCACCTACACCACACCGGACCTGTCGCCGCAGGCCCGTGAGGGCTTTCAGCAGATCGCCAGGTCCGCCCGCGCATCGATGGCGGAGTTGCGTCGGCTGCTGGGTGTGCTGCGAACGGGCCCCGAGGACCGCACGGGAACGACACCGCAACCGACCCTCGACGCGTTGGGCGAGCTGATAGCGCAGCACCGCTCCGTGGGCGGCGAGGTCGAACTGCGGATCAGCGGAGACCGGGTCGAGTTGCCCACGTCCTGCGAGCTGTCGGCCTACCGCATCGTCCAGGAAGGGCTGACCAACGTGCGCCGGCA
>LIQL01000497.1 GCA_001418405.1 Streptomyces diastatochromogenes | reverse complement strand
CCGGAACGCCCCTGGGGCGCGTGCACCGGGCGGCGGGAAGCCGGGGAAGGTGCAGGCCGAAGCGGGTGTGAGGCGGGAATCATGCGGTTGACGGTGTTCTGGGAGCGGATGGCGGACCATTTCGGTGCGGCCTACGCCGACTCGTTCGCGCGCGACCACGTGATGGCGGGGCTCGGTGGCCGCACCGTCCACGAGGCGCTGGCGGCGGGCTGGAGTGCCAAGGAGGTCTGGCACGTGGTCTGCACGGTGATGGACGTGCCGCAGGACAAGCGCTGAGCCGGCCCGGGCCCGGTGTCGGCCCGGTGCGCGACACTGGGCAGCGTGCGCGTGACAGATGAGACCAGCAGCCGCGACGGCTCCCGCCCCGCCGACCCGCCCCAGACCCGGCCCGACGACGACCGGTACGGGGCGCGGATGCCGCGCTGGCTCCCGCGCGCCATGGTGCTCGCGCTCGCCCTGGTGGCGTGCTTCCAGCTCGCCACCTGGGGCTTCCACCAGCTGATCGGGCTGCTGCTGAACGTGCTGATCGCGTTCTTCCTGGCCCTGGCCGTCGAGCCGGCCGTCGACTGGATGGCCGCCCGCGGCATGCGGCGCGGACTCGCCACCGGCCTGGTGTTCCTCGCGATCCTCGTCGGCACGATCGGCTTCTTCGCGCTGCTGGGCTCCATGGTGGCCGGGCAGATCGCCACCATGGTCGAGGAGTTCCCGCAGTACCTGGACTCCGTCATCAGCTGGATCAACGACACCTTCCACACCCACCTCTCCCGGGTCCAGGTGCAGAACAACCTGCTGAACTCCGACTGGTTGCAGAAGTACGTCCAGGACAGCGCCAACAACGTCCTGGCGGTCTCCGCGCAGGTGCTCGGCGGGCTCTTCAACCTCCTCACCATCGCGCTGTTCTCGTTCTACTTCGCCGCCGACGGCCCCCGGCTGCGGCGGGCGCTGTGCTCGGTGCTGCCGCCCCGCCGGCAGGCCGAGGTGCTGCGCGCCTGGGAGATCGCGGTCGCCAAGACCGGCGGCTACCTCTACTCCCGCGGCCTGATGGCGTTGATCTCCGGCGTCTCGCACTACGTCCTGCTGGAGATCCTGGGCGTGCCCTACGCGCCGGCGCTCGGCATCTGGGTCGGACTGATCTCGCAGTTCGTGCCGACGATCGGCACGTACCTGGCGGGTGCGCTGCCCATCCTGATCGCGTTCACCGTCAACCCCTGGTACGCGCTGTGGGTCTTCGGCTTCGTCGTGGTCTACCAGCAGTTCGAGAACTACCTCCTCCAGCCCCGGATCACCGCGAAGACCGTGGACATCCACCCCGCCGTCGCGTTCGGCTCGGTGATCGCCGGCACGGCCCTGATGGGTGCGGTCGGCGCGCTGATCGCGATCCCGGCCACCGCGACCCTCCAGGCGTTCCTCGGCGCCTACGTCAAGCGCTACGAGGTCACCGCGGACCCGCGGGCCGGCTTCCGGGCGAGGCGTCGGAGCCGGGCCCGGGACGGTGGCGGAGAGGGTGCGTCGGAGCCGGCCCGGGCGGCGGACGCGGAGCCGGAGCGGGAGCCGGCCGCCGGTGCGCCGGGCGGCGAGGAGGGGGCCGTGCCGCAGGCGGCGCGGCCGGCCGGCGAGTGAGGCCGGCGGTGCCGCGGCGCCGGGCGCGGCGCGCTTGACACCAAAATCGAACATCCATTCTCATGGGGGCTCCGGCCGCTCCACGCGGCTCCGGCCCACGGGAATCCCGGGCCGAGCGCCGAGTTATCCACAGGCCGGGGCCGGGTCCGGGCGCATTGTCAGTGGCAGGCGTTAGCGTCATGGACGTGAAGCGATCGACTCAAGCAAACCGGGTGGAACCCATGGCAGGCACCGACCGCGAGAAGGCGCTGGACGCCGCACTCGCACAGATTGAACGGCAATTCGGCAAGGGCGCGGTCATGCGCATGGGCGAGCGGTCCAGGGAGCCCATCGAGATCATCCCGACCGGCTCGACCGCCCTCGACGTCGCGCTCGGCGTCGGCGGCCTGCCGCGCGGCCGGGTCGTGGAGATCTACGGACCGGAGTCCTCCGGTAAGACCACCCTGACCCTGCACGCGGTGGCGAACGCACAGAAGGCCGGCGGCCAGGTCGCGTTCATCGACGCCGAGCACGCCCTGGACCCCGAGTACGCGCAGAAGCTCGGCGTCGACATCGACAACCTCATCCTGTCCCAGCCGGACAACGGCGAGCAGGCGCTGGAGATCGTCGACATGCTGGTCCGCTCCGGCGCCCTGGACCTCATCGTGATCGACTCCGTGGCCGCCCTGGTGCCGCGGGCCGAGATCGAGGGCGAGATGGGCGACTCCCACGTCGGCCTCCAGGCCCGTCTGATGAGCCAGGCCCTGCGGAAGATCACCAGCGCGCTCAACCAGTCCAAGACCACCGCGATCTTCATCAACCAGCTCCGCGAGAAGATCGGCGTGATGTTCGGCTCCCCGGAGACCACGACCGGTGGCCGTGCGCTGAAGTTCTACGCCTCCGTCCGGATCGACATCCGCCGGATCGAGACCCTCAAGGACGGCACCGAGGCGGTCGGCAACCGCACCCGCTGCAAGGTCGTCAAGAACAAGGTCGCGCCCCCCTTCAAGCAGGCCGAGTTCGACATCCTCTACGGCCAGGGCATCAGCCGCGAGGGCGGCCTGATCGACATGGGTGTCGAGCACGGCTTCATCCGCAAGTCCGGCGCCTGGTACACCTACGAGGGCGACCAGCTCGGCCAGGGCAAGGAGAACGCCCGCAACTTCCTCAAGGACAACCCCGACCTCGCCAACGAGGTCGAGAAGAAGATCAAGGAGAAGCTGGGCGTCGGCGTGAAGCCCGAGGACGTCGCGGCGGAACCCGGTACGGACGCCGCGGGCCCGGCCGAGGCGCCGGCCAAGGCCGCCGCACCGGTCGCGGCCGCCAAGAGCGCCAAGGGCGTCAAGGCCGCGGCGGCCAAGAGCTGACGGGCCATGACACGGCGAACGGAATGGCCGGACAGCGCCGGTTTCGGCAGCGCTGCCGGCGACGCCGAGAACCGTAGCCGCCGCAACCGCGGTGCCGCCCCCGAAGAGGACGGCGCCGTCAGGGACGGCGGTGGCTCCCTCCCGTCGAGGGCCGGGTCGGGGCCGCCGCGCACGCCCGAGGAGCAGGCGCGGGCGATCTGCCTGCGCCTGCTCACCGGGAGCGCGCGCACCCGCCGGCAGCTGGCGGACGCCCTGCGCGAGCGGGGCATCCCCGACGAGGCCGCGGAGGAGGTGCTCGCCCGCTTCGAGGACGTCGGGTTGATCGACGACGCGGCTTTCGCCGACGCCTGGGTGGAGTCCCGGCACCACGGCCGGGGCCTGGCCCGCCGCGCCCTCGCCCGGGAGCTGCGTACCAAGGGGGTGGACTCCGCCCTGATCGACGAGGCCGTCGGTCGGCTCGACGCCGAACAGGAGGAGTCCACCGCGCGCGAGCTGGTCGCGCGCAAGCTGCGCACGACCCGCGGTCTGGACCGCGACAAGCGGTTGCGCCG
>LIQL01000496.1 GCA_001418405.1 Streptomyces diastatochromogenes | reverse complement strand
CCCCCGCCTGATCGCCCAGCGTTCCGCCGAGCCCGATCCGGCCGCCCTCGCGTCCGGTCCCGGGCCGGGCGTGCCCGCCCCCGGCGGCCCGGTGGCCCCCACGGGCGAGCCGACCGCGTCGCTGGTGCCCGAGGAGCGCCGCACGGTGGCGTCCTGGGACCGCGATCTGGGTGCGCTCGCCGCCGAGCTGCGCAGTTCCCGGGCCCGGGTCCGCGACGTCCCGCTGCCGGCCTCCCTGACCGCCACCGAACTGCTCCACGTCGCCGCCGACCCCGACGGCTTCGCCCGCGAGCTGGCCCGTCCGATGCCGCGCCGCCCGCAGCCCGCGGCCCGCCGCGGCACCCGTTTCCACGCCTGGGTGCAGTCCCGGTTCGAGGAGTTGCCGCTGCCGCTGCTCGGCCCGGAGGAGCTGCCCGGCGCCGAGCCCGGCGAGGCCGCGGAGATCGCCGACGAACAGGACCTGGCGGCCTTGAAGGAGGCGTTCGCCCGGACCCCGTACGCCCACCGCACCCCGTTCCGGGTGGAGGTCCCGTTCCGCATGACGCTCGCCGGGCGGGTCGTCCGCGGCCGGATCGACGCGGTCTACAAGGAGCACGGCCCCGACGGCGACCGCTTCGAGATCATCGACTGGAAGACCGGCCGGCAGCTCCCCGCGGGCGGGGGCGGCGCGGACCCGCTCCAGTTGGCCGTCTACCGCCTGGCCTGGGCCGAGCGGTACGGCCTGGACCCCGCCGCGGTGGACGCCGCGTTCCTCTTCGTCCGCACCGGGGAAGTGGTCCGGCCCGCCCGCCTGCCGGGCCGCGCCGGGCTGGAACGGATCCTGCTGGGCGAGACCCCCGGCCGATATCCCCCGGAAGGCCGATAGGCTCGGGCGTATGAGCACCACCCCGGACAACGCCGTCCGCGCGTACCTCGCCGACCACCGCGACGCCTTCCTCGCCGACCTCGTGCAGTGGCTGCGCATCCCCTCCGTCTCCGCCGACCCGGGCCGCACCGAGGACGTGCGCCGCAGCGCCGACTGGCTCGCCGCCAAGCTCGCGGAGACCGGCTTCCCGGTGGCCGAGGTGTGGGAGACCGGGGGCCTGCCCGCGGTGTTCGCCGAGTGGCCCTCCGGGGACCCGACCGCCCCGACGGTGCTCGTCTACGGCCACCACGACGTCCAGCCCGCCGCCCGGGAGGACGGGTGGCACACCGACCCCTTCGAGCCGGTGACCGTCGACGGCCGCCTCTACGCGCGCGGCGCCGCCGACGACAAGGGCCAGGTCTTCTTCCACACCCTGGGCGTCCGCGCCCACCTCGCCGCGACCGGCCGGACGGCCCCCGCCGTCAACCTCAAGCTGCTCATCGAGGGTGAGGAGGAGTCGGGCTCTCCGAACCTCCCGGCCCTGGTCACCGCCCGCGCCGACCGCCTGGCCTGCGACGCGGTGATCGTCTCCGACACCGGCATGTGGGCCGAGGACACCCCCACCGTCTGCACCGGCATGCGCGGCCTGACGGACTGCCAGGTCGATCTGTACGGCCCCGACCAGGACATCCACTCCGGTTCGTTCGGCGGTGCGGTGCCCAACCCGGCCACCGAGGTGGCCCGGCTCGCCGCCGCGCTGCACGACGCCGACCGGAGGGTCGCGATCCCCGGCTTCTACGACGGGGTGATCGAACTCACCGACCGCGAGCGGGAGCTCTTCGCCGAGCTGCCCTTCGACGAGGACCGCTGGCTGGTGACCGCGCATTCGCACGCCACCCTCGGCGAGCGCGGCACCACCACGCTGGAGCGCATCTGGGCCCGTCCCGCCGCCGAGGTCAACGGCATCGGCGGCGGCTACCAGGGCCCGGGCAGCAAGACCATCGTGCCGGCCGCCGCCCAGCTGAAGCTCTCCTTCCGCCTGGTCGCCGGCCAGGACGCCGAGGCCGTTCAGCAGGCGGTCCGGGACTGGGTCGCCGACCGGCTCCCGGCCGGCATCCGGCACGAGATCACCTTCTGGGGCGCCACCCGCCCCTGCCTCACCCCGCTCGACCACCCGGCGCTGCAGTCCGTGACCCGCGCCATGGGCCGGGCCTTCGAGACGGAGATCCGCTACACCCGCGAGGGCGGTTCGGGTCCGGCGGCCGACCTCCAGGACGTCCTCGGCGTCCCGGTCCTCTTCCTGGGCATCTCGGTGCCCTCCGACGGCTGGCACGCCCCGAACGAGAAGGTCGAACTCGACCTGTTGATGAAGGGCGTGGAGGCCACCGCCTACCTCTGGGGCGACCTGGCGGACGCCTGGCGCCCGTCCTGACCCGCGCCCACCGCCGTACCGCTCCGCGCCCGCACGCAGCAATCACCCACGCCATAGGGGGAGTTGGAAACAGCAGTGACCACCTGGACCGACCGCACGGCCGACCGGCCGATCACCTTCAGCGCGCCGAGCGGAATTGACCGCTCAGCCCACCACCGGCTCGACGAGGCATGGCTGGCGGCGGCCTGGAGCCACCCGACGACGCGCGTCTTCGTCGTGTCCGGGGGCCAGGCGCTGATCGACGACACCCCTGACGGCCGCACCGAACTGATCATGACGCCCTCCTTCGAGGCGCCGCTGACCGAGGCCCACCGCTACTACCTCGGCACCGACGAGGACGGCGTCAGCTACTTCGCCCTCCAGAAGGACGCGCTGCCCGGCCGCCTGGACCAGTCCGCCCGCGCCGCCGGACTCCGCGAGGCCGGCCTGCTGCTCTCCCCCCGGGACGCCGGCCTGCTCGTCCACGCCGTGGCCCTGGAGAACTGGCAGCGGATGCACCGCTTCTGCTCCCGCTGCGGCGAGCGGACCGTGATCGCGGCCGCCGGCCACATCCGCCGCTGCCCGGCCTGCGGCGCCGAGCACTACCCGCGCACCGACCCGGCCGTGATCATGCTCGTCACCGACGACCAGGACCGCGCCCTGCTCGGCCGCCAGGTCCACTGGCCCGAGGGGCGCTTCTCCACCCTGGCGGGCTTCGTCGAGCCGGGCGAGTCCATCGAGCAGTCGGTCGCCCGGGAGGTCTTCGAGGAGGCCGGGGTCGTCGTCGGGGAGGTCGAGTACGTCGCCAGCCAGCCCTGGCCCTTCCCCTCCAGCCTGATGCTGGGCTTCATGGCCCGCGCCACCTCCGCCGAGATCCAGGTGGACGGCGAGGAGATCGAGGAGGCCCGGTGGTTCTCCCGGGACGACCTCAGCGCCGCCTTCGCCTCCGGCGAGGTCATGCCGCCCTACGGCATCTCCATCGCGGCACGGCTGATCGAGCGCTGGTACGGGCAGCCGCTGCCCAAGCCGTGACCCGTGCGGCCCGGGGTGCGGTGATCACCGCACCCCGGGCCG
>LIQL01000495.1 GCA_001418405.1 Streptomyces diastatochromogenes | reverse complement strand
AGATCCGCTGACGTGCTCCGCCCCGCGGGACCCGCCCGGTTCAGCGCGCCAGCGCCCCCACCCGGGGCGCGCCGCCGGCCGCGTGCCGCAGCACGACCTGGTCCATCAGCGCCGCCAGCACGTCGCGCACCGACGACCGGTGCCGGGCGTCGCAGGCGATCGCCGGCACCGCGTCGTCGATGCCCAGCGCCTCCCTGACCTCCGCCAGCGCGAAGTGCTGGGCGCCGTCGAAGTGGTTCACCGCCAGTACGAACGGCGTCCCGCGCTCCTCGAAGAAGTCCAGCGCCGGGAAGGAGTCCTCGATGCGCCGGGTGTCCACCAGCACGATCGCCCCCAGCGCCCCCTCCACCAGGTCGTCCCAGAGGAACGAGAACCGGTCCTGTCCCGGCGTGCCGAAGAGGTACAGCACGATCGACGGGTCGAGGGTGATCCGGCCGAAGTCCAGCGCCACCGTGGTGGTGGTCTTGTTCTCCACGCCGACGAGCGAGTCCACCCCGACCGAGACCTGCGTGATCGCCGCCTCGGTGTCCAGCGGCTCGATCTCGGAGATCGCGCCGATGAACGTCGTCTTGCCGACGCCCAGCCCGCCGCTGATGACGATCTTCACGGCGAGCGGTGCGACCTTCTCAGAGCGCCCTGACATGGTCCCTGATCCTCTCCAGGACATGGAGCGGCAGCTCCTTGGGTTGTTGACAGACCAGCAGTCCGCCGACGACGAGGTCGGCGATGAGCACCTTGGCGACGCCCAGCGGCACACCGATCCCGGCGGCCACCTCGGCCACCGTCGTCGGCTGCGCGCACAGCGTGACGATCCGTCGGCGTTCGAACTCCAGCGTCGCCAGCGGAGGTTCGGGCACCGCCACGACCAGCGTCTCCAGCCGCAGGCCGGCGTGCATCGGCTCGGCCCGTCCGCCGGTCATGATGAACGGCCGGACGAACAGTTCGTCCTCCTCGGCTTCCTCGCTCATCGGGGCAGTACCTGCCGCAGGTCCGCGATCAGCGTCGGGTTCAGCAGGTCCCCGGCCCGCTCGGCCAGGACGGCCATCTCGTAGCCGACCAGGCCCAGTTCGCCGGTCGAGTCGGCGAGCACGCCCAGGCAGCTGCCGTCCCGGATCGCCGAGACCAGCAGGAAGCCACGGCCCATCTCGATCATGATGAGCTTGACGCCGTCGAACTCGTAGCGCCGCGAGGCACTGCGGGCCAGGCTCGACAGCCCGGAGACCACCGCCGCCAGATGGTCCGCGTCGGTCCGGTTCAACCCGTCCGAGACCGCGATCAGCAGACCGTCCGAGGAGACCGCCACCGCGTCCCGCACCCCGTCCGTCTTGCGGACGAAGCTGGCCAGCAGCCAGTTGAAGGTCTGCGAATCGTTGTGCAGGTCGACGCTCACTTCTGGTCCCCCTTCGGCGCGGCCGGCTCCGCCCGCTGCGCCTGCTCGTCCTGCCCGCGGCCCGGCACGTCCCGGCCCGCGGTCCCCCGCTCGTGCTCCTTGGCCCGCTCGCGCTCCTTCTCCACGCTGATCCCGCCGCGCATGTGGGCGCTGCGGAGGGTGGCGAGCATCCCGGAGACCTCGTCGGGCGAGCGGTCCGGCGTCGGTGCGGCCTCCTGCTGCCACCGCGGCGCCGCCGCCTCGTCGACCGCCGACTGGATGGCGCTGCGCTTGGCTCGCTTGACCAGTCCGTTGCGGGTGCGGGCGGCCGAGGAGCCGCGCGGCCCGCCGGGGGCGGCGGTCGCG
This sequence comes from Streptomyces diastatochromogenes, assembly GCA_001418405.1. Lineage (GTDB taxonomy): Bacteria > Actinomycetota > Actinomycetes > Streptomycetales > Streptomycetaceae > Streptomyces > Streptomyces albulus_C. The sequence continues at coordinate 14,187 of LIQL01000495.1, read as the reverse complement.
GCCTCCCGCTCCGCCCGTTCCTCACGGGGCCGGGGCAGCGGTTCGGACCGCTCGCCGCCCGCCGCGGGTCGTGCCACGTCCGCCCGTCCGGCGTCCGCACCGCCGTCCGCCGCCGTGGCGTGCTCGTCCGGCACCGCGCTCCCCTTCTTCTTCACCGTGTCCCGCACCGGCTTCTCGGGTGCGACGGGCACCGCCGGCGTGGCGGCCGACTCCGCGAGGTGGGCGGCCGGGATGAGCACCCGGGCGACGGTGCCGGCGGCCGGCGCCTCCCCCAGGCGGACCTCGATCCCGCACTTGCGGGCCAGCGCACCGACCACGAAGTGCCCGAGGAACCGGGTCGGTTCGGCCATGAAACTGGCGGCCCCGGAGAGCCGGACGTTGGCCTCGGCCATCGCCTGCGCGTCCATGCCGGTGCCGTGGTCGACGATCGCGACGAGGTAGCCGGCGCTGGTGCGGCGGCCCTCGACCTCCACGTCGGTGTCCGGTGGCGAGAAGCTCAACGCGTTCTCGATCAGCTCGGCCAGCAGGTGGGAGATCTCCGAGACGACCGTCCCGCTGAGGAAGGCGGCGTCGACCCGGCGCAGCTTCACCCGGCGGTAGTCCTCGACCTCGGAGAGGGACGCCCGGATCACGTCGGTGACGGACAGCGGGGTGGCCCAGGTCCGCGGGCTGGCCTCGCCGGCCAGCACCAGCAGACTCTCGGCGTTGCGCCGCATCCGGGTCGCGAGGTGGTCCAGCTCGAAGAGGTTGGCCAGCGTCGTCGGGTCGGCGTCCTCGTGCTCCAGCTTGTTGATGAAGCTGATCTGCCGGCGGACCAGGTTCTGGTTGCGGCGCCCGAGGTTGACCAGCGATTCGGTGCCGTTGCGGCGCAGCACGGCCTGTTCGGTGGCGAGGTCGTAGGCGGCCTTCTGCACCTGGTCGAAGGCGTCGGCCAGCTGCTGGACCTCGGCGCCCGCGCCACGCGGCACGGTCAGCGGTTGCAGCGGCTCCGGCTTGCCGGACTCGTTCTGGACCCGGGCGACCGCGGCCGGCAGCCGTTCGTCGGCGACCTCCCTGGCCTGCCGGGTCAGCGAGCCCAGCGGCCCGGCGACCGAGCGGGCGGCCCCCACCGCGAGCGCGCCCAGGGCGAGCACCGAGCCGACGGCGAGCGCCGCGAACAGCGCCAGGGTGCGGGCGGCTTCGTCCTCCAGCTCGGTCGCGCGGTCCTTGATGTCGGAGCCGAGGGCGACCTGGACGGTGCGCAGCCCGTTGATGGTGGCGGTGGCGGAGTTGTACCAGGCGCCCGGCGGCACCGTGCCGGCCCCGGGCAGCGTGCCCCGCCCGGCCACGATCTGCTTCTCGTAGCCGAACAGCTCCTTGGCGGCCGGCGTCGCCAGCGCCCGGGTCACCAGGCGCTCCTGGCGGGGCGTGGCCCACTGGGGGAACTCGTCCAGCGCGGCCAGCCGCCCGGACCGGGTGGTCATGAAGCGGGTGTAGTCGTTGCCGAGGAACCGCCCGGCGTGCAGCGAGCCGAGCACGATGGCCCGCTCCTGCCCGGTGAACTCCTTCGCGCCGCTGACGACTTGCAGCGCCTGGTAGTCGGCGCGCAGCTGGGCGTCCCGGACCTCGACCAGCCCGGTCCCGATCCGGTTCAGGGCGGTGTTGGTGTTGGTGAAGTAGTCGTAGGTGCGCTCGACCTGCCCGGTGCCGCGGTCCGCGGCGGTCCGGATGCCCTGGAGGGCGTCGACCCGGCCCAGGTCCCGGCGCACGGCGTCGGCGGCGCGGTCCTGACGGCCCGCCAGCTCCTCCTGCACCTGGGCCAGCGCCCGGTCGGTGAGCTTGCGCTGGGCCAGCATCCGGTCGTGGAACTCGGTGATCCCGCCCACGTAACCGGTGGTCAGGCCACGCTCCTTCTGGTGCTCGTGGACGAAGCCCTGCAGCGCGTCGGAGAGGTGCGCGTCGGCGGCGGTGGTGCTGGCGTTCTCGTAGTCGCCGAGCTGACGGGCGGCGGAGAGGCCCAGGAGCGCCAGGAGTATCGCCAGGGCCACCGCGAGGATGCGGATCAGCTTGGCCCGGATGGTGCGGGGCGCCACGACCGTCGCCGTGAACGCCCTGCGGAGGCGCGGGATGCGCTGCTCCGTGATCGGTGTAGTCACGTGCTGAACTTTCGGAGTGTCTGTAGAGGAACAGAGGTTTTTCTGTTCCGGTGTCAACGACACTCCGATGGGTCAGTCACCCGATCATCGGGCTGCATTGCACAGTGTTGCCAAGACCCCGGACATATGCCCTGGTCCCAGGCCCGAACCTACCCCGCAGTCGAATCCCGCCGCCGCCGTCAACTTGTCGACATCACCAATTCGGGTACCTTCCGTGATGCCTTTCGTACTGTCAGTTCACGACGGGGGCACGGAAGCTGACGGCGCACCACCCTCTTTGCACCAGATATGTCACGAACCCCCCGTGCGGCGGCTATCCGCTTGGCACTCCCTCGCCCTCATGGACGACGATAGGGCGAACGGAACACGCACGCCGCGGGTGAGAGGAGGCGTCAATGGGATCGGTGCGCAAGGCGAGTGCCTGGCTTGGCCTCGTCGACGACAACGATGACGAGCGCTACTACGACGACGACTACGCCGAGGGGCCCGAGTCCGCCGACTCGGGCGGCAACCCCTGGGTGACCGACCCCCGGGTCCGGGTGGCCGACGAGGCCGCCCAGCACCAGGGCACCCGCATCGCCACGGTCACCCCGGCCTCGTTCCGGGACGCCCGCGGCATCGGCGAACTGTTCCGGGACGGCGTCCCGGTGATCGTCAACCTGACGGCCATGGAGTCCGCCGACGCCAAGCGGGTGGTGGACTTCGCCGCCGGCCTCACCTTCGGCCTGCGCGGCTCCATCGAGCGGGTCGCCACCCGGGTGTTCCTGCTCACGCCGGCCGACTACCGGGTCGTCACCGGCGAGACCCGCGGCACCCGCAACGGCGGCTTCTTCAACCAGAGTTGAGCGGGGTGCTCACCGGAAGGCGTCCAGCCCGGTGAGCGCCTTGCCCAGCACCAGCTGGTGCATCTCCGCGGTGCCCTCGTAGGTCAGCACCGACTCCAGATTGGTGGCGTGCCGCATGACGGGGTACTCCAGCGAGATGCCGTTGGCCCCGAGGACGGTCCGCGCGGTGCGGCAGATGTCGATCGCCTCGCGGACGTTGTTGAGCTTGCCGAAGCTGATCTGCTCCGGCCGCAGCGTGCCGGCGTCGCGCCGCCGCCCCAGGTGGTGCGCGAGCAGCACCCCCTTGTTCAGCTCCAGCGCCATGTCGGCCAGCTTGGCCTGGGTGAGCTGGAAGCCGCCGATCGGCCGGCCGAACTGCTCCCGGGTCCGCGCGTAGTCGAGCGCCGCCTCGAAGCAGGTGCGCGCCGCCCCCATCGCGCCCCAGACGATCCCGTAGCGGGCCTCGCCCAGGCAGCGCAGCGGGGCGCCCAGCCCCCGGGCGTCCGGCAGCACCGCGTCGGCGGGCAGCCGCACCTCGTCCAGGACCAGTTCGCTGGTGACCGAGGCCCGCAGCGACCACTTGTGCTTGATCTCGGGGGCCGCGAAACCGGGCAGGTCGGTGGGGACCACGAAGCCGCGGATGCCGTCGTCGGTGCGGGCCCAGACCACCGCGACGCCGGCCACCGACCCGTTGGTGATCCACATCTTGCGCCCGGTGAGCACCCAGTCGGATCCGTCGCGCCTGGCGTGCGTGCGCATGCCCGCCGGGTCGGAGCCGTGGTCCGGCTCGGTCAGGCCGAAGCAGCCGATGACCTCGCCAGCGGCCATCCGCGGCAGCCACTGCCGCTTCTGCTCCTCGGAGCCGAACCGCCAGATCGCGTACATGGCGAGCGAGCCCTGGACGGAGACCAGCGAGCGGATGCCGGAGTCGGCGGCCTCAAGTTCCAGGCAGGCGAGTCCGTACTGGACGTGCGAGGCGCCGGCGCAGCCGTAGCCGGTCAGGGACATGCCCAGGGCGCCGATCGCGCCGAGCTCGCGGGCGAGTTCGCGGATGCCGGGGAGTTCGCCGCGCTCGTACCAGTCGGCGACGTCCGGCAGGACCCGGTCGGCGGCCCACCGGCGGACCGTGGCGCGGACCGCCCGGTCCTCGTCGGTGAGCAGGTCGTCCAGGCCCAGCGGATCGCTGGGGTCGAAGGGCGGGAGCGGGGACGGCGTTGCGGTCATGGCGGGTCCTCCGGCGGCTTCTCGCGCGAAAAACTAGCAGTGGTAGTTACGCGCGTCCGACGGTACGGTCCCCGGCGGCGCGCCGGCAAGGGTCACCCACCCGACGACGCCCGCCGTCCCGCCCCCGGGTCAACGCCCGGAGTTCGCCGGGGCCGGCGTCCCCTCGCACCCGACGCCCGCGGCGCCCTCCTCTGCCGCGGCGTCCGCATCCGCGCGCTCCGTGGACTCCGCGGCCCGGCGCGGCAGCCGCAGCGCGATCCCGGCGCCGACCAGCAGCAGCACCGCGCTGGCGACGAGGGTGACCCGCAGCCCGTGGATGAAGGAGTCCCGGGCGGTCACCCGCAACGCCTCCCTGGCGTGCTCCCCGAGGCCGGTGGCGACCTTGTACGCCTCGCCCAGCGAGTGCGAGGCCGAACGGGAGGCCCGTTCCGAGACCCCCTCGACGTGGTTCAGGCCCGGCGCGTAGGCGGCGTTCATCACGCTGCCGAGCAGCGCCACCCCGATGCCGGCGCCCAGTTGGTAGGCGGTCTCGCCGAGCGCCGCCGCGCCGCCGGACTGCGCGGCCGGGGCCTCGCTGAGCATCGACTCGTACGCACCGAACAGCGTCGACTGGAAGCCGTAGCCGAGCAGGACGAAGCCGAGGGACAGCTGCCAGAAGTGGTCCTGGCTGCCCAACGCGGTCAGCGAGACCACCGCGAGCGCGGTGAGGGTGAAGCCGCCGGAGACCATCACCCGCGGGCCGAGGGCCTGCAACAGCTTGGAGCCGGTGAGGCCGGCGGCCATCGCGGAGAACACCAGCGGCAGCATCCGCAGCCCGGTCTCCAGCGGGCTCAGGTGCAGCACCAACTGGAGGTACTGGACGGCGATCAGCTGAAGCCCGACGAGGGCGAGCATGGCGAGCACGATGCAGCCGATGGAGGTGCCGAACGCCGGCCGGGCGAACAGCCGCATGTCGATCAGCGGTTGCGTGCGGCCGCCCTGCCGACGGACGAAGACGATCAGCAGCACGACGCCGACGACGATCGGCAGCAGCGTGGTCACCCCGACCACCGGGGCGCCGCTGCCCAGCCGCTTGACCCCGAAGACGATGCCCAGCACGCCCAGCGCCGCGATCACCGCGCCCAGCAGGTCCCAGGGGCCGTTGCGCTCGCCCCGCGACTCCGGCAGCAGCCAGCGCCCTATCAGGAACATCGCCGCCATCATCGGGATGTTGATGAGGAAGACCGAACCCCACCAGAAATTCTCGACCAGGAAGCCGCCGAGCACCGGGCCGACCGCGGCACCGACCGCGGCCACCGCGCTCCACACCCCGATGGCGACCGCCCGCTCCCGCCGATCGGGGAAGACCTGGCGCAGGATGGACAGCGTGGCCGGCATGATCATGGCGCCGCCGATGCCGAGCAGGGCCCGGGCCGCCATCAGGATCTGCGGATTGGGCGCGAGCGCGGCGGCGGCCGAGGCCAACGCGAAGAGCCCGTAACCGAGCAACAGGACGCGGCGGCGGCCGACGCGGTCGCCGAGCGTGCCGAAGAGGATCAGCAACGAGGCCGCGATCAGCGGGTAGATGTCGACGATCCACAGCAGCTCGACCGGGCCGGGCCGCAGGTCCTCGGTGATGGAGGGCACCGCCACGTAGAGGATGGTGGTGTCCAGCGCGACGAAAAGCAGGCTGACGCAGAGCACGGTCAGCACCGTCCAGCGGTTCACGCCGCCGCCTGTGTGCCCGGGAACACCACCCGTCCGCCCCCTGCCGGACGCGGTCGTCCCTGACATACAGAACCTCCTGTCATGCGCTCGCCGTGCTGCGCTCGCGGCCGCGCGGTCAAAGACGCGACGACGCGCCGGCGGAACCGGCGGCACGGGCGAGTGGAGACGTCAGACTACGCGAGTCCCACCGTGGCCTGCGTGGTCCACCTCACGGTGAGACGCTCGTCGCAGCCCCGGCGTTCCCGCGGCGGGCACGGACCGGCGGGCCTCGGCCACCTGGATAATCGACTGGGTGAACGATCTTGCCTCCACCACCGCACCCGGCCGGGCCCTGTGTCCGCCCGCCGTCCGCGCCGCGCTGCGCCGTGCCGTCCCCGGCCTCGCCGCGTACGCGGCGATCCGGTCGTTGGGGCTGGTCGTCCTCGCGGCCTGGTCAGCCGCCAACGGCAAGGACTGGCACACACTGCTCACCGCCCGCTGGGACTCCCTCTGGTACACCCGGGTCGCCGAGCAGGGCTACGGCTACACCGTCCACCTGGCCAACGGCGACGTCCACTCCAACCTGGCGTTCTTCCCGCTGCTGCCCTGGCTGGAGCGCGGCCTGTCCGCGCTCACCCCGCTCTCCGCCGCGGACGCCGGCATGGCGGTGGCCTGGCTGGCGTCGCTGGCCGCGGCGGTGGCGCTGTACGCCACCGGCGAGCGCCTGCACGGGCCGCGGGCCGGGGTGGCGCTCGCCGCACTGTGGGCCGCACTGCCGGTCGGGATCGTCCAGTCGATGGCCTACTCGGAGTCGCTGTTCACCGCCCTCGCGGCGTGGGGCGTCTACTGCGTGCTCAGCGGTCGCTGGGTCTGGGCCGGCGTCCTGGCGTCGCTGGCCGGGCTGACCCGCCCGGTGGGCGCCGCGGTGGTCGCGGCGGTGTGGATCACCGCGGCGGTGACGGCGGCGAACGAACGGGCCGGCGGGGTCCGACCGCGCGCCTTCCTCCACGGCCGGCACCGGCGGATGCTGCTCGGCGTCCTGCTGGCCCCGCTCGGCTGGTGCGGCTACGTGCTGTGGGTCAGCGCCCGCCAGGGGTCACTCACCGGTTACCTGGACGTCCAGGCCGGTTGGCACAACGGCTTCGACGGCGGCATCGCGTTCGGCACCTTCATCTGGCACCAGCTGACCGGGCCCGCGTTCGCCGCCGGCCTCGGCCTGCTGGTCGGCGTCGCGCTGGTGATCTGGCTGTACGTGCACGGGGTGCGCAAGGGCCAGCCGCTGCCGCTGGCGGTCTACGGCGGCACCGTGCTGCTGATCGCGCTCACCGCCAAGGGCTACTTCGGGTCGAAGCCGCGCCTGATGATGCCGGCCTTCCCGTTGCTGCTGCCGCTCGCGGCGGGGCTGGCCCGATGGCGCCCGGTGCGGTCGTGGCTGGTCATCGGCGCGGTGGCGGTCGGCTCGGCGGTCTACGGGGCGTTCTGGCTCAACGGCTCGGGCCCGCCGTGACCGGAAGATCTCGTTCCGTAATCACCGGTCCGAGGAAAACACGCCGCGACACCCACGCGAATGACGGATAAACTCCGCCGCCGAAAAACAGATAAACAGCTATGCGGGCGACACGCGGACGACTGGAACAGAATCCAGTACCCCGGAAATTCTCTTCGAAATCCCGGGAACCCGGCCCGGATTGAGACCCATTCCACATCACATCGTCATTACAAAGCGCACGGTTTGACCAAGTGCATACATCACACGCGGTAACGTCGTTTGAGTGCGTACCGATGACAAGCTCGACCAGATGGAGGAGCGCCTCCCGACCGATCGCGTCAGACCGCCGCGCATGACCCGGACCCGCCTGTGGCTGTTCTGGGGCACGCTGGCGGTGTACGCGGCGATCGTCGCGGGGGTGCTCGCCAACACCTCCCTGGTCGCCATCGACTGGCAGCTCATGCTCTTCCGGCCGTACAAGCAGTGGCCGGAGGTCCACGCCTTCCTCGACTACTTCGTCGTCCTGGGGCAGCGCGGGCCGACCGCGCTGGCGGTGGCCGCCTGGCTGGGCTGGCGCTGCTGGCGGCAGCGCAACCTCCACCCACTGCTGGTGCTCGGCGCCTCACTGCTACTGCTGAACATCACGGTCGGCGCCGCCAAGCTCGGGATGGGCCGCCTCGGCCCGCACTACGCGACGGTGGTCGGCTCCAACGAGATGTGGCTCGGCGGCGACATATTCCCCTCCGGCCACACCGCCAACGCGGTCGTCACCTGGGGCGTGCTGGCCTACCTGGCGACCACCCCGCTGCGCCGCCGCACCCTGTCGGTGATCGCCGCGCTGGGCGCGCTGGGCGTCGGGATGACCACCGTCTACCTCGGCACCCACTGGGTCAGCGACGTCCTGCTGGGCTGGGCCGCCGGGCTGCTGGTGCTGCTCGCGATGCCGTGGCTGGAGCCCGGCATCACCTGGGTCGAGGACCGGCTCATGGGCATCCTGCTGCGACTGTGGCTGCGCCTGCGGCCCAACTCGCTGCGCGGCCCGCTGCCGGCCGGCGCACTGGCTTCCGACGTGTCCCGCCAGCGGATCTCCCCGGACGGGGAGGTCCTGGTGCGCGAGGCGGTCGGCGCCACCACCGGTCGCACCGCCCACGCCCCGGAGGGCTGGCCGCACCACCCGCCGCGCCCGCACACCTCGCGCACCGAGCGCACCCCGGTCACCCCGACGGGCAGCCGCCGGCCGCCGCACGCGGACCGCGTCCCGCGCGGCGCCGCACCGTTCGGCCCGACCGGCGGCCGCCCCCGCAACGGCACCGGCTGACGACCCCGCCGGGCCCGTACGCACCCCGCCCGGCACGACGAAGGCCCCGACCGCTCCCGGCAGGAGCGGTCGGGGCCTTCCGTCGTCGGCGGACCGGGCGGGCCGGCGGGGCCGGCGTCAGCCGCGCCAGCTGCGCACCACCGCGCCGCCCTCGACCTCGAAGTTGATCCGGCCGACGAGGTACTCCATCGTGAGCATCGCGCCCGGTGGGACCGCCCGGACGGTGCGCCAGCCCTGGCGGCGGGCCCGCTCCTCCGCGGCCTCCTGGGTGAGGCCCACGTAGACCTCGGGATCGTCTGGGGTTTCCGGTGTCTCTCCAGGAAGGTTCGGTGCCATGGCAGCCACCGTAGGCGCCCGCGGCGGCCCGCGGAAGGCCCGCCCCTCGCACACCACGGTGACCCACCGGTCCCCCATTGGTCACACTTCTGTCACGGCGAACGCCCCGGCGATTGCCGCCGGCCCCTCCCCCCATACGCGCTGCACACCCCCGCAACCGGGTGGAAAACAAAGCGGCCGGAATTCCCCCTTGATCAGAAGCGGAAGCGTGTGCCGCCACTTCGGGCAAGGGCGGACAGCCCGCCGGGATTAATCGCCCGACCGTCCCGGATTCCCCCTACCTAACGCCCTTTTCCGGCCGTCCTGGAATTGCCCAACGAGACACATTCCACACACATTTCCCGCACATCGCCCCGGGACGGCCGGGCGGCGGCGCGGATCCCACCGGAACGGACCGGAGCGCCCCCTCGCTTGGCGACCGGGCCCCGCGCATCATGACCGGGCACCGATACACCCCCGCCAGCGAGGTGGAAACCGATGGTCAGTCAGATCTCCCGGGAGGGCGCCGGGCCGCGCCGGGCACGACGCCGCGGGGCGGTGCTGGCCGACTGGCTCTCGACCACCGACCACAAGAAGATCGGGCACCTCTACCTGATCACGTCGTTCGGCTTCTTCCTCGTGGCCGGATTGATGGCGCTGCTGATGCGCGCCGAGTTGGCCCGTCCCGGACTCCAACTGATCAGCGCCGAACAGTTCAACCAGGCCGTGACGCTGCACGGCACGATCATGCTGCTGCTCTTCGCCACCCCGGCCTTCGCCGGCTTCGCCAACGAGATCATGCCGCTCCAGATCGGCGCCCCCGACGTCGCCTTCCCGCGGCTGAACATGCTCGCCTACTGGTTCTACCTCTTCGGCGGCCTGATGGTGCTGAGCAGCCTCCTCACCCCCGAGGGCGCCCCCTCCTACGGGTGGACCGCGTACGCCCCGCTGAACTCGATCGTCCGGATGCCCGGCATCGGCGCCGACCTGTGGATCATGGGGCTGGCGTTCTCCGGTTTCGGCACCATCCTCGGCGCGGTCAACTTCATCGCCACCATCATCACCATGCGGGCACCGGGCCTGACGATGTTCCGGATGTCGGTGTTCACCTGGAACGTCCTGTTCACCTCGGTGCTGGTGCTGATGGCGTTCCCGGTGCTGGCCGCGGCCCTCCTGGTGCTGGAGGCCGACCGGAAGTTCGGCGCGGTGGTCTTCGACGCCCGCTTCGGCGGGGCGCTGCTGTGGCAGCACCTGTTCTGGTTCTTCGGCCATCCCGAGGTCTACATCATCGCGCTGCCGTTCTTCGGGATCATCACCGAGATCATCCCGGTCTTCTCCCGCAAGCCGATCTTCGGCTACGTGACGCTGATCGGCGCGACGATGGCCATCACCGCACTGTCGGCGATGGTCTGGGCCCACCACATGTTCGCGACCGGGGCGGTGCTGCTGCCGTTCTTCTCCCTGCTGTCGTTCATGATCGCGGTGCCGACGGGGGTGAAGTTCTTCAACTGGATCGGCACGATGTGGCACGGCTCGGTGTCGTTCGAGACTCCGATGCTGTGGTCGGTGGGCTTCTTGGTGAGCTTCCTGTTCGGCGGGCTCACCGGCGTCATCCTGGCCTCCCCGCCGCTGGACTTCCACGTCACCGACAGCTACTTCGTCGTCGGCCACTTCCACTACGTGGTCTTCGGCACGGTCACCTTCGCGACGTTCGCGGGCTTCTACTTCTGGTGGCCGAAGTTCACCGGCAAGATGCTCGACGAGCGGCTGGGGAAGCTCCACTTCTGGCTGCTCTTCGTGGGCTTCCACACCACCTTCCTCGTCCAGCACTGGCTGGGCGTGGCCGGCATGCCGCGCCGCTACGCGGACTACCTGGCCGCCGACGGCTTCACCGGCCTGAACACCCTCTCCAGCGTCGGCGCCTTCCTCCTCGGCGCCTCCACCCTGCCGTTCCTCTACAACGTCTGGCACACCCGGCACTACGGCACCCGCGTCACCGTGGACGACCCCTGGGGCTTCGGCCGCTCCCTGGAATGGGCCACCGCCTGCCCGCCGCCGCGCCACAACTTCGCCACGCTGCCCCGGATCCGCTCGGAATCCCCGGCCTTCGACCTGCACCACCCGGAGATGACCGACTGGCCCGCCGCGCTCCCCCAGGCCGGCAGGCCCCGGGCCTGAACCGGCCGCCGTCGAACCGCGCTCCGCGGTCCCGGCCTACTCCTCGCCGGCCGGGCCGCTGACCCGTACGGCCAGGTCGTTGTCGAGCGTGTAGTACGGGCCGATCCGCAACTCGCGGTCCGCCGCCGGCACCGACAGCGCCGGATAGCTGAACACCTGCTTCTTCTCCGGGACGTCGTCCAGCAGCCGGGCGATCCGGACGGGCGGCACCTCGGCGGCGGGGCACAGCCACAGGTCCCATGGCTCGCTGCCGTGGCGCCACCGGGCGGCCAACTCCTCGAAGGGGAGGGTGAAGCGGAAGTCCGGCCCGTCCACGGTCAGCGGAACGGCGACCGGGTCCAGACCGGCCCGGCGGGCGCGGGCCTCCGCATGGGCGCCGGCCGTCGGGCTCGCCCCGTACAGGCGCCCGGTGACGGTCAGTCCCTCGGGGGCGACGAGGATGTCGCCGGCCTCGGCGTGCGGCCCGCGCAACCAGCTGCGCAGCGCGAGGTTGCCCAGTTTGGTGGCGTAGGGGATACGCACCCCGAGCCGGCCGATGCCCGCCAGCGGCCGGCGGTCCACCAGCGACCGCAGGTCGTTCACGCCGGGCAGCAACCGGCGCGGGTCCACCCCGTCACCGAGGTCGGCGAAGGCGTGCCAACGGCCCTCGGCCAGTGCGACGGTGCTGGGCAGCACCGCGCGCAGCCGGCCCGGGCCGTTGGGCCCGAGCGGCAGCCGCACCTCGTCGTCGGTGCCCTCGGCGGCACCGGTGTCGTCGGCGCCGGCCCGCAACCGCAGCACCAGTGCCGCGCTCCAGGTGGTGCCGGTGCCCTGCGGGACGTTCAGGTCGAAGGTGAGGCCGCCGGCGGAGTCCGCGATGCAGTCGGCCTTCAGGTCCACGGGCACCGGCCCCCCTCCTCCCGCCGCGGCGGTCCGCCGCGGGCGCTCGGCCGCTCCGGGCCCGGTCACGGGCGACTGCGTCGATGCGTTCATACCGTCCGCACCCCTCTCACCGCGGCGCGGGCGGTGTGCCTCGTGGCGTACTTGACGGCGTACGCACCGCCGATCAGGGCTCCTCGCGCATGGTGCAGGGAACCGCGCAGTCCGTTGCCGCGCCGCCGGGCGACCAACTCCTCGAAGAGCGCGGCGTGCCGGCCGGCCACCGCCACCGGGTCGAAGCGGGCGGAGCCGGCGAGCGCCGCGGCGCCCAACCGGGCCCGGGCGGCGTCGTCGTCGATCAGCTCCAGCAGCGCGGCGGCCAGCGCCACGGGCTGCCCGGCGGGGACCAGCCGGCCGGTGACGCCGTCCTCGACGAGTTCGCCCGGCCCGTAGGGGCAGTCGGTGGCGACGACGGGCAGACCGCAGCGCATCGCCTCGGCGAGGGCCGCGCCGGCGGGTTCCCGACCGGCCGGGTCGACGGCGAGGGAGCCCTTGGCCCACTCGGATTCCAGCGGGCCGGCCGGGCCCATCAGGAAGACGTGGTTGTACAGGCCGAGTTCGTCGATCAGGGCGCGCAGCGCGGGCTTCTCCGGCCCGCCGCCGTAGATCCGCAGCCGCCAGTCGGGACGCGCCGCGACCACCCCCGCGAAGGCGCGGACCAGCACGTCGTAGCGCTTGGCCCGGGTCAGTCGGCCGGCGGCGACCACCCACCGGCCGGTGCCGTCGGCGGGCGCCAGTCGCGGTGCGGGCACCGCGCGCGGCACCGCCGCGACCCGGACGCCGGGCAGGCGCAGCCGGCGCAGATGGGCGCGGGCGTCCGCCTCGGTGGCGGTGACCAGCGCGTCCAGCCGCGGGTAGGCGCCGCGCAGCGCCAGCCGCAGCTCCCGGCCGCGCACGGCCAGGCAGTGCGGCTCCTGGCCGACCCGGAGCGGCCCGCGGCGGGTCTGCCGGGCGACGTGCACGGTCAGGCCGGGCCGGGTGCCGACGACCACGTCGGCCTCGGTCCGGCGCAGGTGCTCGGCGATCCGGCGGTCGGTGAGCTCGCTGTACTGGCCGAAGCGCGGTTCGGCGGCCGGGAAGACCCGGGCGGGACGGGCGTGCGCCGGGTCCCTGCGGTCGCCGGAGGGGGCGTGCTCCCGGAGGTCCACCAGGTGCCGCAGCGCCACCCGGGGACCGAGGTCGAGCGCCGGGGCGTCGCGGTGCCGCAGGACGGAGACGATCTCGACGTCGTGCCGCGCGGCGAGCGCGTCCGCCAGGCCGAAGGTGGCCCGGACGGTCTCGCCGACGCCGTAGGCGTGGTGCATCAGGAATGAGATGTGCATCCGTCCCCGCGTCCCCTGGTCCCTCGCACTGGTCCTGTTCCCCCGTGGTCCGGACGCCCGGTGTCCGGCTGTTGGAAGGTAAGACCGCGAAACGGCCTTCAGGGTTGGGGGTATTGGCCAAGTCGTGCCGAAAAAGTTAGGGCATCGGTATGGCGTGGCGGGAACTCTTCCGGGGGCGGCGCCCCGCCCCCGGTCACGGGCCCGTGCTCAGTTCAGCGTGAGGCGGATGCCGACCCGCAAGCGGTTCGGGTACTCCCCGACGACATCCTGGTTCGCGTCGTACAGGGCCTGCCAGCCGCCCTCCACCCGGTGTCGGCGGGCGATCTCGACGAGGGTGTCGCCGCGCCGGACGACGTGGGTGCGGCTGCTCTCCAGCAGGCCGTAGCGCCGGGCGCACACCGGCCAGGCGCCCCAGCCCTGGGTGGCCTGCACCCGCTTGGCCACCTCGATCTGCTCGTCCCGGGTGGCCAGGTCGGCCCGCTTGGCGTACTTGAGGCCGCCGAACGCCTCCCAGGTGGGCTGCCAGAACTGCAGCCCGCCGTAGTAGCTGTTGCCGGTGTTGATGTGCCAGTCGCCGCTGCTCTCGCACTCGGCCAGGCAGCCCCAGGGCCACTGGTCGTCGGCGCAGGCGTACGACGGTCGACCGCCGTCCTCCCCGCCGCCGTCTCCGCCCGGCTCCCCGTCGGCGGCTGCGGCGCCGGGCAGGCACAGGACGAGGGCGGCGGCCGCCGCGATCAGCAGCCCGACGGATTCCACGCGGCGCCGCGGCGCCGAAGAG
>LIQL01000494.1 GCA_001418405.1 Streptomyces diastatochromogenes | reverse complement strand
CGGCGGGGGCGGTGCCTGGGCGTCGAGCAGGTCGCGGGTCCACTCGTGGCGCGGGGCGCGCCACAGTCGTTCAGGTGGTCCCGATTCGACGACCCGGCCCGCGCGCAGGACGAGGACCTCGTCGGCGAGGGCGCGGACGACGTCGAGGTCGTGGCTGAGCAGGACGACCGCGATGCCGCGGGCCGCCACAGCCGCCAGTTGGTCGACGATGCGGCGCTTGGTCAGCGCGTCCTGGCCTGTGGTGGGTTCGTCCGCGACGATGACGCGGGCGCCGAGCAGCAGTGCCTGGGCGAGTACGACGCGTTGTTGTTGGCCGCCCGAGAGCTGGTGCGGATAGCGGCGCAACAGGCTTTCCCCGTCGGGGAGTTGGGCGTCGGCGAGAGCGCGCAGGATCCGGGCCCGGGCCGCCGCCCGACGGTCGGCCCGGGGTAGTGCGCGGACGTGCGGGCGCGCGAGGTCGTTGAGGAGCGCGGAGATGCGGCGGGCGGGGTTGAGGACGGCTGCCGGGTGTTGCGGTACGTAGCCGGCCGGGCCGCCGGCGGTCACGTGGGCCTCGCCGGTGACGCGGGCGCCCGGCGGGTACGCGCCGAGGAGGGCGAGGCCGGTGGTGGTCTTGCCGCTGCCCGAGGCTCCGACCAGCGCGGTCACCGTGCCCGGCACGGCCCGCAGGTTGACCCCGTCGACGAGGGCCCGGCCGCCGATTTCGACGCGCAGGTCGCGGATCTCCGCCACGGGGAGGGCCGCGGGGGCGCCGGCCGGTGCGGGCGTATCGGGTCCGGGTGAGCCGGGAGGGCCGGGTGTGGCGATCTGGTCGTTCACGGCCGTTCTTCCCTCTTTCCCCGGCCTCCGCCGGGCTTGTGCAGTGCGGCGTCGAAGAGCAGGTTGCTGCCCATGGTCAGGGCGACGATCAGCAGGGCCGGCAGCACCACGGCCCAGGGCTGTACGAACAGCCCGGTGCGGTTGCGGTCGACCATGACCGCCCAGTCCGCGGCGTCCGGTGCGACGCCGACGCCGAGGAACGCGGCGGTGGCCACCAGATACAGCACGCCGGTGAGCCGGGTGCCGGCGTCGGCGGCCAGCGTGCGGACCATCGAGCGGCCGACGTGGCCGACGGCCGTGCGCCACCAGGTCTCGCCCTGGAGGCGCAGCGCCTCGACCGCGGGGCGCGCGGCGGCCTGCCCGGCGGTGGCGCGCACGATGCGGGCCGCGTCCGGGACGTTGACCAGCGCGACGAGCAGGGCGAGCCCGACGGGGCCGGGCGTGAACGCGGACGCCACCAGCAGGATCAGCAGCAGCGACGGCACCGCCAGCAGCACGTCCAGCGGCCGCATCAGCGTCTCCTCCAGCCAACGGCGGTGGGTGAGGGCGCCCGCGAGTCCGACGGGCAGCGCCACGAGGTAGGCGAGGGCGGTCGCGGCGAGGGCGGTCACGACCACGGGGCGGCCGCCGTGCAGGACCTGCTGCCACACGTCGCGGCCCACGAAGTCGGTGCCGGCCCAGTGGCCGTCGCCGAGGGTGAAGGACGCGGTCCGCGGGCTCGGGCCGCCGGCGATCAGTGGTCCCAGGACGGCGAGGAGGAGGGGTACGGCGACGACGGTGAGCCCGAGCGCGTAGCGGCCGGCGTCCCGTCGCCGTACGACTGCGGCAGAGGTGGGCGGGGTCACGCGGCCACCTCCGCCCGGGGCGTGAGGCGGTGGGCGAGCAGGTCGGCGCCGAGGTTGAGGACGACGGTCAGGACGCCGAACACCACGGCGAGGCCCTGCACGACGGGCGTGTCGCGTTCGGCGACGGCGTTGAGCAGGACCGTGCCGAGTCCGGGGATCACGAACAGGGCCTCCACGACGATGACGCCGCACAACAGCCAGTCGACGGTCCTGGCGAGTTGTTGGACGGCCGGGGCGAGGGCGTTGGGCAGGGCGTGCAGATAGCGGACGCGGGTGCCGGGCACGCCGTAGCGGCGGGCGTGGGCCGCGTACGGCGAGGCGAGCGCGTCGATCATGCTGGCGCGCACCAGGCGGGTCAGGGAGCAGACGGGCCGGGACAGCAGGACGACGACGGGCAGGACCAGTGCGGCCGGTTGGGCGAGCAGGTCGGTGCCGTAGCCGACGGCGGTGGGCGGCAGCCAGGCCAGCTTCAGCGCGAAGACGGTGACCAGCAGCACTCCGAGGGCGAACTCCGGGACGGCGTACACCGCGAGCGTCACGGAGCTGATCAGCCGGTCGGCGAGCCGGCCTTCGTGGCGGGCGGCCAGCACGCCGAGGCCGAGGCCGGTCGGCACCAGCAGGGCGAGGGTGAGCGCGGCCAGCAGCAGGGTCGGCCCGAAGCCGTCGGCGAGGTACTGGCCGACCGGCCGACCGGACGTCAGGGAGGTGCCGAAGTCACCGTGCAGCAGACCCGCCGCCCAGTCGGCCAGTCGCTCGTGGGCGGGCCGGTCGAGGTGCAGGGTCTCGCGGATCGCCGTGATGCGGGCCGGGTCGGGCTGGTCGCCGGCGAGGGCGACGGCGGCGTCGCCCGGCAGTGCGTCGGTGAGCGCGAAGACCAGCAGCACCACGGCCGCCGTCTGCCCGGCGCCGAGCAGCAGCCGCCGGGTGACGAAGGAACGCAGACCGCTCACGCCAGCCACACCTTGTCGAAGCGGGCCCAGTCCAACGTGTTGGCGGGCGCGTGGCGTTCGACTCCCTTCACCCGGCGCGCCGTTCCGATGATCCAGTCCGCGAAGCCCCAGACCAGGAAGCCGCCTTCGGCGTACAGGCGGCGCTGCATGCGCGCGAAGAGAGCGGCGCGGTCCTGCTTGGCGTGGGTGGACTGGGCTTGTTGGTAGAGGGCGTCGAAGTCCTTGTGCTGCCATTTGGTGGCGTTGGTGGTGGAGTCGCTGAGGAGGCGTTGGGAGAGATGGGCCTCGATGGGCATGGCGCCGGACCGGTAGCAGCACAGGGTGCCGTTGTTGAGGATGTCGCTCCAGTAGGAGTCCTTGCTGCCCATCTTGACGTCGAGGGTGACGCCCGCCTTCGCGGCCTGGTCGCGGAAGATGCTCGCGGCCTCGGTGAAGCCGGCGGCGACCGCCGAGGTGTCGAGGGTGACCCTGAGCCGCTCGGCGCCGGCCTGTTTCAGCAGGTCGCGGGCGCGGTCCAGGTCCGGCGCGCGCTGCGGCAGGTCGGTGGCGTAGTACTCGTAGCCCTTGCCGAACAGGTCGTTGCCGACGACGCCGGCTCCGGACAGGGCGCCGGCGACGAGTTCCGTGCGGTCGGCGATCAGGAAGAACGCCTCGCGCACCCGCTTGTCGTCGAAGGGGGGCCGGTCGGTCTTCATGCAGAACGCCTGCATGGCGCTGTTGCGGAGTCGGACGATCTCGATCTGTCCCTTGCCCTCGTGGGCGCGGGCGGTGGTGGGGTCGAGTTCGTGGGCGTACTCGACCTGCCCGCCGAGCAGGGCGTTGACGCGCGCCGACTCCTCGCTCGCCACCAGGAACTCGATCTCGTCGAGGTGCGGGGCACCGTCCCAGTATCCGTCGTGGCGGCGGAAGACCGCCGAGCGGCCGGGGGCGAAGGAGACGAAGCGGAAGGGGCCGGAGCCCACCGGGTGGCGGTCGAAGGCGGTGGCGTGCCGGGGAACGACGTAGGCCCCGAACGCGGCCAGGATGTTGGGGAATTCGGCGGTCGGCCGTTTGAGGACGAACTCGATGTCCCGCTCGCCGGTGGCGCGGCTCGCGGCGAGGTCGAGGGGCTCCAACGACGCCCTGGCGCGGAACGCCTGCCGGGGGTCGGCGATCCGGCGGTAGCTGTACAGCACGTCGTCGGCGGTGACTGGCGTGCCGTCGTGGAAGGTGGCCTTGCGCAGGGTGACCCGCCAGCGGTCCAGGGTGGGGTTGGCCTCCCATTGCGCGGCGAGGCGGGGCTGCGCGGACAGGTCGGCACCGTAGTCGGCCAGCTTGTCGAAGAGTGCCTTGGCGCGGGCGACGTCCGCGAAGAGGTTGGCCTTGTGCGGGTCGAGGGTCTCGCTGGCGCCACCGCCGGCGAATGCGGCGCGCAGTCGCCCGCCGCGCTTGGGGGTGCCGCCGGCGTCGTCCGCTCCCCCCGCGTCGCCGGGGCCGCCGCAGCCGGTGAGGGCGAGCGCACCGAGCGAGGCGGCGCCGGTCGCGGCGAGGAAACCGCGGCGGCGCAGTCCTGGCAGGAGGCGTATATCGGGGTGGGGCAGGCGGTGGGTGAGGTCGTCGGGCATGTGGTTCTTCCTCGCCAAGTCGTCGTCAGGAGTGTCGGGCTGACGGGGGTGTTCGGGGGTGTCGGGGAGATCAGGGATGTCTGGGCCGCCCGGGAGGTCAGGGGTGGGTGGGTGGCCCGGTCAGGCGGGCGACCACGTGGAGTCGGTCGGCGTCGGCCGTGCCGCCGGGCTCTTGGCCCTCGTGCCAGGGGGGTTCGGTGCGCGGGCCGGGCCCGTCGTGGAGTTCCAGGACGGTGAAGCCGTGCGCGGCCAGGAGGTGGCGCAGCTCCTGCGGCAGCAACAGCCGCCACGCACTGCGTTGTTCGACGTCCGGTGTTGCGTCGTCGGTGGTCCAGAGCCGGGTGCGGCACAGGAGTTGGGCGGTGCGGTCCACGGAGAGGGTGGTGGTGGAGCGGTGGACGGTGCCCTGCCAGGTGAACTCGTTGACGGTGGGGTGGTCGAGCAGATCGGTGCGGCCCAGGAAGTAGGCGCCGTTGCGCATCTCCGCCACCAGGAGGCCGCCGGGGACGAGCGTGCGGCGGCAGGCGGCCAGCAGGGCGTCGAGTTGGGCGTTGGTGTGGCAGTACAGCAGGGCGCTGTCCAGGCACACGACCGCGTCGAAGGCGCCTCGGCCCAGGTCGAAGCCGCGCAGGTCGGCGCGGACGTAGGTCGGCCCCGGGTGGTGGGTGCGGGCGTACGTGAGCATCGGCTCGGCCAGGTCGGCGCCGGTCACGGTGCGTCCGGCGGCGTGCAGGTGGGCGGCGTCGCGGCCGGTGCCGCAGCCCAGGTCCAGGACGCGCGGGCCGGCGCCGTGCCGTGTCAGGCAGTCCTCCGTCCACCGTCCGGCGAGCCGTTCGGGGTCGGGGAAGCGGGCCTCGTAGAGCGCGGGGTTGTCGGTGAGGAGGTTGCCGGGCGTCATGTGGTGCTGCTCCTCTGGCCGTTGGCTTCGTTCGAGGTGGGTGCGGTCGGCTCCGCGGCGGGGCCCGCGGGCAGCGCCCCGCGCCGGTGCAGCCCGATGACCGCGCCCGCCGAGGCCAGGCCGAAGAGCGTGCAGCACGCCCAGGGCAGCCAGCCGGCGCCGGTCCGCGCACCGGTGTCCATGGCCCAGCCGACGACGGTGTTGCCGACGGCGGCGGCGACGCCCGAGACGACGTAGAAGATGCCGAAGTAGGTGCCGGTCAGCTCCGGTCTGCCGAAGCCGGGGATCAGCTCCATCACGAACGGTTGGGCGACCATGACGCCGAGGTAGAGGAGCAGGGCGCCGATCAGCACGGGCACGGCGGCGAGGAGTTGGTGGGATGCCGGGCCGGCGACGGTGGCCGGCGGCAGGAACGCCAGTCCCATCAGGGCGAGCCCGGCCGCGATCCACAGTGCCCGGTGGCCGCGCGACTTGAGGGCGGTGGTGAGCGGGAGTTGGAGGGTGAGGTTGGCGAGGGTGCCGACGAGGAACACCATGCCTGCCGCGCCGTCCCAACCGGTGGCGTGCCGTGCGCCGTCGGGCAGCAGCAGGTAGAGCTGGTTCTGCAGGGTGAACATGCCGACCATGGCGAAGGCGAACGCCAGGAAGGACCGGTTGCCGAGGACCTCGCGCCAGTCCGCCACAACGCCGCGCGCGCTCGGCGCCACCTCCCTCGCGGGCAGCACCAGTGCCTGTGCCACGGTCAACACCGCGAAGATCCCGGCGGCGGTGAGTGCGGAGGTGCGGAAGTCGACCAGCAGCAGCGCGCTGCCCAGCAGCGGGCCGATCAGCGCGCCGGTGGTGGCGAACACGTTGAACAGGGCGAACGCCTCGGCCCTGCGCTCCCCCGCCTCCTGCGCGACGTAGGCGCGCACGGCCGGGTTGAACAGGGCGCCGGCGAGCCCGCTGAGCACGGAGGCGGCGAGCAGCACGGGCAGTTCGTCGCCGAGGGCGAACAGTGCGAACCCGACCGTGCGCAGGGCGCAGCCGGCGATGATGACGCCTCGTGCGCCGAGTCGGTCGGCGGCGGAACCGCCGATGATGAACAGGCCCTGCTGACTGAGGTTGCGGACGCCGAGGACGATCCCGACGACTGCGGCCGACATGCCCAGGTGGTCGCCGAGGTGGGTGGCGAGGTAGGGGATGAGGAGGTAGAAGCCGGTGTTGACGCCGAGTTGGTTGACCAGGAGGAGCCGGACGGCCAGGGGGAAGCGGCGCATCTCATGCAAGGTCCGCATGCGGCACCTCCTCGACGCCCAGTCCAGGCAGGTCGCGGGCGCGGACGAGGCCGTCGGCGCCGCCGATGCCGGTCCACGGGTCGCGGGCGAGCAGGAGGTGCCCGTCGAGGTCGACCCATCGGGCGCGGTCGGCCAGGTGGACGGCTGGGGCGAGGCCGAGGCTGCTGGCGGTCAGGCAGCCGAGCATCAGCGCGGTGCCGCTGCCGGCGAGCGACTCGGCGATGTGCAGTGCCGCGTGCGCGCCGCCGCACTTGGCCAGCTTGACGTTGACGCCGTGTACGCGTCCGGCGAGGCGGCGGGCGTCCTCCAGGCTGACGGCGTCCTCGTCGGCGATGACGGGCAGCGGTGAGTGGTCGGCGAGGCGGCCCAGGGCTTCCGGGTCTCCGGGGGCGAGGGGTTGTTCGACGGCCTCCACGCCGAGGTCCGCGAACCGGGGCAGCAGGGCCGTGGCCTGCGCCGGGCTCCAGGCGCCGTTCGGGTCGAGGAGCAGCCTGGCCCGGGGGGCGGCACGGCGGATGGCGCGGATCCGCGCCACGTCGTCCTCGGGGTCGTCGGCGCCCGCCTTCACCTTGATCAGCTCGAAGCCGTTCGTGGCGAGGCGGCGGGCCTCGCCAGCGGCGTGCGCCGGCGCGGTGATGCCGATGGTGCGTGCGGTGGCGGCCACGGGTGCCTGGGGTGCGCCGAGCAGGCGGTGCACGGGGGCGTCCGCGCGTCGTCCCACGAGGTCCAGGAGCGCGGACTCGACGGCGGCCCGCACCGCCGGTGGGGTGCCCGGCCCGGCCAACTCGCCTTCCCGGAGGGCCTGTAGGGCGCTCTCCGGCTCGGCGAAGCGTCGCAGGTCGACGGTTTCGAGGAGGCGTTGCAGGGTCTGGGTGTCCAGGCCGTAGTACACGCTGGTGACGGCCTCGCCGTGGCCGTGCAGACCCTCGTGTTCGACGGTCAGCCACACGGCGTCGCGGGCGGTCATGGTGGAACGGGAGATGCGTAGCGGCACGGCGAGTTCGAGGCGTCGGGCGCGCAGACTGGCCTTCATGGGTTCTCTTCCGGTGCGTATGCGGGGAGGGGGACGGCCTGCAGCGGGTCGGTGACGCGGGTGCACCGGACCCAGCCGACGGCCTCGGTGGCGTGGGGGTGCGCTATCTCGACGGGCCGGGTGGCCGCAGTGGCCGGGTCCAGGCCGTTGGCGGCGGTGAAGTCGTCGTCGAAGACCGTGCCGAGGTAGCGGTGCGGGCCGTCGGGGAAGACGGTGGCGACGACCGCTCCGGGATGGACACGGGCCGCCCAGGCGGCGACGCGGGCGGCCGCTCCGGTGCTCCAGCCGCCGCTGACGAAGGATTCCCTGGCCAGTTGGCGGCAGCTTGCGACGGCCTCCGCGGGGCCGATCCAGTGGACCTCGTCGAAGGCGTCGTAGGCGACGTTGCGTGGGTGGATGCTGCTGCCCAGTCCGCGCATCACGCGGGGCCGTGCGGGCTGGCCGAAGATCGTTGAGCCGGTGGCGTCGACGCCGATCAGTCGCAGCGCGGGCCAGCGTCGCCGCAGCGGGCCGATGATGCCGGCGCTGTGGCCGCCGGTGCCGACGCTGCACACGAGGACGTCGAGGTGTTCGATCTGGCCGGCGAGTTCGGCGGCGAGCGAGGCGTATCCGGCCGTGTTGTCGGGGTTGTTGTACTGGTCCGGCCAGTAGGCGTCGGGGAGTTCGGCGAGCAGTTCGTGCAGCCGGGCGAGGCGGGCGGCCTGCCAGCCGCCCTGGGCCGCGGGACGGTCGACGATATCCAGGCGGACGCCGTGAGTGCGCAGCAACTGCCGCATGGACGGCTCCAGTTCGCGATCGCCGACCAGGACGACGGGATGGCCGAGTGCCTGGCCGGCGAAGGCCAGTCCGATACCGAGGGTGCCTGAGGTCGACTCCACCACCGGGGCGCCGGGGAGGAGTTCGCCGCGTTCGCGGGCGCCGAGCAGCATCGACACGGCGGCCCGCGCCTTCATGCCGCCCGCGGCGAGCCCTTCCAACTTGGCCCAGAATCCAGGGTGCGGGCCGGGCAGGTCCGCGGTGATCCGCACCAGAGGGGTGCGCCCCACGAGGGCCAGCAGCTCCCGCCGGGCACGGGTGGTGGGGCGTACGGCGGTCGTGGCCATCAGGCGCCTCCCGGACAACGCCCGCCGTAGCGGTGAACGACTCCGGGCCCGCCGTCGAGCCAGAAGAACGGGTACGGCTCGGCGCACACCGCACTCACGCCGTGGCCGAGGAAGCGCGGGAGGACGGCGCTGCCGGTCTGGGCGAACATCACCAACTGTTTGCCGTGGCACCGCGCATGGCGTCGCAGCGGTTCGAAGGTCCCGTTCCCCAACGTCATGCCGGACACCAACAGCGCGTCAGCCTCGTCCACCGCGGCGAGCGCGTCGGTGACCGCCGGCTCGCCCCACTCGGTCCGCCCGCCCTTGAGGTCACACGCCACATAGCGCAGACCACGCCAACGCAGCGCTTCCAAAAGGGAGTTGACGACTCCCACCACCAGGACGACCGCCCCGGCAGGCAGGTCGAGCAGTTCGACGACGACCCTCGCCCGGGCCCGGGACTTCTCCACCGAGGTCCCGGCGGGCAGCGGGAAGGGGCGCGCCCCGTACTGCGGGACGTGGGGCGCGACGTGCATCAGGTAAGCGTCGAGGGCGGCCACCCGCACCGGCCGCAGCCGGTGGCCCAACAGCGTGGCGACGTCCGCCGCGACGCAGTCGTCGAGTGCGTCGTCGGGCAGCGCGCCGGGCTCCACGGCGCAGGATCCAACGGCCTCGGCCAGGCGCAGGCTGAGCACTTCGTTGCGGTAGCCGGTGCCACGGCCGTCGTGCCGGACCGCCTGCTGGGTGCGGAAGGCGACGGCGATGCGCTGGGTGCTCGGATCGGGCCCCAGTGCACCGGCCCGCACGCGCTCCACCAGGCCGTCGCACGTCAGGTCCGTCGCGGCGCCCACCGTCAGGTCCGCTGCCGCGCCGGTGGTCAGGTCCCCTGCGGCGCCCGCGGTCATATGATCACCAGGCCCGCGTGCAGATCGGCCAACAGGGCCGCCACACGGTCGCGGGAGCCGAGCCCCTGGGCGTCGCCCACCATGACGTGCCCCAGGTACGCGTTGTTGCTGTCGGCCGCGTCGACCACCCGGCCCGGCTCGGCGAGCTGCACTTCCAACACGTCTGATTCGTGCGACAGTTGGCCTGCCTCCAGTGCATCGAGCGTGCCCGTCGTATGGGGCACGAGGAAGCCGACGGCGGCGCTGCGCAGTCCGGTCCGGGTGCGCCGCAGGTCGGGTGCGCGGCCCAGTGCGACGTCGACGAAGACGGCGGCGAGATCGATCCCCGTCACGTGGCGGACCAGTTCGGTGATGCGGTTGCCTGCGGGCCGGGGGTTGACCTCGACGACGCATGGCCCGGCGGACGTCAGCTTGATCTCGGTGTGCGCCACGACGCCGTCGATCAGGCCGAGTGCCTTGAGGGCGCTCAGCGCGGTCCGCTCCGCGGCTTCGGTGTCGGCGGGAGACAGGGCGGCGGGGAACATGTGGCCGGTCTCGACGAAGGCGGGCGCTCCGCCGATGCTCTTGTCGGTCACGCCGACGACCTGCACCGCCCCTGCGGACGAGACGGTCTCCACGCTCACCTCGGGACCGTCCAGCAGCTCTTCGAGCAGCACGGTCGGCACCCGCCGCTGCCCACGCGCATTGACCGGAAAGTCATTCAACTTCCGTACTGCTGCGGCGAGTTCACTCTCGTCTTCGACGCGCCGCACATACATGCCCGCGCACAGGTCGACCGGTTTCACGACCAGCGGATAGCCGATCTCCCGGGCGGCCCGTGCGAGTTCGGCCCAGTCCCCGTGGGCGGCGAAGCGCGGTCCCGGCAGCCCGGCGTCGGCGAGGACGCGACGGGAGAGGTCCTTGCGGCAGGCACTCTCGACCGCCTCCGGTCCGGGGCCGGGCAGTCCGAGCCGTTCGGCGATCCGCGCCACCGTCGGCAGGTAGTAGTCACAGGACGAGAGCACCCCGTCGAACCCCCACACCGCGTGCAGTCGCTCGACGTGCGTCAGCAGCGCCTCGGTGTCGTTGGTGTCGGCGGTGATCACGTTGCGGGCGCCGAGCAGCGGATGGGCCGCCCCCTCCGGCGCGGAGCGCAGGTAGTGGTGCAGGTCGCGGGTGAGGAACGTGAACTCGTGCCCACCCTCCCGGATAGCCCGCGGGAGCAGCCTTCCCATCGACCCGACCCAGCTCTCGACCACCAGCAGATGAGCCACAACTCCCCTTTTCGTTCAGGGCACTTCAGATTTCAAGGCAGCACGGCGCACCCCTGACGGGAGGGCGCCGGCTTTACTCCGCACACGTTATCGATAATCATTTTCATTGTCATCTCTTTGCTGAACCAGGGAGAACCCCATGCCCACTCCCCCGCGCCGCGCCGCCCTGCTGTGCGCCCTCGCCACCGCGGCCACCCTGCTGCCCGCCGCCCCCACCC
>LIQL01000493.1 GCA_001418405.1 Streptomyces diastatochromogenes | reverse complement strand
CATCACCATCACTCGGAGCCGAGTATGAAAACCACCCAGCAGCCGGCCCCCGCAACCCCCCGCCTCCCGCACGCCGCCTCCGCCAACGACCCGACCGTCCAGCCGGTGCCCGCCTCGGTGGTGGAGCAGGTGGACGCGGCGGACGTCACGCTGTCCAACCCCAAGCGCGCAGTGATCTCGCTGGGCAGCAACCTCGGCAACCGTCTGGAGACGCTCCAGGGCGCCATCGACGCGCTGGAGGACACCCCGGGCGTCCGGGTCAAGGCGGTCTCCCCGGTGTACGAGACCGAGCCGTGGGGCGTCGCCGCCGACTCGCAGCCCTCGTACTTCAACGCCGTGGTGCTGATCAAGACGACGCTGCCGCCGGACTCCCTCCTGGAGCGCGGGCACGCCATCGAGGAAGCTTTCGAGCGGGTGCGGGACGAGCGGTGGGGTCCGCGCACCATCGACGTCGACATCCTCGCCTACCAGGACGTGGTCTCCGACGACCCGCGGCTGACGCTGCCGCACCCGCGCGCCCACGAGCGGGCGTTCGTCCTGGTGCCGTGGCACGACGTCGACCCGGAGGCGGAGGTCCCGGGCCGGGGCGCGGTGGCCGCCCTGCTGGCCGCGGTCGGCAACGAGGGCGTGAACCACCGGGCGGACCTGGAACTGCGGCTGCCGGAGTAGTCGTTAGGGTTGCGGGCCGGCCGCGTACGGCGACGATGCGCCCGCGACGCCCGTCGCGCTGATGTACTGGCGCCTGGACGTCGCGGCGGTGCGCTCGTGCGCGCGCGAGGCGGCCGGACGGATACGGCGGTCGCACCGAGGGGTGCGGCCATGAGGCGGACACGGTCATCGCGGTAGGGGTGGCCGGGACGGTGCGAGGGGCGATCGCTCGGTGAAGCAGCTACGGATCAAGGTCCTGGTCGGGCTGTTCGTGGTGGCCGGAATCCTGGCCTGGGCGGGCGCCCGGCTATGGGACGCGTTCGGCTCCCTGCCCGGCGTCCCGGTGGCGGCGCCGATCGTGCTGGCGCTGATCGCCGTGGTGCTCGCCGCCACCGCGCTCTCCCTGCGGTCCCGACTGCGCGCGCAGCGCGAGCGGCAGCCCGACGCGAAGGGCGTCGACCCGTTGGTGGCGGCCCGCGCGGTGGTCTTCGGCCAGGCCAGTGCCCTGGTGGCGGCATTGGTCGCCGGGCTCTACGGGGGCGTCGGGGTCTTCCTGCTGCTGTCGGGCGTGGACGACGCGCGCCGTACCCAGGCGGTGTACGCCGGGTTCTCGGTGCTCGCCGGTGCGGCGGTGGTGGCCGCGGCGATCTTCTTGGAGCGGGTCTGCAAGCTGCCGGAGGGCGAGGACGGGGACGACGACGGACCCGGGCCGGCGCGGGCCTGACGCGGCCCCGGCCCGGGCCGCCCCGTCGTCTCAGGTGCCCGGGACGGTGTCCAGGGCGACCTCGGCGCGCGGCAGGTCCGTCGCGTCCGCGGTGGTGGCGCGGCGCAGGGCGCCGTGCAGCCGGGCAGGAGTGAGGACGCCCCGGTAGCGGTCGCCGTCGAGGACCGCGAGCCAGCCCGCGTCGTGTTGGAGCAGGGTGCTGAGCGCCTGGCGCAGCGGGGTGCCGAGCGGCACGCTGGCGGCCATCGGGCGGGCCAGGTCGCGGACGGTCGCCGACCGGCCCGCGGCGGGGCCCTCGGGGGCGGCGAGTGCGTCGGCCGCCACCCAGCCGTACGGTGCGCCGTCGGCGTCCAGGACGACGGCCCAGGGGGCGCCGTCGGCGCTGAGCGCGTCGGCGGCCCGGGCGGCCGGGTCGTCCAGGCGGACCACCGGCGGCTCGTCGAGGTCGGCGGCCTCGACGGGGGTGACGGCGAGCCGCTTCAGGCCGCGGTCGGCGCCCACGAACTCCGCGGTGTACGGGGTCGCCGGGGCGCCCAGGACGGTCGCCGGGGTGTCCAACTGCTCTATGCGGCCGCTGCCGTAGACGGCGATGCGGTCGCCGAGCCGGACCGCCTCCTCGATGTCGTGGGTGACGAAGAGCACCGTCTTGTGGAGCGTGGACTGCAGCCGCAGGAACTCGTTCTGGAGGTGCTCGCGGACGACCGGGTCGACGGCGCCGAACGGCTCGTCCATCAGCAGCACGGGTGGGTCGGCGGCGAGCGCGCGGGCCACGCCGACGCGTTGCCGCTGGCCGCCGGAGAGTTGGTCGGGGTAGCGGTCGCCGTAGACGGCCGGGTCGAGGCCGACCAGGTCGAGGAGTTCGGCGGCGCGGGCCCGGGCCGCCTTGCGCGGCCGGCCGAGGAGGTGCGGGACGGTGGCGGTGTTGTCCAGCACGGTCTTGTGGGGGAAGAGCCCGACCTGCTGGATCACGTAGCCGATGCGACGGCGGAGTTCGACCGGATCGGCGTCGGCGACGTCCTCGCCGTCGAGGAGGATCCGGCCGTCGGTGGGTTCGATGAGCCGGTTCACCATCTTCATCGTGGTCGTCTTGCCGCAGCCGGACGGGCCGACGAGGGTGATGAGTTCGCCCTCGGCGACCTCGAAGGAGAGGTCGTCGACGGCGGTGGTGCCGTCGGCG
Organism: Streptomyces diastatochromogenes; assembly: GCA_001418405.1. Lineage (GTDB taxonomy): Bacteria > Actinomycetota > Actinomycetes > Streptomycetales > Streptomycetaceae > Streptomyces > Streptomyces albulus_C. The sequence goes on along the minus strand of LIQL01000493.1, from coordinate 10,186 downwards.
TAGCGCTTGGTGACGTGCTCGAAGCGGATCATGAATTCCCCCTGTGTGGACGGGCCCCATTGTGTACGCGTCGTGCGCGGGTGCCGTGAACGCGGTGTTGCGAGTGGATGCCGGGCCGCCGTGATTGTCAGTGGTGGGGGTTAGGGTCGCAGACAGTCACCACGGTATCGGCGAGCGGGGGAGGTGACGGCGGTGGAGGTACCGGCGCGTACGGCGCAGGCATTGATGGGCGCTCAGTCCATGGCGCAGGGCGGCGGGTCCGGCTGCCTGGAGCGGAACGACTGGATCTGCGGGGAGTACCTCCGCACCCGGAGCCAGGAGTTGCTGGACGCCACGCTCCAGCACGTCGGCATCACGGTGGTGTCGGTGGTGCTCGGGCTGCTGATCGCGTTTCCGCTGGCGTTGTTGGCGCGGCACCGGCGGGGTGTCGCGGGGCCGGTCCTGGGGCTGACGACGGTGCTGTACACGGTGCCGTCGCTGGCGATGTTCGCGCTGCTGACACCGGTCTTCGGGGTGTCGCCGTCGGTGGTCGTCACGGGCCTGGTGCTCTATTCGCTGACGATCCTGGTGCGCAACGTCCTCGCCGGTCTGGACGCGGTGCCGGCCGAGGTGCGGGAGGCCGCCCGCGGGATGGGGTACGGCCCGGCGCGGCTGCTGTTGGAGGTGGAGCTTCCGCTCGCGCTGCCGGCGTTGGTGGCCGGCGTGCGGATCGCCACGGTCTCGACGGTGGCGATGACGACGATCGGTTCGGTCGTCGGATACGGCGGGTTGGGCAATCTCATAGCCAGCGGCATGGAGGGCTTCTTCAAGGCGGAGGTGCTGACCGCTTCGGTGCTGTGCGTGCTGTTGGCGCTGGTGGCGGACCTGCTCCTGTTGGGGCTCCAGCGGTTGTTGACGCCGTGGACGCGGGCGCGGTCCGCGGGCCGGCGGACGCGGCGCGGGGCGACCGTGGCGAAGGCGGTGGGGTGAGCGTGGACGCGATCACGGGGGCCTGGCAGTGGCTGGGCACGGCCGCCAACTGGGCCGGGGAGAAGGGGGTGTGGCACCGCCTCGGTGAGCACCTCTGGTTGAGCGGGATCTGCCTGGTGCTGTCCTGCCTGATAGCCCTGCCGGTGGCGCTGTGGCTGGGCCACATCGGCAAGGGCGGGGCCTTGGCGATCAACATCTCCAACGTGGGGCGCGCGGTGCCGACGTTCGCGGTCCTGGTGCTGCTGACGCTGAGTCCGTTGGGGTCGCACGGCGACTGGCCGACGGTCATCGCGCTGGTGCTGTTCGCGGTGCCGCCCCTGCTGACCAACGTCTATCTGGGCATACGCGAGGCGGACCGCGACGTGGTCGAGGCGGCCCGCGGGATGGGGATGTCGGGGCCGCAGTTGTTGCGGCGGGTGGAGATACCGCTCGCCTACCCGCTGATCATGACCGGGCTGCGTTCGGCCGCGGTCCAGGTGGTGGCCACGGCGACGCTGGCCGCGCTGGCCGGCGGCGGGGGCCTGGGCCGGATCATCACGGCCGGGTTCGGCAATTACGACACCGCGCAGGTGGTCGCCGGGGCGGTGCTGGTGGCGGTGCTGGCGCTGCTGGTGGAGGGGGTGTTGGTCGTGGTGGACCGGGCCTTCGACCCGATGCGGGGACGGCGGCGCGGGCCGTCCGGGAAGACGCCGGCCCCGGCCCCGGCGCCGGCCGGGGCCCGACCCGAACCGTCCCGATCGACCTGAGCGACGAGCTGAACCGACGACCTGATCCGAACGGACGGAGTGCAATTCCATGAGCAGCACAGCACGAGCGGTGCGTACCGCGTTGGCCACCGGGACCGTGGTGGCGCTGGCGGCCGGACTCGCCGCGTGCGGCGGGCAGAGCCTGGAGGAGAAGGGCGGCCGGGCCAAGGGCGGCGGGAAGGGCGAGATCGTCATCGGCTCGGCCGGTTTCACCGAGTCGAAGGTGCTCGCCGAGATCTATTCGCGGGTGCTCGCCGATGCCGGATACCAGCCGCGGGTGCAGACGCTGACCAATCGCGAGCTGTATGAACCGGCCCTGGAGAAGGGCCAGATCGACGTCGTTCCGGAATACGCCTCCACCCTCGCGGAATTCCTCAACGCGAAGAAGAACGGCCCCAAGGCGAAGCCGGTGGCATCCAGCGACATCGACCAGACGGTGGCCGAGCTCAAGAAGCTCGCCGAGCCGCGCGGTCTGAAGGTGCTGCCGGCGGGCGCGGCCACCGATCAGAACGCGTTCGCGGTCACCAAGGAATTCGCCGCCAAGCACACGCTGAAGACGCTCTCCGACCTGGGCCGTTCGCACGAGAAGATCAAACTCGCGGCGGGTGAGGAGTGCGAGACGCGGGTGTTCTGCAAGCCCGGCCTGGAGAGCACCTACGGCATCGGCGTCGAGGCCATCGATCCCAAGGGCGTGGGGACCCCGCAGGCCAAGCAGGCGGTCAAGGACGGCACCGACCAACTGGTGCTCACCACGACCACGGACGCCACTCTCGACAACTTCGGCCTGGTGCTTCTGCAGGACGACAAGAAGCTGCAGAACGCCGACAACGTGCTGCCCGTGCTGAATGCGAAGAAGGCCGCCGACAAGGAGATCGAGACCGCGCTCAACAAGATCACCAAGGTGCTGACGACCGAGGACTTGATCAACTTGAACCGCAAGGTCGATGCCGAGCGCTTGAAGCCCGCCGATGTGGCAACGGCCTATTTGGAGTCCAAGGGACTGGTCAAGAAGTAACCAGCGCGAAACGGATGCGTATGCGGGGCCCCATAGGTCTCGCACGCACGGTAAGTTTCTGGCCATGCCACGAGGACGCCACCGCCATTCCCCACCCCTCCACCGGCTGCTTCCTCCCGCGACGGTCGCCGGTGCGTCAATTGCCTGTGCCACGAGCGCATGGTTCGTCGGCGACGACCTCGTGCAACGGGTGCTCGCCGCCGGTGCCGCGGCCGCCGCGGTCACCGGCGCCGTCCTCCTGCGCACCTGGGACCGCAAGGCCGGCAAGCGGGTCGCCGAGCTGACCCGGGCCCGGGCGCGCGACGAGTGGCGCACCGAGGAACGCGTCGCCGAACTGGAGACGGACGTCGAGGAATCGCGCGAGATCCGCGCCGGCCTGGACGCCAAGCTCCGCGCCAAACGCGCCGAACTCGCCCGCCTGCGCAGCGAGCACGCCGCCCTGCTGCGCCGCTACGCCACCGCCGAGACCGAGCGGGCCAGCGCCCTGGAGGGCCGCCGACTGCTCGCCATCGAGGCCGGGCAGCCGTCCGCCGGCGGCGCACTCGTCCCGGCCCGGCGCGAGCCGGGGACCGGCGGCGGACGCCACGCCTCCACCGCCCGGCGCCCCGACGGCCCGCCCGCGGCCCGGCCGGCCGCCACGTTCGCCGAGGCGGACCGCGCCCTGCGCGAGCTGCCCCGCAACGCCGCCCGGCAGCGCGCCGCCGGCGAGGACGGCACCGGCCCCCAGCAGAAGCCCGGGGCCGACGACCAGGGGAAGCCCGAGGCGGCCGCTGCCCAGGGGGTGGGCGGACCGGAGCTCCGCCCGGTGCCGGCCGCCGCCGCGATCGCCCCGCCGCGCCCCTCCGTGTCCCGCACGCTGGGCGGCTTCGACTTCTTCGGCAACGCCACCGTCCCGCACGACCAGCCGACCGCCCCCCTGGAGGAGGACCTGGCGGACGTCGTCGGCGACGAGGCGGTCGCCGAGCAGTCGGCGCGCGCGCAGGCCCGCGTCCCGGCCCGGGCGGCGCTCCCGCAGGCCGCCGACGAGGCCGCCGCGGCGCCCGAGAAGTCCGCGGACGCCGGCACCGACGGCGCGCACCAGGCGACCGACGGCGCGACCGCCGACGGGGAGACCACGCACGGCGCCGGTGAGGTCATCGACCTGACCGCCCACGACGAGACCGAGCAGCTCGACCTCGCCGAACTGCGCAGCGCCATCTCCTGAGCGCCGAAGACCCGTAGACGCACCGAGCGGCGGGGAGTTCGTCCACAGCCTGTGGACGAACTCCCCGCCGCCGTGTCGTGCGCGCGCAGCCAGCGGCGCCCCGGCCGCCCGCCCCGCCGCTCGGCTACTTGTCGATGTCGCCGACCACGAAGAACATCGAGCCCAAGATGGCGACCATGTCGGCCACCAGGGTCCCCGGCAGCAACTCGGTCAGCACCTGGATGTTGTTGTACGACGCGGAGCGCAACTTCAGGCGGTACGGGGTCTTCTCGCCCTTGGAGACGAGGTAGTAGCCGTTGATGCCGAGCGGATTCTCGGTCCACGCGTAGGTCGTGCCCTCGGGGGCCTTGAGGACCTTGGGCAGCCGCTGGTTGATCGGACCGGGCGCCAACTCCGCGATCCGGTCCAGGCACGCGTCGGCCAGGTCGAGGGAGTTGTGGGTCTGCGCCAGCAGGCACTCGAACCGGGCCAGGCAGTCGCCCTCGTCCCGGGTGACCACCTGGAGCGTCGACCCGAGGTCGCCGTACGCGAGGTAGGGCTCGTCGCGCCGCAGGTCGAAGTCGACGCCGGACGCCCGGGCGATCGGCCCGGAGACGCCGTAGGCGTGCACCGCCTCGCGGGACAGCACACCGACGCCCCGGGTACGGCCGCGGAAGATCTCGTTGCCGAGGACGAGGTCGTCGAAGACGCCCATCCGGGAGCGGACGTCGGCGACGGCCTGCCGGGCCCGGCCCAGCCAGCCGGCGGGCAGGTCCTCCTTGAGGCCGCCGACGCGGTTGAACATGTAGTGCATCCGGCCGCCGGAGACCTCCTCCATGACCGTCTGGAGCTCCTCGCGCTCGCGGAAGGCGTAGAAGACCGGGGTGATGCCGCCCAGTTCCAGCGGGTACGAGCCGAGGAACATCAGGTGGTTCAGCACGCGGTTCAGCTCGGCGAGCAGCGTCCGGGTCCACACCGCGCGCTCGGGGACCTCCATACCGAGCATCCGCTCGACGCCGAGCACCACGCCCAACTCGTTGGAGAACGCCGACAGCCAGTCGTGGCGGTTGGCGAGCATGATGATCTGGCGGTAGTCGCGGGCCTCGAAGAGCTTCTCGGCGCCGCGGTGCATGTACCCGATCACCGGCTCGGCGTGCCGGATGCGCTCGCCGTCCAGGACGAGGCGCAGCCGCAGCACGCCGTGCGTGGAGGGGTGCTGCGGGCCGATGTTCAACACCATGTCGGTGCTTTCCGCCGCGCCGCCGATGCCGACCGTCGTCTCCGTCATGGGGACAGTGTCGCAGGGCGCGACGCCGCGGAGCGGGGCGGTCCGTGGTGTGGACCGGCCCGTCCGAGGGCCGGGCCGGACGCTCGGGCCGGCCGGCCGGTGCCCCGGTCAGCCCGCGTCGTCGGCGGCGAGCAGGCCGGCGCAGGCGGCGCCGCCGACCGGTTCCAGCAGCCAGCCGAAGCCGCCCAGGCCGGCCGGGTCGGTCAGTTCCGCGGCGGCACCGGCGGCGCCGAGCGCCCGGAGGTAGCCCGCCGGGTCGGTGGTGGCCAAGGACAGCGGCGGGCGCCGGCCGGTCACGCCGAGGGCGTGCAGCGCGGCCCGCTGGGTCAGCCGCTCGGCGGCCGGCCCGGCACACGCGTCGAGCGCCACGTGTGCCGTGACATCGCAGCTGCCGTCCGGGACGGGACGGACCTCGCGGCCCGCCCGGAAGCCGGTGAGGGTACCGAAGGGCGGCCGGTCGGCGCGGTCGTGGGCGTAGTCGACGGCAACCGCGAGCCCGGTGCGCAGGGCGCCGACGGCACGCGCCCAGGCGGCGTCCCGAGGGCGACCGATCTCGGCGCGCAGCCCGGGGGCGGGGCCGGCGGCGTCCGGTGCGGCCCGCGGCCACCAGCGGGCCAGCCACTGCGCGTCCGGGCCGTCCACGGGGGCGCCCAGCCGTTCCGTGCCGTCGGCGCGCACCTCGACGCGGCGCGGCACCCCCTCGGCGTCCGTCTCGACGACGTCCACCGGGACGTTGTCCAGCCACTCGTTGGCGAAGAGCAGGCCGGTGAGCGAGCCCGGCGCGGGCAGGTCGGCGAGCCAGGCGATCCGGGGGTCGAGGCCCTCGGGGCGCGCGGCGCGTTCGACGGCATACGGGCGGGTCCGCGCGGCCACGTCCTCGGGGAGCGCGGCCAGGACGCCGCCCAACAGCTCGCCGCGGCCCGCGCCGACGTCGACCAGGGCCAGCTCGCCGGGGTGCCCGAGCGCGGCGTCGACCCGGCGCAGGAGCGCGGCGACGGCACCGGCGTACAGCGGAGAGGCGTGGACGGAGGTGCGGAAGTGACCGGCGGGACCGGGGCCGCCGGGGCGCGTGTAGAACCCGTCGGGACCGTAGAGCGCCTGCTCGGTCGCCGCCTGCCAGCCGCGCCAGGTGGTGTCGGCTCCGGCGCGGGGCGCGGGCCGGAGGCCGTCGGCCGGGGCCTCGGGGGCGGGCGGGAGGCCGTCGTCGCCGGGCCGCTGGGCGCACCGGTGCTCGTTCGCCACGCGTTCGCGTCCTTCGTTCGGCGCGTGCCCGCGTCCCCTGTTCGTCACACGGACCACGGTACGGGGGGCGACGGAAGCTGCTGGGCGTCGCCCCGTGGTGTGGTGGTCGGCCCACGGTATGAGTCCGCGGGCAGAGGAGAAGCGCCCTGCTCGGGGCCGTGTTCCGGGGCCCGGCAGGCGAGCGGCCGCGCCACGAGAGCACGGTTCCGCCCCGCAGATGATCATGGGTCAACCCCAGCGGCGACACGATTGGCGCATGTGGCCTCCACCTAGGGGAGTAGGCCCGATGGAAGAGGATCGCTCCTCCGGTTGACTCCGCAGCCTGCCGGCGCTGCCTACGCTGGGTTACGTGCAGCGCCTCTATGACTTCTTCCGCAGGCACCCGACGGGGGTGGACAGCTTCTGGGCTTTCCTCCTCTTCGGGTTCTGCGGGCTGTGGGTCATCTCCCGGTCGGGCCTTGAGGGCAAGATCATCGCCCTGCTCTTCAGCGCCGGCCTGTGCCTGGTCATCGCCCTGCGCCGGAAGTACCCGGTCAAGATGCTGCTGCTGGCCACCGCCCTCGGCCTCGGCCAGCTGATCTTGAACGTGCCGCCCAACATGGGCGACTTCGCGATGATGGTGATCATCTACACCGTTGCCTCCGAGACCTCGGCCCGCCGCTGGGCCTCACGCTTCGCACTGGCCGGTGCCCTGATCGCCCCCGGCCTCTCACAGCTCCGCTTCCGGGACAGCCCCATCGCCATGCCCGTGTGGGCGGTGGTCTTCTTCATGGTGCTGCTCACCATGCCGTTCGTACTCGCCTGGGTGCTCGGCGACTCGGTACGCACCCGCCGGGCCTACTGGGCGCAGCTGGAGGAGAAGGCCAGCCGCCTGGAGAAGGAACGCGAGGCCCAGGCGCGGATCGCGGTCGCCGCCGAACGCGCCCGGATCGCCCGCGAACTGCACGACGTCGTCGCGCACAACGTCTCGGTGATGGTCGTCCAGGCCGACGGCGCCGCCTACGTCCTCGACGCCGCACCCGAACAGGCCCGCCAGGCACTGGAGACGATCTCGGGCACCGGACGGCAGGCCCTGGCCGAGATGCGCCGCCTGCTGGGCGTGCTGCGCACCGGCGAGCAGGCCGAGGGCGGGGAGTACGTGCCGCAGCCCGGTGTCGAGCAGCTCGCCGACCTCATCGACCAGGTCCGGGGCGCCGGACTGCCGGTCGACTTCCGGGTGGTCGGCGAGCCGCGTCCGCTGCCCAGCAGCGTCGAGCTGACCGCGTACCGCATCGTCCAGGAAGCCCTGACCAACGCCCGCAAGCACGGTGGCCCCGACGTCAGCGCCACCGTCCGCCTCACCTACCGGGACGACGACCTCGACCTGCTCGTCGAGGACGACGGCCGGGGCGCCCAACACGAGCTCTACGAGGCGGGCGGCGCGGACGGGCTCGGCCACGGGCTGATCGGGATGCGCGAGCGGGTCGGCATGGTCGGCGGCATCCTCGACGCCGGGCCACGGTCGGGCGGCGGCTTCCGCGTCAACGCGGTCCTGCCACTCAAGGCGGACCGATGAGCCGGCCGGTCGCGAGCCGTCCGGCCGCGCGGGGGAGCGGTGGCCGAGTGGCCCGGCCCCGTCGGCGCCCGCTCCACCCGCCGCCGCGCACGTGGTCGGCGGGCCGGTCGCTACCGTGCTCGCATCGGGCGTGCTCGTCCCCGGCCTCCTCGCCGTCGCCCCGGGCGCTTGCGTCCCGTCCGCTCCTGCCGACCCGTGAAGGGATCTCCCTGCCATGACCATCCGCGTGATGCTCGTCGACGACCAGGTGCTGTTGCGCACCGGCTTCCGGATGGTGCTGGCCGCCCAACCCGACATGGAGGTCGTCGCCGAGGCGGGCGACGGAGTGCAGGCCCTGGAGGTGCTGCGGACCGCCGAGGTGGACGTGATCCTGATGGACGTCCGGATGCCGCACCTCGACGGCGTCGAGGCCACCCGCCGGATCTGCGGCGGCGGGCAGCCGGAGGGCACCCCGAAGGTCCTCATCCTGACCACCTTCGACCTGGACGAGTACGCCTTCTCCGCGCTGAAGGCCGGCGCCAGCGGCTTCATGCTCAAGGACGTGCCGCCGAACGAACTCCTCGCCGCGATCCGGGCGGTGCACAGCGGGGACGCGGTCGTCGCCCCGTCGACCACCCGCCGCCTCCTGGACCGCTTCACGCCGATGCTGCCCGCGACCTCCGGCGAGCCCGCGCGGCCCGAGCTGGGGCGGCTGACCGACCGTGAGCGGGAGGTGCTGCTGCTGGTCGCGCAGGGGCTGTCGAACGGCGAGATCGCGGCGAGGCTGGTGCTGTCCGAGGCCACGGTCAAGACCCATGTGGGCCGGATCCTCACCAAGTTGAGCCTGCGGGACCGGGTGCAGGCGGTGGTGCTCGCGTATGAGACGGGGCTGGTCCGGGCCGGGGGCGCCGGAGCGTAGTCGGGCTGACCAGGTCGATCGCCGCACGTCGGGGATCGGCCTGGTCCGGGAGCCGTGGCGTGGCCGGTACGTGCATTGACGCGGACACGTAAGAACGGCCAGATTGGCGCGCGGTAAGGAAACTTTCCTAACAGAAGGGTTCCCCGTGCGCAGAAGCATGTTCGCCCTCGCCACCGCCTCCGGCGCCGCCCTCCTCGCCGCCCAACTGGAGAAGCAACTCCGCAGGCGCGTCCCCGAGTCCCTGGACGTGCTCCTCACCCCCACCCTCACTGTCCTCCTCACCGGCCTGGTCACCGTCTTCGGCCTGATGTACGTCGCGGGTGAGGTCTCCACCGCCATCGGCACGGCCGCCGACTGGCTGCTCGCCCACGGCGGCGCCGTCGCCGGGTTCCTCCTCGGCGCTCTCTTCCTCCCCCTCGTCATGCTGGGCCTGCACCAGGCCCTCATCCCCATCCACACCACCCTGATCGAACAGCAGGGCTACACGACCCTCCTCCCGATCCTCGCCATGGCCGGCGCGGGCCAGGTCGGCGCCGCCATGGCCGTCTACGTCCGTCTCCGCCGCAACCACTCGATCCGTGCGACGATCCGTTCCGCCCTCCCCGCCGGCTTCCTCGGCGTCGGCGAGCCCCTGATCTACGGCGTCTCGCTCCCCCTCGGCCGACCGTTCATCACCGCCTGCCTCGGCGGCGCGTTCGGCGGTGGCTTCGTCGGCCTCTTCAACCAACTCGGCGACGCCGTCGGCTCCACCGCCATCGGCCCGTCCGGTTGGGCCCTCTTCCCCCTGGTCAAGGGCAACCAGTCGTTCGGCACGACGCTCGCCGTCTACGCCCTCGGCCTACTCATCGGCTACGCGGTCGGCTTCGTCGCCACCTACTTCTTCGGCCTCAGCCGTCAGCAACGAACGGACCTCAACCGACAACACCCCGACCTCGCCGCACCCGACACCGCGGCCACCTCACCCGGAGCCGACGCCAGCACGCCCAAGACCGGAACCAACACGGCCCGGCCCCGGGCCCAAACGGACACCGCCGCGGCCCGAGCACACACAACCCCGACGGACACCACACCGGCCGACGCCACACCGGCCTGACGTCAGCCGTCGTCGGCCGACGACGGGCGACGACGGGCGACGACGATGCGCGCGCCAAGGGACAACTACCAAGGAAGCCCAACCCTGCGACCTCCGCGGCCTCATCCCCCATCGGGGACGTCTCCTCCACACCCGAAGGCTGACACCCCGGCACCCACACACCGGAGCCCCCCACACCGAAGCAGCCCACCCACACC